>NZ_JBEXDG010000062.1:0-60895 GCF_040605635.1 Dactylosporangium sp. NPDC005555
CCAACTCCACACCCGCATCCTCGAACAAACCCTCCCCAACCGCCGCAACCGCATCAGCGACCGCACCACCAAACAACCCGGCCGCAAACAACGAAGCTGGACAGCAACCTTCACAGTCACCATCCAGCCCCATCCATCACCCTGAACGCTTAACTCACCGGCATTGCGTCAGAGCGGCAAAATGTCTTCCGGATCATGGAAGATGGCCGCGGCGCCCAGCCACCGGGATGCCACGCGCACGCGTGTGAGTCTGCCGCGCAAGCCGGCAGTGCGTCGCGGAGCGGCGCATTGGGGGGTTCCGGGGGTGAGAATCCCCCCGGCGGGACCCGCGCGAAGCGTGGGGCAGCGAGCCATCGCCGAAGGCGACCGGCGGGAAACAGCGCAGCGAGCCATCGCCGAAGGCGACCGGCGGGAAACAGCGCAGTGAGCGGTCGGCGAGGGCGACACGCGGGTAACAATGCTAAGAACAACGGATGAGTGAGCTGCGCGCCGAGGCGGAAGCCTGGCTGGCCGACGATCCCGACCCCGCCGCCCGGGACGAGCTGCGGGCCGTCCTCGACGATCGCCGGGAGCTGCAGGACCGGTTCGCGGGACCGCTGACGTTCGGCACCGCCGGGCTGCGAGGGCCGCTGCGGGCCGGGCCCAACGGCATGAACCTCGCCGTCGTGCGGGGTGCTGCGGCCGGGCTCGTCCGGTGGCTGGCGGACACGGGGGCCGAGGGGCCGCTCGTCGTCGGGTACGACGCCAGGCACGGCTCGAAAGCGTTCGCGGAGGAGACCGCCCGGGTCGCGACCGGGGCGGGGCGGCGGGCGCTGGTGCTGCCCCGGCCGCTGCCGACGCCGGTCCTGGCGTTCGCGGTGCGGCACCTCGGCGCGGCCGCGGGGGTCATGGTGACCGCGAGCCACAACCCGCCGCAGGACAACGGCTACAAGGTGTATCTCGGCGACGGCTCACAGATCGTGCCGCCCGCCGACCGGGAGATCGAGCGGGCGATCCGGGCCGTCGGGCCGCTGCGGGACGTCCCGCTCGGCGACCCCGGCGAGATCCTCGGCGAGGACGTGCTCGACGCGTACGTGGACGGGGCGCTGCGGGTGGTCGACCCCGAGGTGCCCCGGGACCTCGTCGTCGCGTACACGCCGATGCACGGCGTCGGCAGGGACGTGTTCGTCCGGACGATCACCGAGGCGGGGTATCCGGTGCCCGCGGTCGTGGCGGCGCAGGCCGAGCCCGACCCGGACTTCCCGACCGTGGCGTTTCCCAACCCGGAGGAGCCCGGCGCCACCGACCTGCTGCTGGCGCTCGCCGATGAGGCGGACGCGGACATCGCGATCGCCAACGACCCCGACGCCGACCGGTGCGCGGTCGCCGTGCGCACGACAAGGACGGACGGGCAGCAGTGGCGGCTGCTGCGGGGTGACGAGGTGGGGGTACTGCTCGCCGACCACCTGATGCGCCGCGGCGTGAAGGGCCGGTACGCGACGACGATCGTGAGCTCGAGCCTGCTCTCGCGGATGTGCGAGGCGCACGAGGTGAGCTACGGCGAGACGCTCACCGGCTTCAAGTGGATCGTGCGGGCCGGGGACGACCTGGTCTACGGCTACGAGGAGGCGCTCGGCTACTGCGTCGCCCCCGGCCACGTCCGCGACAAGGACGGGATCACCGCCGCGCTGCTGGTGTGCGAGCTCGCCGCGGGACTGAAGGCCGAGCTGCGCACGCTCGGCGACCGCCTCGACGAGCTCGCCCTGCTGCACGGGGTGCACGCGACGGACCAGCTCAGTGTCCGCGTCGAGGACCTCGCCGACATCGCGGCCGCGATGGCCACGATCCGGCGCAACCCGCCGGCGGCGCTGCTCGACGAGCCGGTGCGCGCGGTCGAGGACCTGCTGCCGGACGCCGACGTGCTGATCGTGCGGGCCGGCACGACCCGGGTGGTCGTGCGTCCGTCGGGGACGGAGCCGAAGCTGAAGGCCTACCTGGAGGTCGTCGAGCCGGTCACCGGCGGGGACGTGGCCGCCGCCCGCGAGAAGGCCCGGGCCTCCCTCGTCGCCCTGCGCACGGAGACCGCGCAGGCGCTGGGGCTCTAGAGCGTCACCGAGAAGGTCGTCGACGCGGCCAGCTTCCGGAACTCCTCGAGCGCCGGCTGGGAGCTGTCCGGCCGCGTGTCGCCCTTCGGCGCGTTCGGCGAGTCGAAGTAGACGAGGGCCTTGATCGCCGGGAACCGGCCGAGCTGCTGGCGGACCGTCGAGTAGATCCACGCCTTCTTCGTGGGGTCGGCGGCGTGCTCGTACACCCCCCACTCCGCGATCATCAGGGGCTTGTTGCCGTGCGTGCGGGTGATCCAGGTGTAGAACCCGGGCCACTTCGCGGGGTCCGAGGTGCGGTCGACCAGGTAGGCGAAGTCACCGTGGCCGTAGCCGCCGGGCCTGGCGAAGAGGTACGGGTCCATGCCGACCCAGTCGACGACGTCGTCGCCCGGGTACAGGTCGCCGAACCACGGCTGCACGCACCACGGCTCGTAGGCCATGTAGACCATCACGAAGACGACGTTGGTGACGCCGGCGGCGCGCAGGCGCAGGACCGTGTGCCGGTACATCGCGGCGTAGTCGCGGGCGGTCATGCCGCCGCCGGCGCGCACGTCGTTCTCCGGCTCGTGGTGCAGCGCGACGAACAGCTTGCCGGGGAACGCCTTCAGCCGGGCCGCGGCGCGGTCGATGCGGGCGTCCTGCCCGCCGGCGGCCACGTCGGCCCAGGTGGTGTCCCAGGCGACCTTCCAGTTGGCGAACAGGATCCGCTTGCGGGACTGCTCGACCACGGCGATCTCGTCGGCGGTCGGCCAGACCTCGTCGCCGCGGTGGTAGGAGTGCAGGATGTCGGCGGGCCGGCCGGTGGTGCGCTCGAAGTTCGCCAGGGCCTGCGACGACCTCAGGTCCGTGAACGCGCCCGGCGCGACGCCCCACAGCAGCCCGCAGCCCGGCACGAGCTTCGCGTCGAGGCCGCAGCGTCCGCCCGCCTTCGACGCGGGCGGCTTCCCCGCTGTCTTCGAGGGCGTGACCGCCGTGCCGAGGCCGGCCTTGTCAGCGTTCGGCGTCGCCGGTACCGGCTGCGCCGCCGACGAAGGAGTCCGGGCCTCGGGTCTGGTGGCGGCCGCGGTGGCCAGGGCTCCGGAGCCGGCGAGGACCCCGACCGTGACGACGACGGCGAGGACCGGATGGGTGCGAAGGAAGGAACGTCGGTGCTTCATCGCCGGTCACCGTAGGCCGCTGCTCGGCCCCTGAGGCAATGGCCGAGCAGCGGATATCCCCCGATCCGGCGACGAAGCTTAAGCCGGACTTCAGAATCTGGGCATGCCGCCGAACTGCCGGTCGCCCGCGTCGCCGAGGCCCGGGACGATGTACATGCGCTCGTTGAGCTTCTCGTCGATCGCGGCCGTGACGAGCCGGATCGGCAGCCCCGAGCCGGCGAGCCGCTCGATGCCGGCGGGCGCGGCGAGCACGCACAGGACCGTGATGTCGGTCGCGCCGCGGTCGACGAGCAGCCGCACGCAGTGCAGCAGCGAGCCGCCAGTGGCGAGCATCGGGTCGAGCACCAGGACCGGGATGCCGGTCAGGACGCCGGGCAGCGACTCCATGTAGGCGCGCGGCTCGTAGGTCTCCTCGTCGCGGGCGAGCCCGACGAAGCCCATCGAGGACTCCGGCAGCAGCGCGAGCGCGGAGTCGGCCATGCCGAGCCCGGCGCGCAGGACCGGCACGAGCAGCGGCGGGTTGGCCAGCCGGGTGCCCTCGGCCATCGCGACCGGGGTCTTGACCTGGAACTGCTCGGTGGCGAACGACCTGGCGGCCTCATACACGAGCATCGTGGTGAGCTCGTGCAACGCGGCACGGAACTGGCCGTTGTCGGTCCGTTCGTCACGCATCGCGGTCAGTCGCGACTTGGCCAAGGGGTGATCCACCACGAGTACGTCCACAGGGACTGAGCTTAGACTCAGGCCATGACCCTCACCGCCGAGGTCGCGCGCTCACAAGGCGCCCTGCGGACCTTCCTGCACGGTTTGCCCGGTGTCGACCAGGTCGGCGCGGAGCAACGCGCCGCCATGCTGAGCACCCGGTCGATCAAGACGACGGCGAAGGCGCAGGCCCTGGACCTGGCGATCCGCATGGTCGACCTGACCACCCTCGAAGGCTCCGACACGCCCGGCAAGGTGCGGGCGCTGTGCGCGAAGGCGGTCCGGCCGGACCCCGCCGACCCCACGTGCCCCAGCGCGGCCGCGATCTGCGTGTACCCGTCGATGATCGCCGTCGCCGCCGAGGCGCTGCGCGGCAGCGGGGTGCACCTGGCCAGCGTCGCGACCGCGTTCCCGTCGGGACAGGCGCCGCTGGCGGTGAAGCTCGCCGACACCCGCGCGGCGGTCGCCGACGGCGCCGACGAGATCGACATGGTGATCAAGCGCGGCGCGTTCCTCGCCGGGCACTACGCCGAGGTCCACGACGAGATCGTGGCGATCAAGGAGGCGTGCGGCGACGCGCACCTCAAGGTCATCCTCGAGACCGGCGAGCTGGCCACGCTCGACAACGTGCGCCGCGCCTCCTGGCTGGCGATGCTGGCCGGCGCCGACTTCATCAAGACCTCCACCGGCAAGATCCAGCCGGCCGCGACGATGCCGGTGACGCTGGTCATGCTGGAGGCCGTCCGCGACTTCCGGGCCGCGACCGGCCGGATCATCGGCGTCAAGCCCGCCGGCGGCATCCGCACCGCGAAGGACGCGATCAAGTATCTGGTCATGGTCAACGAGACCGCCGGGCCCGACTGGCTGGAGCCCGACCGTTTCCGCTTCGGCGCCTCCACCTTGCTCAACGACCTGCTCATGCAGCGGACCAAGCTCGCCACCGGCCACTACGCGGGCCCCGACTACTTCACCTTGGACTAGGGCGATGGACTTTCAGTACGCACCCGCGCCGGAGTCACGCTCGGTCGTCGACATCCGGTCCTCCTACGGCCTGTTCATCAACGGCGCCTTCGTCGACGGGCGGGGTGAGTCGTTCAAGTCGGTCAACCCCGCCACCGAGGAGGCCCTGGCCGACATCGCCACGGCCGACACCGCCGATGTGGACGCGGCGGTGCTGGCGGCCCGGCGCGCCTTCGACACGGTGTGGGGCCCGATGCCGGGGCGCGAACGCGCCAAGTACCTCTTCCGCATCGCCCGGATCATCCAGGAGCGGGCCCGGGAGCTGGCGGTGCTCGAGACGCTGGACAACGGCAAGCCGATCCGGGAGTCCCGGGACGTCGACGTGCCGCTCGTCGCCGCCCACTTCTTCTACTACGCCGGCTGGGCCGACAAGCTGCCGTACGCCGGCTTCGGCCCGGACCCGAAGCCGCTCGGCGTCGCCGCTCAGGTCATCCCGTGGAACTTTCCGTTGTTGATGTTGGCGTGGAAGATCGCGCCGGCGCTCGCCGCGGGCAACACCGTCGTGCTGAAGCCGGCCGAGACGACGCCGCTGACGGCGCTGCTCTTCGCCGAGATCTGCCAGCAGGCGGAGCTGCCGCCGGGCGTCGTCAACATCATCACCGGCGCCGGGGACACCGGGCGGCTCCTGGTGGAGCACGCCGGCGTCGACAAGGTGGCGTTCACCGGCTCGACCGAGGTCGGGCGGGCCATCGCCCGGTCCGTCGCCGGCACCCGCAAGAAGCTCACCCTGGAGCTCGGCGGCAAGGCCGCCAACATCGTCTTCGACGACGCGGCCGTCGACCAGGCGGTCGAGGGCGTCGTCAACGGCATCTTCTTCAACCAGGGGCACGTCTGCTGCGCCGGGTCGCGCCTGCTGCTGCAGGAGTCGCTGGCCGATGAGTTCCTCGACGCCTTGAAGCGGCGGATGGCGCAGCTGCGGGTCGGCGACCCGCTGGACAAGAACACCGACGTCGGCGCGATCAACTCCTCGGCGCAGCTGGCCCGCATCCGGCAGCTGTCGCAGATCGGCGAGGACGAGGGCGCCGAGCGCTGGTCGGCGCCGTGCGAGCTGCCGGCGCGCGGCTTCTGGTTCGCACCGACGATCTTCACCGGCGTGACGCAGGCGCACCGGATCGCCCGCGAGGAGATCTTCGGGCCCGTCCTGTCGGTGCTGACGTTCCGTACCCCCGACGAAGCCGTCGAAAAGGCCAACAACACGCCCTACGGGCTCTCCGCCGGGATCTGGACCGAGAAGGGGTCCCGCATCCTGCACGTCGCGGACAAGCTCCGGGCGGGCGTCGTGTGGGCCAACACGTTCAACAAGTTCGACCCGACGTCACCCTTCGGCGGCTACAAGGAGTCCGGCTACGGGCGTGAGGGCGGCCGTCACGGGCTGGAGGCCTACCTTGAGCACTGAGTCACCGGCACGGCTCGCCGTCCGCAAGACCTACAAACTCTTCATCGGCGGCGCGTTTCCCCGCAGCGAGTCCGGGAGGTCCTACCAGGTGCACTCCGCCTCCGGCGACTTCCTCGCCAACGCCGCGCTCGGCTCCCGCAAGGACGCCCGCGACGCGGTCAAGGCGGCCCGCGCGGCCGCCGGCAAGTGGTCCGGCGCGACCGCCTACAACCGCGGCCAGATCCTCTACCGGGTCGCCGAGGTCCTCGAGGGCCGGCACGACCAGTTCGTGGCCGAGGTGAAGGCCGCCGAGGGCGTCCCGCGCAAGGAGGCCGCCGCGCAGGTGGACGCCGCGATCGACCGCTGGGTCTGGTACGCGGGCTGGTCGGACAAGGTCGCGCAGATCCACGGCGGGGCCAACCCGGTCGCCGGGCCCTACTTCAACCTGTCCGCGCCGGAGCCGACCGGGGTCGTCGCCGTCGTCGCGCCCGCCGCGTCGTCGCTGCTCGGGCTGGTCAGCGTGATCGCGCCGGCGATCGTGACGGGCAACACCGTCGTGGTCGTCGCCTCCACCGACCGGCCGCTGCCGGCGATCTCCCTGACCGAGGTCCTCGCCACCTCCGACCTGCCCGGCGGGGTCGTCAACATGCTCACCGGGAAGGTCACGGAGATCGCGCCGTGGCTCGCGGCGCACATGGACGTCAACGCCATCGATCTCACCGGTGTGACGGACGACACTCTCGCGAAGGAGTTGGAGGTCGCGGCCGCGGAGAACCTGAAGCGGGTGATCCGACCTGCTGACCCCGACTGGACCGCTGACCCCGGGGTGTCCCGCATGCTGGCACTGCTGGAGATCAAGACGGTCTGGCACCCCAAGGGGGTCTGACCGTCGCAGACCGGGCACACTAGGGTGTTTGTGCGCGAGGCCATGTAAGTGAGCAGTGTGCCCGCACGCCGAGCCGACTACGGAGGTCTACAGTGGCCCGCCAGTCTTCCCGTCCGTCCTCATCACGTCCGGCGTCCTCGCGCCCAGCGGCAGCGAAGAAGAGCACGCCGGCCGCGGCTGAGCCAGCCTCCGTCGAGGAGCCGCTCGACGAGGCTCCCGAGGCTCCCGAGATCCCGGACACCACCGCCACGGCCGACGTCGTCGAGGACGTCGACGCGGTCGAGGACGACGAGGTCGAGGACGCCCTGGACGACGACGCCGACCTCGACGAGGAGGACAACCGCAAGGAGCGCTCCGCGCAGGCCGACGCGATGTGGAGCGACGTCAACGTCGAGCCGGTCGAGATCGCGCTGCGCACCGGCGTCGGCTACACGCTGCGGGCCTACCGGCTGTCGACCGAGCTCACCCCGACCGAGCTGGACGAGGAGGAGGACGACTTCGCGATCCTCCACCGCCGCGAGGCGGACGCCGACGAGGACGAGGTCGTCATCCTCGACGAGCACGCGGAGCTGTTCGCCGACGAGGAGCCGGCCGTTTCGACGGCGAAGCCGGCGAAGCCGGCGAAGAAGTCGCGCGACTCGGACGACGACGACTCCGAAGCCGACGACGCTGACGCCGTCGACCTGAACAAATCGGACGACGCCGACGACGACACCGACAAGGCGGACGACGCCGAGGCGGACGAGGAGGCCGAGGCCGACGTCATCGCCGACGACGAGGAGGAGGACGAGGAGGAGCCCGAGGAGGTTCCCGCGTTCCTCAGCCACCGCGGCAAGCTGCTGGTCTTCCGCAGCGCCGAGGGGCTCGTCGAGTTCGTGAAGTCCGACGCGGAGCACGACCTGCGCCAGCTCGACACGTGGGACAGCCTGAAGACCCGCATCACCGCCTCTTCGGTCGCGCCGAAGGACGAGGACCGCTACGAGCTCGACCTCGTCGTGGAGAACCTCCGCGGCGGCCAGGACGCGTGGGACGCCGACCTGCTCATCTCGGCCGGCGAGGTCGCCCGCGACCTGGCGCACGCGCTGCGGCTCGAGCCCGTCCGCACCGCCCTCGCCGCCGACTCCCCCCTCGACGACCTCGACGAAGCGCTTCGCGCGGCGGTCGGCGGCGGCGTCGGCGGCTTCTTCGCCAAGCGGCGGCTCAAGAAAATCGGGGCACAACAGGCAGCGCTCGGCTGGCGGACCATAATCGGCAAGATTTCTGCCGCCGTGGACTGGCGTGATTGATTTGTGACCGACAGGATCTAAGCCGTGGGCATTCTGGCACGGCGGGCACGGCCCGGCCTTTGACCGGACGGGTGCTGCGGTGCGCGACGATCAGCCGATGAGGCAGTTCAACCGAAACGGCTGATCGCGTCATCCGCCCGCAACCTGTTTAGTAGAGGTCGTTCAGTTTGACCTGCGGCAACACACACGGCGGGGCGCCGGGACACGTCCCCGCCGACGTGGTGAAAGCTCAACTGATGTCCCGAGAGGAGGACGACGCGGTGGCGCTCGTTCGGGTGTACTGCGGTCTGGCGTCGGCTGATCTCGCCGAGCCGCAGTCAAGCTCCGAAATCTGGTTGACCGTCGCGGTCGTCGACGACGCCGGCCGACTCATCGACATCTGCGAGGTGAGCGACGACGCCGGCGGCTACGCCGAGCTCAGCGCGCTGCTCGCGCAACGCTCCGGCGGGCAGGGGGGGGTCGCTGTCGCGGCCGAGAGCGACGACCACGTCGTCACCCAGCTGCTGACCGCCGCCGGGCGCAACCTCGCCTTCACCGACGACGACTCGGCCGACGACTATGCCGAGCGCTTCGCCGACGACGAGTCGCCGGAGGAGATCCAGTCCAACGCCGCCGAGCGGCGCGCCGTGGGCCTCGCCCGGGCGCTGCAGGCCGGCGTGCTCTCCGCGGTCGGGCAGTCCCCGCCGCGCGACATGCTGCCGCTCAAGCCGGTCCTCGCCGCGCACGCCGCCGTCGTCTCCGGCCGGCAGAGCGCCGCGGCGACGCTGCGGGAGGTGCTCCGCGAGCTGTATCCGGCCGCGCTACGCGCCTACCCGGACCCGGCCGAGGCCATCCCGCTGGCGATCCTCGACGCGCTGCCCGAGCCGGGCATCCTCGGCGGCGGCGCCGCCGGGCGCAACCGGGACGCCCAAGTCGCGGGCGAGCTCGCCGCGGGCGGGGTCGCCGACGCCGTGACACTCGGCGAGGCCATCACCGCGCTGCGGGTCGCGATCGCCGAGACCCCCCGCCGCACCGGCATCAACCGGGCACTCACCGCCGCGGTCGCCGAGACCATCCGCCAGTCCGTCGCCGCGGTCCGCGCCTGCGACGCCGCCGCCGCCTCGCTCGTCGGCGTCCTCGCCGACAAGATGAGCCCGTCGCGGCAGCCCGGCCGCCAGCGGACCGGCTCGCCGCTGACCCCGGTCGCGCCGCTGCGCTCCGCGCCGCCCGCGGCCACGCCGGCCGCCGCGCCCGCCGCCGTGCCCACGATCGGTGCCGTGCCCGCCGTCGGGCAGGACGCCCCGCCGACCCGCACCCGTGTCGCCGCCCGTGCCGCCGAGGCGGCCCGCGCCGCCGAGTCGACCGCGGCGGCCTTCCCCGCGCAGCCGGCCGGTGGTCGCACCAGTGCCGCGCAGGCGACCGGTGGACGCCGTCGCGCGCAGGCGGCACCCGCGCAGGCCCAGCCGCCGGCGGTCTCCGCTCCTCCGGCCGCGTCCGTCGTGTCCGGTCCGCCCGCGGTGCCCTCGGCCCCGCCGGCCACCGCTCCCGCGTATCAGCCGGCGGCGGCCTCCTACGGACAGCCGGTCACGTCCACGCCGCCCGGCTACACGCCGCCCGGCCAGCCGGTCACCTCGACGCCGCCCGCTTACGCGCCTCCGGTCACCTCCACGCCGCCGGCGTTCGGTCCTCCGGTCACCTCCGCGCCGCCCGCTTACGTGCCTCCGGTCACGTCGACGCCCCCGGCGTTCGGTCCCCCGGTCACGTCGACGCCGCCGGCCTTCGGGCAGCAGGTGCCTTCCGCCCCGCCGGCGTACGGGCAGCCCGTCACGTCGACCCCTCCCGGTTATGGCGTCACCTCGACACCGCCGGCATACGGGGTCACCTCGACGCCGCCCGGGTATCAGCCCGCCGCGGCCCCCTACGGGCAGCCGGTCACGTCCACGCCGCCCGGCTACACGCCGACCTTCCCGGGGGCGTTCGACGCACCGGGCGGGCCGGCACAGGCCACGCCGCCGTATCAGCCGGCCGCCTACCAGCCGCCGACGCCGACCTACGCGCCCGCGCCGCCGATCCCTCCGACGTACCAGCAGCAGCCGGTCCCGGCCTCGATGCAGTCGATCCCGGTCCCGCTGCAGCCGGCGCCGCCGCAGCCCGTGCCGGTGGCTCCCCTGCCCGTCGCGCCCGCCCCGGTCGCGCCGCCGCCGGTCGCCCCGGCCCCGGTGATCCCGCCGCTGGCCGCCACGGAGCAGCCCACGTTCGCGTCGCTGATGCCGCCGCCTCCGCCGGGCATCGCCCCGCTGCTGGCCGACACCGGCTTCGACTTCACCCGCCCCTCCTCCGCGCCTCCGGCCGCACAGGAGAGCGACAGCGGCGCGATCAGGCTCAGTGACCTCAGCTCCCTCGGCGAGCCGCCGACCCTGGCCCCGACCACGGCGGCGCCCGCGTCGCGGACCAGCTGGCCGCCGGCCGGCGCGGACGCGACCGACGCGTTCGACGGCGACCCGCTGAACATGACGACGTCGGCGTTCGCCACCCCGGCGTCCGACCTCAGCAGCCTGCCGCGGATGAGCGACCTGCCGAAGCCGCCGGCCGAGCTGCAGGACCTGGAGACCACCGGCGACTTCGGCCGCCGGTCCGAGCGCTCCGAGCTGCTCAGCAGGTCCGACCTCAGCCGGTCGGCCGCCTCCGAGACCGCACAGACCTCGCAGACCGGGGCGGAGCCCACGCGTGGGCGGCGCGCCAGTCGTGCCGACGAGCCGGCCTCGACCGGACGCCGCTCCCGCTCCGAGCCGGCGGCCCCCGCCGCTTCGGAGTCCGCCGCGACGCCTTCGCGGTCCGAGCGGTCCCGGACGGAGATCCCCCGCTCGGAGCGGTCGCGGACCGAGATCCCGCGGTCCGAGCGGTCGCGCGCCGAGACCCCCCGCACCGAGATCCCCCGGTCGGAGCGGTCCCGGGCCGAGCGCCCAGTCGAGCTGCCCCGCCAGCGTGAGGGTCGCGTCCCGCCGCCGTGGCAGACCGGCGACCTGCCGGCCGAGCCCGCCGGTCTGCGCCTCGTCGAGCCCGCCCCGGTGCCGGACCCGGCGCTCACCGGCTACGGCGACGAGTTCAGCGGTGAATACAGCGGCGAGTTCCGCTTCGAGCCGCCGGCGCTGCGCCTCGTCGAGGACCGCCCCGCCGCCGAGCGGGCCACGGCCCGTAGCAGCGGCACCGGCGCGGGCCGCAGCCGCCGCGCCGCGGCCGCGGAGTCCTCCGCTCTTGCCGGCTCCGGTTCCGCCTCTGGTCCTGGCTCCGGCTCCGGTTCCACTTCCGCCTCCGCTGAGGCGGACGGTGACCTGTTGATATTCGCCGCGGCACGATCCGCGTGGTTCACCGACTGGGACGCCGACAGCGAGGCCGAGGCCCCGGCGGCCGAGCGCCCCGCGGTCAGCTGGGAGAACCAGAACGACTCCGCCTGGCGCCTGGCCGAGGAGGCCAGCCAGCCGAAGCTCGGCGACGAGACCTCGACGGGCCTGCCGCGGCGCGTACCGCAGCAGAACCTGGTGCCCGGCTCGCCGATCAACTCCCCGGAGCGTCCGCTGCGCATCGTCCGTGACGCGGCGCAGATCGCGGCGCACACCACCGGCTACTTCCGCGGCTGGCGCCGGGGCCAGGAGGTCGGCGGCTTCGCGGTCGGCGGCCGCCCCGGTCGCGAGGCCGCGGGCGGCTGGGACTTCAGCCGCGAACGCGAGGCCAGCCGCGAATACCAGGAACGCGAGTTCGAATACCGCTCGGCGCGCCGCTAGATCGCTCTTGGCAAGGGCCGTCCTCGATGTTCGAGGGCGGCCCTTGCTGTTTGCCCGGGTCCGTTGCCGTGCGTGACTCGACGGCTTCGCAACGTCCATGTCGGCCCTTGCCGGTGGACGGGGCATGGGGCGACCGCGAGGATGTCCTTCAGCGCGACGGAGCGTTCCGCGATGCCGCCACCCACACCCGAACGCGTCCCGGCGGCCGTCGGGCGCCTCAGGCCTTCTCAGGCGGCCTTACGGCACGTTCGCCGACCCATCCACCGCAGCGACCGCACGACCCTCGGCGCTACCCAGGCACCGACCGGACCACCACATGGCATTGGCACGAACCGGACCGTCAAACACGGCAGTGGACGGGGACCGCTGCGCCAGCCGCCTCGACGGCGGCCCAGCACCGGGAAGCGGCTCCGGTGCCGGGGGCATCCGCGCCGTTGAAGAGGTGGGAAGACGGGAACACCCGCGCCGCTGAGGGGGAGGGGGTGGGAAACGGGAACACCCGGGCCGCTGAGGGAGGGTGGGAAACGGGAGCGTCCGCGCCGTTGACGAGGGCGGCAGAAACGAGCGCGCACCGTGGCCGCCCTGCTGAGGAGGCGGAAACGGTGCGCGCGCGGAGCGTGCGGGAGAGGGGTGGTGCGTTACGCGGGGGCCGTGGCCCGGGTGCGACGCATCGAGAGGACGTATTCGACGAGGGAGATGAGGACGTTCTTCGTCGACTCGCGGGAGCGTGCGTCGCAGGAGACGACCGGGATATCGCTGGAGATGGCCAGCGCCTCACGGACGTCGTCGGCGTTGTGATACTGCACGCCGTCGAAGCAGTTGATGGCCACGAGGTACGGCAGGCGCCGATGCTCGAAGAAGTCGATCGCGGCGAAACAGTCGGCGAGTCGCCGCGTGTCCACCATGACGACAGCGCCGATGGCGCCGCGGACCAGTTCGTCCCACATGAACCAGAAACGGGTCTGGCCGGGGGTGCCGAACAGGTACAGGATCAGGTCACGGTCGATCGAGATACGACCGAAGTCCATCGCGACCGTGGTCGTCGTCTTGCCGGGGACGTTGCGAGTGTCATCCACACCGACGCCGGCGGACGTCATGATGGCCTCGGTGGTCAGCGGCGTGATCTCCGAGACCGATCCGACGAGTGTGGTCTTACCCACGCCGAACCCTCCGGCGATGACGATCTTCGCTGACGTGACCCGCCCTGGGCGGACTGCCACGTCAGAGCCTCCGAAGTCCACTCAGCACCCTCTCAAGCAGTTCTGTGCCCACCGACTCGTTATCGTCGAGCGAGGTCGGCTCGTACACCGCGACGAGTCCGTCGGCAGCCATGTCCGCCACGATGACGCGCGCGACACCCAGCGGAAGCTGCATGCGCGCCGCGATCTCAGCGAGAGACTGCAAGCGACCGTCGCAAAGCGTGGAAATGTATTGCTGTTCTTGTCCGTGAGCACCGCCCGGCCGAGAGTTGGCCGCGCGCCCGCGCACGGTGGTCTCGACCAGCGCCTCGATCGCAATGTCCAGCTTGGGCCGGGTGCGACCTCGGGTGACGGCGTACGGCCTGACCAACGCGCCGGTTGGTTCATCGCGCTCGGCCATGGTCGCCGTTCACCTCCTCACTCGTCGGGCCTCGTCAACAGCTGATGCGTCAACAGTTATTACGTCCGCTAATGCGTAAAGCACCTAGTTCAGTCTCAACCGAGCATCGATGCGGTCGGCCGGGGTGGCGGTGTCAATGCGTCACCGACCCGGTCGACCAGCAGCGCCATTTCGTAGCCGACCTGGCCGACATCGCACGCCCGGGCCGCGAGGACCGCGAACGAGGAGCCGTCGGAGATCGACATGAGGAACAGGAAGCCGTTGTCCATTTCGACGACGGTCTGCAGCACCGCACCGCCCTCGAAGCAGCGGGAAGCGCCCTGCGTGAGGCTCACCAAGCCGGAAGCGATCGCGGCGAGCTGGTCGCCACGGTCGCGCGGCAGGTCACGAGAGGCGGCCAACAGCAGACCGTCTGCCGAGACGGCTACCGCGTGGGCGACGCCCGGCACTCGGTCCGCGAAGTTGGCGAGCAGCCAACCGAGATCCTGCGTAGATGTCATGCCTCTTGCTCCTTGCCAACCTGCGAGTTTTGAGGCCCGGCCGAGGTGTGCTCCGGGGTTTTCGAGTCGTCGGACCGGGTGCGGCCGCGCTGAACGCCTCGGTGATACGCGGACAACAGACCACGCACGGACTCCGGCGTCCGCCGGTGGACCGTGGCGGGGTTCTTCTCCACCCCGCCGGGGACCAGCTGCGCTTGCGGCACGCGTTTTGGCAAACCCGTGTCGGTCGTCGCAAATTCCTGCTCCTCGGCGAGTGCGGCGGCCGCCTGCCATCCTTCGTCTGCCGCAGTCTGCCAGTTTACCGCCGGACCGCCGGATCCCCGGTCGGCCGAACCTCGCGAAGCTTCACCCGGAACCCGGGTTTCAAATCGCTGCGGCGGCACGTATGCCGTGTCGCTGTAGGTCACCTCGACCGGCCGCGTCGAGGCGCCGTTCGACATGGGTGCCGGCGCCGCGGGAGCGACCGGGGCCGCCGGTGCGGCGGCGACGGGCTCGTCGTCGAAGTTCGGCGCCTTGCTGGTGGTCTGGAACCAGGCCGACTCCAGCTCGCGGAAGATCGGCAGCTCCATCGTCTCGTCGACGAAGCGCTGGCGGGAGTCGCCGGCGTCGCTGTCGGAGGCCGAGGGGTCCCAGTCGAGCCGCACCTTCGGGATCTCCGCGGTCATGTCGACCGGGACCGCGGAGGGCTCGGGCTGCCGGTAGGGATCCGCGGCAGCGTACCGATCGGGCTGCTGCGAAACTCCGGGAGCGCCGGGACCAGAGGAGACCGGCGGCCAGGCGGGCGGTGCCGCCGCGGCCGGGGGCGGTCCACCGGCGTTGTACGCCGCGGGTGCGTCATAGCCGCGCGGGCCGGGCGCCTCGGGGCGCTGCCGCGGGATCTGGCCGCTGACCTCGTCCTCGGCGACCTCGCCGTCGACGGTCCAGTTCTCGTTGGCGCGGCGCTGCGGCAGCGGGTTGAGGTCGCCGGGCGACCGGCGGTCCTGGTCACCCTCGCCGTCGACGCCGGTCAGGTCCGACCATGCGGGCAGGCTGCGACCGGCACCGGGACCCTGCTGCGCCGGAGGCCGCGGGCCGAAGCCACCGTCACGGGGACCGGGGCCGACCTCACGAGACCCGCCGTCGTGGAAGGCGCCGGGTCCACCATTGCCGCCACCGTACGGAGGCTGCCCGTTGGACGCCGGGGGCGTCTCCCGCCGCGGCGGGGCGCCGTTGGCGAAGCCGTTGACCGTCGGCCGCTCACCCGTGTGCGGGCCGGCGCCGAAGAGGCCGCTGCTGGTGAGCGTGCCGAAGCGTGGCCCGCCACCGTTGCCGCCGCCACCGATCGGCGCCGGGCCGCTCTCCAGCGCGAGCGGCGAGGCGAGCGGGGAGCGCGGCGCGGGCGTCGACGGGATCGGCCGGGCCTGGACCGTGTCGTTGGGTCCGACGGCGGGCATGCCCGCGGTCGGCATGCCGGCGTTGGCGCGGCCGGACAGGGCCCGCGGCACGAGGACACCGGCGGGCAGCGTCATGTCGGCGATAGTGCCGCGCTCGCGCGCGGCCCGCAGCTCGACCTTGACGCCGTGCCGGGCGGCCAGCCGGGCGACCACGACGAGGCCCATCATCCGGGAGACGGCGACGTCGACCATCGGCGGGTTGGCGAGGCGCTCGTTGAGCTCGTTGAGCTGCTCGGGCGAGACGCCGATGCCGTGGTCCTCCACCAGCAGGACGGCGCGGTCGCCGACGCGGCGGGCCTCCACGATGACCGCCGAGTCCGGCGGGGAGAAGGCGGTCGCGTTGTCGAGCAGCTCGGCGACCAGGTGGACCATGTCGTTGACCGCGTGGGCGGCCATCTCGATGTCCCGGTCGATCATGCCGAACTCGATGCGCGTGTAGTGCTCGACCTCGGACTGGGCGGCGCGGAGCACGTCCATGAGCGGGGCGGGCTCGCGCTGGATGCGGGTGGAGTCGGCGCCGGCGAGGACCAGGAGGTTCTCGTCGTTACGGCGCATCCGGGTGGCGAGGTGGTCGAGCTGGAAGAGCTCGGCCAGCCGGTCCGGGTCCTCCTCGCCGCGCTCCAGGCGGTCCAGGTGACCGATGAGCCGGTCGACCAGGATCTGGGAGCGGCGGGCGAGGTTGACGAACATCGTCGCGACGCTGGCGCGCAGTGCGGCCTGCTCGGCGGCGGTGCGGACGGCTTCGAGGTGGACGGCGTTGAACGCCTCGGCCACCTGGCCGAACTCGTCGCGGCTGCGGACCGGGAGTGGCTCCGCGATCTGCAACGCCAGCTGGTGCGGCGACATCTGACCGGCCAGGGCCGGGTCACGCAGTCGCTGCACGGCCTGGGGCAGCCCGTACTGCGCGACGGTCAGCGCGCCGTGGCGCAGCTCCCGCAGCGAGCGGGCCATGGACCGGGCCACGATCCAGGCGAAGAGGATGGCCAGCAGCAGCATGCCCAGCAGGGCACCGGCGGTGACGAGCACCTGGCGCTGCAGGTCGTTGCGGTGCGCGGTCGCGGCCTCGATGTTGTGCTCGTCGAACTCGACCTCGATGCCGCGCAGCAGGTTGGCCTTGTTGACCATCGAGTTGTCCCAGTCGGCCGGGCTGAACAGGCCGCCGGGCAGGGTTTCGGTGGTGAGCGGCGTGAGCTGGCCCTCGAACTTGGCGGCCTCACGCAGGTCGGAGCCGGCGATCTTCTTGTCGAAGAGGTCGCGGTGCCACGGCTCGGAGACGACCCGGAACTGCTCCTCGGCCTGCTCCTGGCCGTTGATCGAGGCGTTGAACTCCTTGCGCAGCTGCGGCGTGAAGGCCTTGCTCGTCAGGACCCGCAGCACGACGACCCGCTCGAGGGAGACCTGCTCCTTCATCTCGGAGATCGCCGCGGCGGCGCGCATGTCGGCGCCGAGCGTCGGGTTGTTGGACAGCTCGGCGGCGGCGTCGCGGATGCTCAGCAGGTCGTCGATGAGCGTGCGATACCTGCTCACGACGGTGCTGGCGAGGATCTCCTTGCCGCCCTCGGAGATCTGCTTGCGCATCCCCGGAAGGTCGAGCAACTGGGTGTCGATCGAGGCCAGCTGCTTGCGGAAGTCCTCCGGCGGGTCGGCCAGGCCGGACCGGGTGAGCCGGTAGCCCTTGCTCGCTTCCTCGGACTTCTGGACCTGGCGGTCGAAGGTGGCGCGCGCCTCGACGGCGACGGGCTGCTGGTCGAGCACGCCGAGGAGCAGCGCCGCGTTGGCGCGCTCACTCTGCAGCTCGTGCACGAGGGCCGAGGCCTGGGCCGACAGACCCGACAGGGTCCGGGCACGGTCGGCGTCGTTGGCCTGACCGATGTTGTTGACGAGACCGTTGGTGCCGACCACGATCGTCGCGATGATCGGGACGATCATGATGAGGCCGAGCTTCGACCAGATCGGCAGGTCTCGGAGCCGGCCCACCGGGAGACGCAGACGCGACGAGACCGGCTCCCGCGTCGTTGGCCGTTTGCTCACTTCACCGCCCTCCGAACCGGGGCCTCGTGCATCAGCAGGCACCCGCGACCGGCCGACCCTACTGGGCCGAACCTCCGAGATTCCACCATGTCCCGTCGCAAGAAGAAAGCCCAGGCCTCCCGGTAGCCGTTATGTTTCAGCTCAAGAAAAAAGTCCGTTTACAGCTAACTTCATCCCATCGTTCCCTTACGCTGGGCGATTTACCCGATACACGCGGATGATGGTGGCTGACAAATGCGGACAAAGTCACGACATCAACTTCGCGTATGCGGGCTTGATCACGTCGTTGATCAAGGCGAGGCGCTCATCAAACGGAATGAAGGCACTTTTCATTGCATTCACCGTGAACCACTGCAACTCGGACCATCCGTAGCCGAAGGCCTCCACCAGCAGCGTCATCTCGCGGCTCATGGAGGTCCCGCTCATCAGCCGGTTGTCGGTGTTGACGGTGACCCGGAAGCGCAGGTCACGCAGCAGCCCGATCGGGTGCTCCCGGATCGAGGCGGCGGCGCCGGTCTGGACGTTGGACGACGGGCAGAGCTCCAGCGGGATGCGCTTGTCCCGCACGTACGCGGCGAGCCGGCCGAGGGAATTGTCCGGCGCGACGTCGTCGACGATGCGCACACCGTGTCCGAGCCGGTCGGCGCCGCACCACTGGATCGCCTGCCAGATCGACGGCAGGCCGAACGCCTCGCCCGCGTGGATGGTGAAATGCGAGTTCTCGCGCTGGAGGTATTCGAAGGCGTCCAGGTGCCGGGTGGGCGGGTAGCCCGCCTCCGCGCCGGCGATGTCGAAGCCGACCACGCCGGCGTCGCGGTACTGCACCGACAGCTCGGCGATCTCCATCGAGCGGGCCGCGTGCCGCATGGCGGTCAGCAGCGTGCCGACCCTGATCGGGTTTCCCGCGGCGGCCGCCTCGGCGGAGCCCTCCCGGAAGCCGTCCAGGACCGCCTCCACCACCTCGGTCAGCACGAGGCCCTGGGCGAGGTGCTGCTCCGGGGCGAAGCGCACCTCGGCGTAGACGACGCCGTCGGCCGCGAGGTCCAGCGCGCACTCCCGGGCGACCCTGGCGAGGGACTCCCTGGTCTGCATCACCGCGACCGTGTGGGCGAACGTCTCCAGGTAGCGTTCCAGCGAGCCGGAGTCCGCGGCGGCGACGAACCACTCCCCGAGCCCTTCCGGGGTCGCGGCGGGCAGCTCGTGGCCGATGGCGGCGGCGAGGTCGAGGATCGTGGCGGGGCGCAGGCCCCCGTCGAGGTGGTCGTGGAGGAGGGCCTTCGGCGCGCGACGGATCTCGTCGTAGGTGGGAGCAACCATGGAACGACACTAGTAGCGTGCACGCCTCCGTCATCACACATCTGCGGTGTCCGGTCTGCGCCGGCTCCCTCAATGCCGCGAACCGGGCACTGCGCTGCGCCGCCGGCCACTCGTTCGACCTCGCGCGGCAGGGCTACGCCGACCTGACCGCCGGCCGATCCGTGCACGCCGGCGACAGCGCCGACATGGTGGCGGCCCGGGAGGCCCTGCTGGAGGCGGGGCACTTCGATGTCGTGTCCGACGCCGTTTCCGCGGCGGCGGCAGGTGTACCGGGAAAAGGCCTGATCCTGGAGGTGGGCGCCGGCACCGGCAGGTACCTGGCCCGTGCGCTGGGTCCGGCCCGGGTGGGCCTGGCCGTGGACGTGTCGAAGGCGGCGCTGCGCCGCGCGGCCCGGGCCGACCCGCGGATCGGTGCGGTGCGCGCCGACGTGTGGCGGGGCCTGCCGGTGCGCGACGCGACCGCCGACGTCCTGCTCGACATCTTCGCGCCGCGGTCGGGCGCGGAGTTCGCCCGGGTGCTGCGCCCCGGCGGCGTCGCGGTCGTGGTCACCCCCGCCCCCGGCCACCTCGCGGAGCTGGTGGCGGCGCTGGGCATGGTCGGCGTCGACCCGGCGAAGCCGGAGCGGCTCGCGGCGAGCCTCCAGCCGTGGCTCACCCACCTGGGCACGACGCCGCTGCGAGCGGACCTGACGCTGGACCGCGCCGCCGCGGCCGCGCTCGTCGGCATGGGCCCGAGCGCGTGGCACACCGACCCGGCCGAGGTCACCGCCACCCTGGCCACGATGGCGGAGCCGATCACGGCCACGCTGGAGGTGCACCTGAGCCTCTGGCAGGCAGCCTGAGTCAGGTGGAAAGGTCGACGTCCTCCCATCCCGGCGGGTCCCCGTGATAGGGGCCGGTGAAGACGACCGCCCACTCCAGGGCCCAGCGACGCTGGCCGACGGCGTTGGAGTCGAGCTGCCCGGGCAGCGGCAGCCGCCGGCGCTCCGCCTCCAGATATGACCAGTCCAGGCAGTAGTAGAGGTCGAGCTGCGCCGCGGCGGCGCCCGCCCCGCGCGGCGCGGCCAGGGTGCGCTGCCGCCAGGCCGCGAAGGTCTCCCCCTGCGGCAGGTTGGGCAGCCGCTCCATGAGCCCGCCGGCCGCCGGCAGCAGCGGGTCGAGGTCCATGGCGATGCCCAGCAGCCAGGACAGCGCGAACAACGCCTCCAGGTGCAGCGCGAAGGACCGCCCGTCGCCGTCGCCGTCGGAGACGAACTGCCACTCGGGCGGGGTCAGCCGCTCCTCCAGCCGCGCCTCGCGCAGCCACTGCGTCGCGAGCTGCGACGGCATGCCGAAGGCCCGGGCGAGGACCACGTTGAGGATCGCGGCGCGCGCCTCGATCTCCTCCCCGGGACGCAGCTCCACCTGGTCGCCCGGCTCCCAGGCGAGGGGGAAGTTGGGCGGTGGCAGGGGGAGCCGCAGGCGGTGCAGCTCTTCGAGGCTCGCCTCCCGCACCCGCTGCGGATCCGGCGCCGTCACGGTCACCCGGGCACTGTAGCCGCCCGGCCAGGCGGTGTCTCCAGTGCCGTTCCTAGGCGTCCCGGCGGGCCAGGTCCGGTCCGAAGGCGGGCAGGCAGACCGCGACGTACTCCGCGCCCTCCGGGGTCGGGGTGGTGTAGCGGATCCGTTCCCCCGCCCGGGTGACGATGGCCTGACCCGCCGCGACGTCGAAGTGGCCGCCGTCGTGCTCGACCCTGACCGTGCCGCGGAGCACGATCGTGAACTCGTCGAACTCAGGGGTCTGGAAGGGCTCGGTCCAGCCGCCGGGCGCGATCATCTTCGCGATCGACACCGAGGACTCGCCGGAGTTGACCCGGCCGACGTATTCGTCGATGACCTTGCCGCCCGGGACCGGGATCTGCGTCGGGGCGTCGATGAGCTGGGGCATCAGGAGATCCTGTCGAGAATCAGGGGTCGGGACGGTGGCGGCGTGTCGGAGATGGCGACGGCGTCGCGGGCCACGGACAGCGCCGCCGGCAGCTTCGCCGCGTCCTCCGCCCGCAGTTCCATGATCACATCGCCGGCCCGGACGGCGTCGCCGGGCTTGCGGTGCAGGACGATGCCGGCCGAGGCGCTGACCGGATCCTCCTTGCGGGCCCGGCCCGCGCCGAGACGCCAGGCGGCCACGCCGACAGCGTAGGCGTCCATGGTGGCGACGAAGCCGTCGCGGTCGGCGGTGATCGTCTCGACCTCGTGCGCCACGGGCAGCGGCGCGTCCGGGTCGCCGCCCTGCGCGCGGACGAGGGCCCGCCACGAGTCCATGGCCCGCCCGTCGGCGATCGCGGCCTGCGGATCGGCGTCGCCGAGACCTGCCGCGTCGAGCATCTCCCGGGCGAAGGCCAGGGTCAGCGCGACCACGTCCTGCGGACCACCTCCGGCGAGGACCTCCAGGGACTCCTCGACCTCCACGGAGTGCCCGACCGTGCGGCCCAGCGGGACCTCCATGTCGGTGAGCAGGGCGACGGTGGTCACGCCGTGCGCCTTGCCCAGCTCGACCATGGTGCGGGCCAGTTCCCGGGCGTCGGCGACCTGGCGCATGAACGCGCCCGAGCCGAACTTCACGTCGAGGACCAGCGCGCCGGTGCCCTCCGCGATCTTCTTGCTCATGATCGAGCTGGCGATCAGCGGGATGGCCTCGACCGTGCCGGTGACGTCGCGCAGCGCGTACAGCTTCCGGTCGGCGGGCGCGAGCCCGTCGCCGGCGGCGCAGATCGCGGCGCCGACGGTACGCAGCTGCTCGACGAACCGCTCGTTGGACAGCCTCGTCCCGAAGCCCGCGACGGCCTCGAGCTTGTCCAGGGTGCCGCCGGTGTGCCCCAGCCCGCGCCCGGACAGCTGCGGCACCGCGGCGCCGCAGGCGGCGACCAGTGGGGTCAGCGGCAGCGTGATCTTGTCGCCGACGCCGCCGGTGGAGTGCTTGTCGACCGTCGGCCGGCCGACCCCGGACAGGTCCAGCCGCTCCCCGGAGGCGATCATCGCCGCGGTCCAGCGGGCGATCTCGCCGGCGCTCATGCCGTTGAGCAGGATCGCCATCGCGAGCGCGGACATCTGCTCGTCGGCGACGGCCCCTTTGGTGTACGCGTCGACGACCCAGTCGATCTGCGCGTCGCTCAGCACGCCCTTGTCGCGCTTGGCGCGGATCACGTCCACGGCCGCGAAGGTCATCCCATGCTCCAGTCCTGGTCGATGCCCGCCGGCCTGGGGGTGTCCCCGGCCCAGCGGGAGGTGCCCTGCGCGTCCACCACGACCACCCGTGGCGTGCGGATCCGGCCCCAGGCCACGGCCTCCCCGGCGGTGGCCCAGGTCGGCCCCTCCTCCAGGATGCCTGCCGGCTCACCGTCGGCGGTGCCGGACGATCGCTCCCAGTAGGCGGTCCAGACCTGCCTGACGTCGGCCACGTCGGGGTGCACGAACACCGTCCCCGTCCCGACCTTCAACGCGAGCGCGGCCGGGACGGTGGGCGCCGGGGGCGCCGTGCCCCCGCCGATCCGCCCGAGGTCGCGGTCGTCGAACGCGTACGGCAGCAGCGCCGACATCGGCAGCGGACCGTCGGCGTGGTCGATGAGGCAGTCCGGGCCGCCGTGCTCCCACAGCAGCTGCCGGCAGCGCCCGCACGGCATGAGCGGCTGCCCGTCGCCGTCGACGCAGGCCAGGGCCACCAGCCGGCCGCCGCCGGTGACCTGGAGGTTGGAGACCAGGCCGCACTCGGCGCACAGGCCGAGACCGTAGGAGGCGTTCTCGACGTTGCAGCCGACGACGACCCTGCCGTCGTCGACCAGCGCCGCCGCACCGACCGGGAACTTCGAGTACGGCGCGTAGGCGCGCGCCATCACGGTGACGGCCGCCGTGCGCAGCGCCACCCAGTCAACGTCCGCCACGCTCAGCCTCCACGCCGGTACGGCTTGCCGTCCGCGGCGGGCGGTCTGAGCCGCTGGGCCGCGAGCGCCAGCACCACAAGCACGGTGATGTACGGCGCCGCCTGCACCATCGCGGTCGGGATGGTGTCCACAGCAAAGAACAATACGTAGGACAGGACGCCGAGGACGGCGGAAGCGATCGCCACGACTCTGTTGCGGCGGATGAACTCCCACACGGCGAGCGCCAGCAGCAGCGCCCCGACGAGGATGAGCAGGGCGTGCACGGACTCGCTGCCGCGCCGCAGCTGCAGCGCGTCGGTGTAGCCGAACAGGGAGGCGCCGACGGCGAGGCCGCCCGGCCGCCAGTTGCCGAAGATCATCGCGGCGAGGCCGATGTACCCGCGGCCGCCGGTCTGCCCCTCGCGGTAGATGGCGGAGGTGACCGTGGACAGGTACACGCCGCCGAGCCCGGCCATCGCGCCGGAGATGACGACGCCGTAGTACTTGTAGCGGTAGACGTTGAGGCCGAGGCTCTCCGCCGCGTGCGGGTCCTCGCCGACGGAGCGCACCCGCAGGCCGAAGGCGGTCTTCCACAGCAGCCACGCGGAGAGCGGGATCAGCAGCACGGCGAGGATCGTCACCAGCGAGACCTCGTGGAGCAGGCCGCGCAGTACCCCGGCGACGTCGCTCACCAGGAACCACTCGTGGTCCTCGATGCCCTTGAGGCTGTCGACGCCGGGCACCGAGATCCTGGGCACCTGGTCCACGACCTGCGGCGACTGGGTCGCGCCGGCGCTGCCCCAGGTGATGTACGACAAGTAGCGCACGACCCCGGGCGCCAGGATCGTCATCGCGACGCCGGAGATGATGTGGTCGACGCCGAACGTGACGGTGGCGACCGCGTGGACGAGACCGCCGATCGCGCCGCCGAGGATGCCGATGAGCAGCCCGATCCACGGCCCGAACTCCAGGCTGCCCCACGCGCCGAACCAGGTGCCGAGGATCATCTGGCCCTCGAGGCCGATGTTGACCACGCCGGCGCGCTCCGCCCAGAGGCCGCCGAGACCGGCGAGCCCCAGCGGGACCGCCGCCTGGAGCGCGGCCTGGATGGCGCCCGACGACGTGACGTCGGGGGCGCTGGCGAGCTGGTGGACCAGGGACAGCCCGACCAGCGCGCCGGCGATGATCAGCAGGATCGTGCCGGTGGACATGCGCCGGCTGCGGGGCTTGGCCGCGGGCTGCGCCGCTGCCGAGAGCATCGTGTCGGTGCTCACTTCGACTCCTCCACTACCGCGGCTGCGGGCACGGCCGCGGCGGTGGCCACGCCGACCCGCCGTTGCTGCGCCCGCCTGCCGACGCGGGCCGCGAGCTCGTAGGCGATGACGACCGACAGGACGGTGACGCCCTGCATGATCAGGATGATCTCTTTCGGGATCCCGTCGAGGTCGAGGATGATCTGGGAGCTCGCCAGGAAGCCCCACAGGATCGCGCCGAGGGCCATGCCGATCGGGTGGTTGCGGCCGAGCAGGGCGACGGCGATGCCGGTGAAGCCGATGCCGCCGAAGCCCTCCGTGTAGGTGTGGCTCTCCCCGAGCATCCGGGGCAGGTTGACCAGCCCGGCGACGGCGCCGGAGATCAGCATCGCGGTGATCACCATGCGCTTGGCGTTGACGCCGCTGGCGACCGCCGCGAAGGGGTTGTAGCCGGTGGCCCGCAGGTCGAAGCCGAAGCGGGTGCGGTTGATGGTGAACCAGTACGCGACGCCGAGGATCACGGCGATCGCGAAGAAGCCGAGCACCTTCTGCTCGGTGCCGGAGACAATCGGCAGCCCGGGCATCCAGGAGCTCTCCGGCAGGATGCCGGTGGTCTTGATCTGAGCGCCGGGCTCCGTCACGCCCCAGTGGTCGTTGAGCAGCCAGGTCACCAGCAGGCCGCCGATCGCGTTGAGCATCAGCGTGGAGATGACCTCGCTGACGCCCCGCTGGGTCTTCAGCAGCGCCGCGATGGACGCCCACAGCGCGCCGACGATCATCGCGACCACGACGATGAGCACGATCCGCAGGCCGCCGGGCATCCACTTCATGAACGACGCGCTGGCCAGGGCGCCGGCGAAGAACGCGGCGACCTTGGACTGTCCCTCGACGCCGATGTTGAACAGGCCCATCTTGAAGCCGAACGCCACCGCGACGGCGGCGATGTAGAGCTCGCTGGCCTTGTTGAGGATCTCGACCTTCTGGTCGGGCTGCGTGCCGAACTCGTACATGTGCTGGAAGGCCAGCAGGGGGTCCTTGTCACTGATCAGCAGCGCGACCGAGGAGATCGCGGCGGCGATGACCAGTGCGGCGACCGGTGCGATCAGCTGCGGGAGCAGCTTCGCGACGTCGATCCGCCGGGCCCCGACGGCGGGAGCGGCGCTCATGCCGCCACCTCCGCTGCGCTCCGGACCGTTCATGAAGGGATCTCCTCACCTGTGGCGCCGGTCATGGCGACGCCGAGCTGCTCGGGGGTGACGGTCGACGGGTCGGCGTCGGCCACCAGCCGCCCACCGTAGATCACCTTCAGCGAGTCGGACAGACCGATCAGCTCGTCCAGGTCGGCCGAGATGAGCAGCACGCCCATGCCGGCGATCCGGGCGTTGCGGATGTGGTCCCAGATGGCGGCCTGGGCGCCGACGTCCACACCGCGGGTCGGGTGGGCGGCGATCAGCAACTTCGGCTGATGGCTCATCTCCCGGCCGACGATGAGCTTCTGCTGGTTGCCGCCGGACAGCGCGACCGCGGCGACGTCGATGCTGGGGGTGCGCACGTCGTACTCGGCGACGATCCGGGTGGTGTCGCGGCGGGCGCCGCCGACGTTGATCAGGGCGCCGATGGCGTTGGGCTTCTCGGTCTGGTGGCCGAGGATGCGGTTCTCCCAGAGCGGGGCGTCGAGCAGCAGGCCCTGCCGGTGCCGGTCCTCCGGGATGTAGCCGAGGCCCGCCTCGCGGCGCTGCCGGGTCCGCCAGCCGGAGATGTCGGCGCCGTCGAGGACGACGGTGCCGGTGGATCCGCGCATGCCCATGATGGCCTCGGCAAGCTCGGCCTGGCCGTTGCCCTCGACGCCGGCGATGCCGACGACCTCGCCCTTGTGGATCGTGAAGGTGGCGCCGTCGACGAGCGGCCGCCCGTCGGGGGCGCGGACCGTGAGCTTCTCCACGGCCAGGACCGGCACGTCGGTGACGGTCGACTCGCGCGCCTCTGGGCTGGGCAGCTCGCTGCCGACCATGAGGGTCGCCAGCTGGCGGGCGGTGACCTGGTCGGGCTTGACGGACGCGACGGTCGTGCCGCGCCGGATGACGGTGATGTCGTCGGCGACGCCGCGGACCTCGTCGAGCTTGTGGGAGATGAACAGCACGGTCAGGCCCTCGCGGATGAGCTCGCGCAGGTTGCCGAAGAGCTCGTCGACCTCCTGCGGGACCAGCACCGCGGTCGGCTCGTCGAGGATGAGGATGCGGGCGCCCCGGTAGAGCACCTTGAGGATCTCGACCCGCTGGCGGTCGCCGACACCGAGGTCCTCGACCAGCGCGTCGGGCTCCACGCCCAGCCCGTACCGCTCGGAGATCTCGCTGATCTTCAGCTTCGCCCGGTCGCCGATGCCGTGCAGCTTCTCGGCACCGAGGACCACGTTCTCCGTTACCGTGAAGTTGTCGGCCAGCATGAAGTGCTGGTGCACCATGCCGATGCCGACCGCGATCGCGCCCTGCGGCGAAGAGAACCTCACCGGGCTGCCCTCGATGAGGATCTCGCCCTCGTCCGGCGGCTGCATCCCGTAAAGGATCTTCATGAGGGTCGACTTGCCGGCCCCGTTCTCACCGACGATCGCGTGGATCGTGCCCTTGCGAACGGTGAGGTTGACGTCCGAGTTCGCCACGACGCCGGGGAACCGCTTGGTGATCCCCTTCAGCTCGACGGCGGGTGGGTCCGCGGTCACGAGATGCTCCTTCAACGAGTGATGGCGGGGGACCGGATCACAGTCCCCCGCCTCACGTCCAGCTATGGATTACTTGGTCGGCACCGTGATCTTGCCGGAGACGATGTCGGCCTTGAGCTCGTCGAGCTTGGTCTTGATGTCGTCGACCTGACCGCCGGAGGTGGCGTAGCCCACGCCGTCCGCCTTGAGGTCGAAGACCGTCGCGCCCGCCTTGAACTTCTCCTCGGAGAAGTCCTTGACGAAGTTGAACACCGCGTTGTCGACCCGCTTGAGCATCGAGGTCATGATGACCGTCTTGAGCGACGCGTCGGTCACGGTGTTGTACTGGTCGGAGTCGACGCCGATGGCCAGTGCGCTCTTGGCCTTGGCGGCCTCGAAGACGCCGGTGCCGGAGCCGCCCGCGGCCGCGTAGATGATGTCGGCCTTCTGGTCGTACATACCGGTGGCCGCGGTCTTGCCACCCGCGGGGTCGTTGAAGCCCTTGCAGGCCTCGGCCGGGGTCGACAGGTAGTTGGTCAGCACCTTGACGTCGGCCTTGGCGGCCTTGGCGCCCGCGGTGAAGCCCGCCTCGAACTTCTTGATCAGGTCGACCTGGCAGCCACCGATGAAGCCGACCGTGCCGGTCTTCGTCTTCAGGGCCGCGGCCGCACCGACCAGGAAGGAGCCCTGCTCCTCGGCGAACACGAGGTCGGCCACGTTGTCGGCGGTGGTGCCGCCGTCGACGATGGCGAACTTGGTGTTCGGGCAGTCCTTCGCCGCACGGGCGAGCGGGCCGTTCTTCGCGTCCGCGCCGTCGTAGACGAAGCCGACCGCGATGACCGGGTTGTAACCCGTCGTGCAGAGCAGCTTCAGCCGCGAGTACTTGTCGTTCTCGCTCTCGCCGGCGACCGCGGCCAGGTCCTTGACCTCGATGTTGAGGTCGGTCTTGACCCGGTCCAGGCCGGCTGCGGCGGAGTCGTTGAACGACTTGTCGCCACGGCCGCCGATGTCGAACGCGAGGCCGACCTTGACGCTCTTCTTCGTCGCGCCGCTGCTGCTGCCGCTGCCCGGGTCACTGCCCTTGTCATCGCCGCAAGCGGCCATGCTCCCCAACGCGACAATCGCCACCGCGGCGGCCGCGAGAACCTTCATCCCACGCACTCGGCGCAAGACGGTCTCCCTTCACCAAAGCACCGCCCCAACGCGGTGAATCCCAACGGCGGGAGCGTACGCCCTCGGACCGGCAGTTCCCCCGTTTGCTGCCGGGTTGGGAGGAGTGCGTTATAGGGCCGTGACGTGCCGGAGGTCCTTTGAGCCTACCGAGATCGATCTTGTAACGCCCGCTTTACTTCCAAAAGACGGCAACGGCGGCGTTAACGAGCGTTAAACCCACCAAAGCCAGGAAATGCCCCCGGTTGACCTGCTCGCGCTTGCGCGAGAAGAACGCCATGGCGAAGATCGCCAGGCCGATGACCGCCTTGACGGCGAGCTTGGCGCTCGGCGGCTCGTCGCCGTCGCGCAATGGCGCCGACAGCGCGATGCCGGTCACCACCTGGACGATCGCACCCCACAGCATGGCGTTGTTGATCCGCAGCGGGCCGGCGAGGTACTGGGTGATCGATCCACCCAGCAGCAGCGCGAAGCCGATGAGATGGGCAAAGAGGAGGATGAGCCGCAAAGGTTCCACCTGGGCAACGTAGTGGTTCCTTGACTCTCCAGCCGCTGGAGGGTCCACGATGGCCGCATGAACATCGGCGAGCTGTCGAGGCTGTCCGGGCTGCCGGTCAAGACCATCCGGTACTACTCCGACGTCGGACTGGTGCCGGAGGCCGATCGCTCCCCCGCCGGGTACCGCCGCTACGACCACGACAGCCTGGTCCGGCTGGACTTCGTCCGCACGCTGCGCGAACTCGGCCTGGACATCGCCACCATCAAGCGGGTCCTGGAGCGCGGCGAGGACCTCGGCGCAGTGGCCGCCGCGCACGCCGAGGCCCTCGGCGTGCAGATCCGGGTGCTGCGGTTGCGCCGCGCGGCCCTGCGCGCCGTGTCCCGCCGCGAACCGACCCCGGCGGAGCTGGACCGGATGACCAGGATCGCCCGGGCCGGCACGGACGAGCGCCGGCGGATCGTGGACGAGTTCTTCGACAGCATCTTCGCCGGGATCGCCGAGACCCCGCAGGCCGCGCAGTTCACCGCGCGGATGCGCAGCGTCTCCCCCGACCTGCCCGACGACCCCACCGACGCGCAGGTCGACGCCTGGATCGAGCTCGCCGGGATGCTCCGCGAGCAGGACTTCCGGGCCCGGCTCCAGGAGATGAGCAAGCGGAGCTTCGACCCGGGCGAGCGCCGGCTGACACCCACCGACATGTCGGAAATATCATGGTTCACCGGGCACATCGCCGAGCACATGGACGCGGGCGTCGCGCCCGGCAGCCCGGCGGCGGTCCCGGTGGTCGCCGCGGTGCTGACCCGGTGGGGTGTCGCCGACGAGGACCGCGATCAGCTCATCGACCAGCTCACCCTCGCGGTCGACGAGCGGGCCGAGCGCTACTGGCGGCTGATGGCGGTGATCAACGGCTGGCCGCCGATCCCGGCGACGATGCACCGGTGGGAGTGGTTCCTGAACGCCCTCCGGGAGTGCCGCGGCCCGTTAGCGTGACCTGGTGGAGTGGTGGCGGCACGCGGTCATCTATCAGGTCTATCCGCGCAGCTTCGCCGACGCCGACGGGGACGGCGTCGGGGATCTGCCGGGCATCACCGCCCGGCTCGGCCACCTCGCCGACCTCGGCGTCGACGCCCTGTGGCTCTCCCCGTTCTACCGCTCCCCCATGGTCGACGGCGGCTACGACGTCAGCGACCACCGCGACGTCGACCCGGTCTTCGGCACTCTGGCCGACTTCGACGCCCTGCTCGCCGAGGCGCACCGCCTCGGGCTGCGGGTGATCGTCGACATCGTGCCCAACCACACGTCCTCGCGGCACCCGTGGTTCGTGGACGGGCGGCGCGACCGGTACGTCTTCCGCGACGAGCCGAACGGGTGGCAGTCGCTCTTCGGCGGCCCCGCCTGGACGCGGGTCGCCGACGGGCAGTGGTACCTGCACCTGTTCGACCCCGAGCAGCCCGACCTGAACTGGCACAACCCGGAGGTCCGCGAGGAGTTCGACGACATCCTGCGCTTCTGGCTGGACCGGGGCGTGGACGGCTTCCGGGTCGACGTCGCCCACGGCATGATCAAGGACCTGGCCGGCGTGACGCTCTTCGACCACGAGGACGTGCACGAGATCCACCGCCGCTGGCGGAAGATCCTGGACTCCTACCCGGGCGAGCGGATGGCGGTCGCCGAGGTGTTCGACACCGCGCCGGCCCGGGTCGCCCGCTACGTGTCCGTCGGCGAGCTGCACCAGGCGTTCAACTTCGACTTCCTGGAGGCGCCGTGGGAACCGGCGGTCCTGCGCCGCATCATCGACGCCTCGCTCAGGGCCGCGGCCGCGGTCGGCGCGCCGCCGACCTGGGTGCTGTCCAACCACGACCGGCGCCGGCACGTGACCCGGTTCGGCGGCGTGCGGCGGGCCCGGGCGGCGGTCCTGCTGATGCTCGGCCTGCCCGGCAGCGCCTACCTGTACCAGGGCGAGGAGCTCGGCCTGCCGGAGGTCCTGGACCTGCCGGACGAGGTGCGCACCGACCCGCAATGGGTCCGCTCCGGCGGCGAGGAGCCCGGCCGGGACGGCTGCCGGGTGCCGTTGCCCTGGTCCGGTGACGCGCCGCCGTTCGGCTTCGGCCCGGGCGGCTCGTGGCTGCCGCAGCCGGCGGACTGGGCCGGCCTGACGGTCGAGGCGCAGCGGCTGGACCCGCACTCGACGCTGTCGCTCTACCGGGACGCGCTGCGGCTGCGCCGGCCGTCCGACGCGCTGCGCTGGCTGGACGCGCCCGACGGGGTGCTGCTCTTCGAGACGGACACGATGCGCGTGGCGGCGAACCTGAGCGGGGTCCCGATCCGCGTAATGCCGGCCACCCCGCTGCTGAGCAGCAACGAGATGGCCGGCGAGCTGCCACCGGACACGACCGCCTGGTGGACGATCTAAGCGGTCAGCCTGGCCGCGATCCGGGCGAAGCCGGCGCGGATCTCCTCGATCGACGGGGCTTCGTGCGTGTGGTCCGGGTCGTCGTGGTCGTGGTCGTGGTGGCCGTCGCCGTAGTCCGCGAGCTCCTCGTCGAGCGCCGCGGTCTCCACGTCCTCGTTCTCCGCCGCCAGGCGGGAGGCGGCGATGTCACCGAGGATCTGCTCGGCGGTGACGTGCGGCTGGAGCGGCTCGACCACCGCCATCAGGTCCTCGTCGGCCACGACGGCCTCGGCGAGGGCGAGCGCGTGCGCCCGCTCGTAGGGCCCGGCCACGACGGGCTCCCACTCCTCGTCCTCGTTCAACGGGCCGAAGGTGATGATCCACGGCAGGGTCAGCGCCGGCGCGTCGGCCGGCAGGTCCAAAGTCACAAGTGCACCCACGGCGCCCATCATGACCCCTCGCGCGGCTCCGGTGTCGCCGAACCGCCGGACGGCGCGATCCGCCCGGCCATGTCGGCGGCCACCGCCACCGAATCGGGGTCCGCGCCACCCGGGTGGGGTGGGTGGTCGGCGCGCACCTCGGCCGCGACCCGCTGGGTGGTCTCCGCGGCCTCCTCGACCAGCTCGGCCGCGCGCAGCGCCGCCTTCACGTCGCTGCGCGGCTCACCCCCGGCCAGGTCCTTGGCCCGGCCGTGGGTGTCGGTGGCGGCGAGCGCGGCGGCGAACAGCAGCAGCTGGTGCAGCAGGTACATGTAGAGCAGCAGCCCGATCGTGCCGGCCACCAGCTGGTAGGCCGGGTTGTCCTCGATCCGGGTGATGTAGAGCTTGCCGAGCGTCTTGAGCAGGCCGAGGCCGACCGCGAAGAGCGCCGCCGAGGGCAGCAGCCGGCGCAGCGACATCCGCAGCCGCGGCACGCCGGCCAGCAGCGCCATGCCCAGGACCAGGTCGACGATCCCCGACAGCAGCGTCGACGTGCCCCGCAGCGCCACCCGGACCGGGTCCTGCTCGAAGTCGCCGGCCAGCCAGTACAGCAGCTCCTGGACACCGGCGAAGATGGCGATCGACACGATCAGCAGCAGGCCGAGCGCCACCAGGACGCCGAGGTCGACGAGCCAGCGCACGAAGTAGTTGCCGGGGTGCTCCTGCAGGTGCCACAGGGCGCGCTGCGACGAGCGCAGGTTCTCCACCCAGCCGACCCCGGCGATGACCAGGCCGACCAGCGCGATCAGCCCGATCTGCTGGCTGCCGGCGAAGATCTGGTCGGAGTGCAGCTGCGGCAGGTTGACCGCCAGGTAGCCCTGGACCCTGGCGACGACGGCGTCGTTGCCGCCGAGCACCCGGCCGAGGATGAAGAACGCCACGACCACCATCGCGAAGACGGCGAAGAAGCCGTAATAGGCCGTGGCGGCGGCCAGGCGGGCCGCGTCGACGTCGAAGTAGCGCTCCTGGGCCCGCCAGACGTGGTCGAACACGCGGGAGCGGCGGCGGCCGGCGGCCACCGCCCGGTCGAAGCCGGCTTCCAGCCGGTCCAGCAGGCTCACAGTTCTATCGTCGCTGATCGGCGGCGGACCGGCGCGGCGACAGCCGGTACTTCGCGTGCGACCGCCATCGACCGCCCTCGTCGTGCTCGAAGAGCGCGAAGCCGTCGACGGCGAAGACCGCCTCGTAGCCGGCGAGGTCGGCGAAGACGGCGTCGAGCGCCTCCGGCGCCACGTTGTGCGCGACCGTCACGTGCGGGTGGTACGGGAACGGCACCGACGTCTCGATCGCGGCGGCGCCCAGCACGGCCTCGTGCAGCCGCTCGCACTCGCTGATGCCGGCCGCGACCGCCACGAAGACCACCTGGGTCAGCGGCCGGAACGTGCCGGTCCCGCGCAGCCGCACCTCGAACGCGCTGTGCCGGGCCGCGACGCCGGTGAGGTGCCGGTCGATCGCGGGCAGGTCCGCGGCGGCGACGACGGTCGGGCCGAGCAGGGTCACGTGCGCGGGCACGTGCGCGGCGGCCGGGTCGCCCGCGGCGAGCCGGGCGGCGGTGAGCTCGCTGCCCCACGGGTCGGGGAGGTCGATCGCGACGCCGATGGTGGTCCGCTCGCGCGCCACGTCAGTGCGCAGCACCCGGTGCGAGGAACCCGATCCGGTCGTAGACCGTGCTCAGGGTGGCCGCGGCGACCGTGCGGGCCTTGTCGGCGCCGATCGCGAGCAGCTTGTCCAGCTGCGCGGGGTCCTCCAGATAGGTGTTGGTGCGCTGCTGGATCGGGCGCAGGAACTCCACCACGACCTCGGCGAGGTCCTTCTTCAGGTCGCCGTAGCCCTTGCCGTCGTAGGCGGCGACGAGGTCCTCGATGCTCCGCCCGGTCAGCGCCGAGTAGATCGTGAGCAGGTTGGAGATGCCCGGCTTGGCGGCCTGGTCGAAGATGATCTCGCGGCCGGTGTCGGTGACCGCCGACTTGATCTTCTTCGCGGCCTTCGCCGGGTCTTCGAGCAGCTCGACCAGGCCGGCCGCGGTCGACGCCGACTTCGACATCTTCGCCGTCGGCTCCTGCAGGTCGGTGATCTTCGCCGTGTCCTTGATGATGTACGGCGCCGGCACGGTGAACGTCGGGCCGAACGTGGTGTTGAAGCGCTGCGCCAGGTCGCGGGTCAGCTCCAGGTGCTGCCGCTGGTCCTCGCCGACGGGCACCGCGTCCGCCTGGTACAGCAGGATGTCGGCCGCCTGGAGGATCGGGTAGGTGAAGAGCCCGACGCTGGAGCGGTCCGCACCCTGCTTCTGGGACTTGTCCTTGAACTGCGTCATCCGGCTGGCCTCGCCGAAGCCGGTGATGCAGCCCATCACCCAGCCGAGCTGCGCGTGCTGCGGCACATGGCTCTGCACGAACAGCGTGCACCGCTCCGGCTCGAGCCCGACCGCCAGCAGCTGCGCCGTGCTCACCCGGGTGCGCTTGCGCAGCAGCGCCGGGTCGTGGCCCGCGGTGATCGCGTGCAGATCGACGACGCAGTAGAACGTATCGTGCGTGTCCTGCATCGCCACCCAGTTGCGCAGCGCACCGAGATAGTTCCCCAGATGGAACGAGTCGGCGGTGGGCTGGATCCCGGAGAGCACCCGAGGCCGGGCGGTGCTGACGGACGACGACATGCGCGCCATTCTGTCAGCACCACCACAGCGGTGGCGCAACCGGGAGCGCGACACAGAGGTCTTCATCGGTGAGGGGGTGACGGGGTGGGTGAAGAGCTCGAGGCACGCGAAGCCGTCCGTGACGCGTATGAGGCGCACTACCGGCGACTGGTCGCCGCCCTCTACGCGCTCACCGGCGACCACGCCGAGGCCCAGGACCTGGTCCAGGAGGCCTACGCGCGCGCCCTCGCCCGGCCCCGGCAGTTCCTCGACGTCGCCGACCCGGAGGCGTGGTTACGCACCGTCGCGATGAATCTCGCCCGGACCCGCTGGCGGCGCCGCCGCCTGTTCGACACGCTGGTCCGCAGCGGGCGGGTCGCCCGCCCGGTGGAGAGCGTCCCCGGCGTCGACCCGAACCGGGTCGCCCTCGTCGCCGCGCTGCAGCAGCTGTCGCAGGCGACGCGGGAGACGATCGTGCTGCACCACCTGGCCGACATGTCCGTCCACGAGGTCGCCGACGCCCTGGGCGTGCCGGTGGGCACGGTGAAGGCGCGCCTGTCGCGCGGCCGCGCCATGCTCGCCACCCTGCTCAGCGACACCGAGGCCGACCCCAGGATCGACTACCGGGCCGACGGTCCCCGCCGCCGTCCCGCAGCCCTTGCCCAACCCGACGTCCAGGAGCTGCGAGATGCGCCCTGACCTGGACTTCCGCACCCTCCGTGCGCAGGTCGAGTCGGCGACGTGGATGCCCGACTTCAGCCTGCTGTCCCGCCGTGCGGGCCGGGTCCGCAGGCGCGACCGGATGGCCGTCGTCGGCGCCCTCGTCGGCACGCTCGCCGTGTTCGCGCCCGTCGCCCTCGCCGGCGTGTTCGGCCGGCCGACCCCCGCCGCCCTCGGCCCCAACCCCGACATCGGCGACCCCTGGAGCCCGCTGCCGACGGCGTCCGCCCCGCCGAGCGGCTCCTTCGAGACGACCCGGTCGATCCGGGCGGCCGCCGGCGACCTGCCCGGCGGCGTGGTCGCGGCCATCGACATCTGCGACGAGGCGCCCCAGGCCCGCCGGTGCAACCTGCAGGTGATCATGCTCCGGGTCGAGACCGCGCACCGCCGCGTCCCGTTCGTCACCGACGCGCTGCGCACCAGCCCGCTGGACAAGCTCGACCACGTCGAGCTGGTCCGCATGTCCCCGCAGACGTTCATGCTCAGCGCCGAGGTCAGCGGCGGATCGCGCACCAGCGTCAAGTTCCGCATCGACGAGGCCGCCAAGGACCCCGACGCCGGCCCGGTGGCCAGCGGCCCGGTCATCGGGCCGGAGACCCGCGAGACGCTCGCCACCGGCGACCAGGCGGTGCAGCTGGTGCAGTACGGCGACCTCTTCGGCGTCCGGCAGGACAACGGCGCCCTGAGCCTGCTCGTCGACCAGCCGCCGATGGCCCGGCGGGCCCTCGTCGGCGACCTGCCGGCCGCGGCCGGCTGGTGGGTCACCGGCACCGACCTGCACACCGGCGCCCCCGCGGTCGCGGTCAGCGCCGACCAGGGCCGGCACTGGCAGGCCGTCACCCTCAACGCGCCAGCGGGCATCGACGCGCCGACCGTGACCACCGGCGACGGCGTCACGGCCTACGCGTTCATCCGCTACAGCAAGGGCATCCGGCACTTCCGTACCCGCGACGCCGGCCGCACCTGGCAGGAGGTGAGCACCAAGATCGAGCTGCCGGCGCCCCTGAACAACGACGGCGCCCTCAACGGCCGTCCCTTCGGCGCGGCGGTCCGCCCGGACCGGTCCGTGGTGCTGTGGGTCGAGGGCAGCTCCGAGACCGTCTACCTGGACAGTCCCGACGGCGAGCGCTTCGGGATCGTCGCCGGGCCGGGCGGCCCGATCGACGCCGTCAGCAACGGCTACGCCTCGCTCGGCGGCCAGCCCAGGCTCTCCGTCGACGGCCGCGAGTGGCCCGCCGCGACGATGTCCGGGACCATGCTGCCCAACTGACCGCGGTTCGCGTGGAACCGGCGGCCGGTGTCGGGGATCGTGAGCGGTGTGAGCGAGCTCGAGGGGGTCTACCACGCCTGTTACCGCAGGCTGGTGACGCAGCTCTACGCGTTCACGACCGACCTGACCGAGGCCCAGGACGTGGTGCAGGAGGCGTTCGCCCGCGCCGCCGCCCGCCCCGGCGGCTTCACCGGCATCGACAACCCCGAGGCGTGGCTGCGCACCGTGGCGGTCAACGTCGTCCGCCGCCGCTGGCGCCGGCGGAAACTGCTCGACCTGATCCTGCTCCGCGAGCGCGCCGTCCAGCGGCACGTCGAGGCCGGCCCCTCGCCGGAGCGCACCGATCTGACCGAGGCCCTCGACGCCATCCCCCGCACCTACCGGGAGGTCATCGTGCTGCACTACTACGCCGACCTCAGCGTCGAGGAGATCTCCGCCGCGCTCGGCGTGCCCGGCGGCACCGTCAAGTCGCGGCTGTCCCGCGGGCGGGCCGCCCTCGCCGAGCGGCTGCCCGGCTACCGCCCCGCACCCGCGAAGGAGGTGCGTCATGCCTGACGAGCTGGAGACCCTGCTCCGCGCCCAGCGACTCGACTTCACCCAGCCGCCCATGGCCGCGATCACCGCCAGGGCCCGCGTCCTGCGCCGCCGGCGGCGCGCCGTCCGGGCCGGCGCGGTCGCCCTGGTCGCGCTGGTCGCGCTGGCCGCCTCCTCGTTCCTGATCCCTCGCGGGACCCCCGCGCCGCAGGTCGCCGCGTCGTCGCCGGCACCGCCCGGAGGTGTCTGGTCCGGCGGCGGCATCACCGTCAACGGGCTGCCGGGCCTGCCCCGGGACCTGCCCGGGAAGATCGTGGACGCGGAGTTCATCGACGCCGACCGGGGGTTCCTGCTGACGAAGGAGTGCGCCGGCTCCTGCACCGCCTGGGTCAGCGCCTCGACCGACGGCGGCCGGACGTGGAGCACGCAGCGCGCACCCGGCGCGTTCGGCGTCCCCGACGCCGGTGACGCGCTCTCGCTGGTCGTCACCGGCTCGCGGATCACGCTGATCGGCGGGCCGGGCCGGGCGAGCAGCGAGGACGGCGCCGCGTGGGACACCGCCGACGACGCGCCCACCACCGCCGTCCTGCCCGGTGACGCCCGCCTCGTCCTGCGCGACGGGCGGGTCATGGCGCTGCTGCACGACGGGACGACGCTGATCGCGCCGCCCGCCCAGCCGCCGATCGGTGCCGCCTGGGTCGCTCCGGTGCGAGCCGGCGACGGCTCCTGGTGGGTCGGCGGGACGGACGGCGGCCACCCGGCGGTGGCGGTGTCCCGCGACGGGGGCGCCACGTGGGCCTCGACGACCTTCCCCGGCACCGGCACGGCGCGGGTGTCGTTCCTCGGCCGGGACGTCTACGCGGCGCTGACGGACCCCACCACCACGCCGCCGGCCCTGGTGGGCGTCGCCGCGTCCTCGGACGGCGGCGCGACCTTCGCCCCGCCCCGGCCGCTCACCGCCACGACCATCGGCGGCGACCTGGTCCCGCTGCTGGACGACCGCCTCCTCATCGTCGACGGCGACGGCCACTGGCTGGTCTCCACCGACCGCGGCGGCACCTGGCAGCGGGTGACCGGCCTGCACCCGACCGACCGCCTGGCGAGGACGCAGGCCGGGTGGATCGCCTACGGGATGTCGACGATCTACACGGCCTACTCGGTCGACGGCACCACCTGGCAGAAGCTGGACGCCCAATAGCCCAGTCGCGGAACCCAGCCGCGGAACCCAGCCGCGGAACTCAGCCGCGGAACTCAGCCGCGGATGAAGTCCCAGGCGTCCTGGACCATCGTCGACAGCTCGGCGAACCGCGGGGTCCAGGCCAGCTCGGACCTCGCCTTGTCGGAGGCGGCGACCAGCTGCGCGGGGTCGCCGGGGCGGCGGGGCGCCATCTCGACCGGGATCGGGTGGCCGGTGACCTCGCGGACGACCTCGACGACCTGCCGGTTGGAGAAGCCGGTGCCGTTGCCCAGGTTGAAGACGCGGTGGCCCGGGCCGTCCATGGTGCCCAGGGCGAGGAGGTGCGCCGCGCCGAGGTCGCCGACGTGGATGTAGTCGCGGACGTTGGTGCCGTCGGGGGTGTCGTAGTCGTCGCCGAAGAGCTGGAGCTTCTCCCGGCGGCCGAGGGCGACCTGCAGCGCGATCGGGATCAGGTGCGTCTCCGGGTCGTGCCGCTCCCCGATCATGGAGCCGTCCGGGCGGCGCAGGGCGCCGGCGACGTTGAAGTAGCGGAGGCTGACGGCGGAGATGCCGTGCCCGACGGCCTCGCCGGTGAGCGCGTGGTCGGCGGCGAGCTTCGAGGTCGCGTACGGGTTCGGCGGGCGCACCGCGGCGGTCTCCGGGATCGGCACGACGTCGGGGTCGCCGTAGACGTTGGCCGTGGAGGAGAAGACCAGGCGGCGGGTGCCGGCGGCGCGCATCGCGTCCAGCAGCAGCAGCGTGCCGACGGTGTTGTTCTCCCAGTACTTCTCGGGCTTCTGCACGCTCTCGCCGGCGGCGATGAACGCGGCGAAGTGCAGCACGCCGTCGAACGCGGCGTCGCGGGTCAGCACGTCGCCGATCCCGTCGTGGACCCGGCCGCGGACGAAGACCGCGCCCTGCGGCACGGACGACTCGTGGCCGGTGGAGAGGTCGTCGAGCACTGTGACGTCGTGACCGGCGTCCAGCAGCAGGGCGGTGACGACGCTGCCGATGTAGCCGGCGCCCCCGGTGACGAGCAGTTTCACGGTGTTCCTCCAAAAGTCATCAGGAACCAACAAATTTACACGTCGACAGTGAACGGTGGGGTGCCCGCCGCCTACAATTCCGGCATGCCGGAGCTCGGCCCCGGAACCATGAGACACGCCGTCGCGCGTCTGCTGAGCCGCTGGGCACATCGGCTTCACGCTACCAACGGGCCCGCGGACGTCAGCGAGGCCGAGCTGCGGACCCTGATCGCCAGTGGCACCGGCACCGGACACGTCCGGGAGGTGATGGTCCCGCGCACCGAGGTGCTGTTCCTCGACGCGGGCCTGACGGTCGCGGAGGCGGTGACGACGGTGCGGGCCACCCGGCACTCGCGGTTTCCGGTCATCGACGGCGACCAGGACGACGTGCTCGGCTTCGTCCACGTGCGCGACCTGACACTGCTGCCCGCGGTCGACCCGTGCCTGCGCCTGCGGGAGCTGACCCGCGAGGTGAAGCGGCTCCCGGCGAGCAAGCGGGTCCTGTCCGCGCTGTCCGAGATGCGCCGGGAGGGCCACCACCTGGCGGTCGTCATGGACGAGTACGGCGGCACCGCGGGCATCGTGACCCTGGAGGACCTCATCGAGGAGCTCGTCGGTGAGATCCACGACGAGTACGACGCGCCGCCCGCGCCGGAGGAGCCGGCGGAGGTGGACGGCCGCCTGAACCTCGCGGACCTCGCCGAGCGGACCGGTCTGGTGCTCCCCACTGGACCGTACGAGACGATCGCGGGCTTCGTCATGGCCCGCCTGGGCCGGCTGCCGAGGACCGGCGACGAGGTGCGGCACGACGGCTGGCACCTGCACGTCGGCACGGTGGAGGGCCGCCGGGTGGCGCGGGTGTCGGTGATCCGCCCGCGCCAGCCGTAGAGGAACCCGCGCCAGCCATAGAGGAAGCTGTCGCCGGCTGCCCCACCGCAGGCGGCGGGTCGGGGTGCGGGGTTCCCACCCCGCACCCCCCCATGCTTCGCCTCGAGCCTCAGCCGGCCTCGATGATCATGCCGGCGCCGACGGTGCGGTTGGTCCCCTCGTCGATGATGATGAAGCCGCCGGTGGTGCGGTTGCGCCGGTACTCGTCGGCGAGCAGCGGCACCGTGGTGCGCAGCTTGACCCGGCCGATCTCGTTGAGCGCCAGGGACGTCGCCGACTCGTCGCGGTGCAGCGTGTTGACGTCGAGCCGGTACTGCAGGCCACGGACAACGGCACGGGCCGCGCGGGTCGTGTGCTTGATGGAGTACTTCGCGCCGACCGTCAGCGGGCGGGACTCGTCCATCCAGCAGATCATCGCCTCGATGTCCTGGGCGACCGCCGGCGCGTTGTTGGGCCGGCAGATCAGGTCACCGCGGGCGATGTCGATCTCGTCGGCGAGCCGGATCGTCACCGACATCGGCGGGTAGGCCTCCTGCAGCTCCCCGTCGGCCGTCTCGATGTGCGTGATCTTCGTGGTGAAGCCGGACGGGAGCACCATGACCTCGTCGCCGGGCTTCAGGACGCCCGAGGCGACCTGACCGGCGTAGCCGCGGTAGTCCGCGACCGTCGTGGACTGCGGCCGGATCACGTACTGCACCGGGAAGCGCACGTCGACCAGGTTGCGGTCCGAGGCGATGTGCACGTGCTCCAGGTGGTGCAGCAGCGACGGGCCCTCGTACCACGGCATCTTCTCGGACCGGGTGACCAGGTTGTCGCCGTGCAGCGCCGAGATCGGGACGACCGTCAGGTCGGGCGCCTCGAGCTTCGCGGCGAACGAGGTGAACTCGTCGGCGATCCGCTCGAACACCTCCTGCGAGTAGTCGACGAGGTCCATCTTGTTGACGCACAGCACCAGGTGCGGCACGCGCAGCAGCGAGCACAGGAAGGCGTGCCGCCGGGACTGCTCGACCAGGCCCTTGCGGGCGTCGACCAGGATCAGCGCCAGGTCCGCGGTGGAGGCTCCGGTCACCATGTTGCGCGTGTACTGGATGTGCCCCGGCGTGTCGGCGATGATGAACTTCCGCCGCGGGGTCGCGAAGTAGCGGTATGCCACGTCGATGGTGATGCCCTGCTCCCGCTCGGCCCGCAGGCCGTCGGTCAGCAGCGCGAGGTTGGTGTACTCGTCGCCGCGCGAGCGCGAGGTCGCCTCGACGGCCTCCAGCTGGTCGGTGAAGATCGCCTTCGAGTCGTACAGCAGCCGGCCGATGAGGGTCGACTTGCCGTCGTCGACGGAACCGGCGGTCGCGAACCGCAGCAGGTCCATCTGCCGCTGTGCGGGGGTCTCAACAACGGCGGTCATCTTAGAAATACCCCTCACGCTTGCGGTCTTCCATGGCCGCCTCGCTGACCTTGTCGTCGCCGCGGGTCGCGCCGCGCTCGGTGATGCGGGTCGCGGCTACCTCGTCGATGACCTTGTCGATCGTGTCCGCGTCGCTGCGGACCGCCGCGGTGCAGGACGCGTCGCCGACGGTGCGGTAGCGGACCCGCTCCACGAACGGCTTCTCGCCCGCCTTCAGCGGCAGGAACTCGTTGATCGCGTAGAACATGCCGTTGCGGTCGACGACCTCGCGGTCGTGCGCGAAGTAGATGTCCGGCAGGTCGATGGCCTCGCGGGCGATGTAGTGCCAGACGTCCAGCTCGGTCCAGTTGGACAGCGGGAACACGCGGATCGACTCGCCGGGCGCGATGCGGGCGTTGTAGAGCGCCCACAGCTCGGGCCGCTGGTTGCGCGGGTCCCACTGGCCGAAGTCGTCGCGGAAGCTGAACACGCGCTCCTTGGCACGGGCCTTCTCCTCGTCGCGGCGGGCGCCGCCGAACAGCGCGTCGAAGCGGTACTTCTCGACGGCCTCCAGCAGGACCGGGGTCTGGATCCGGTTGCGCATGCCGTCGCCGGACTCGCGCACGAGGCCGCTGTCGATCGCCTCCTGGACGCTCGCCACGATGAGCTGCACGTTGAGCTCGCCGACCCGGCGGTCGCGGTACGCGAGGACCTCCGGGAAGTTGTGCCCGGTGTCGACGTGCATGACCGGGAACGGGATCCGGCCCGGCGCGAACGCCTTCTCGGCGAGGCGGAGCATGACGATCGAGTCCTTGCCGCCGGAGAACAGCAGGACCGGACGCTCGAACTCGGCGACCACCTCACGCATGATGAACAGGCTCTCGGCCTCGAGAGCGTCCAGATGCGAGACGCGGTAGGGCGCGCGACTCATGGTTGGCGGAAACCTTTCCCTAGGAAGCGGCAGACGCGCTGATCGCGGCCAGCAACTGAGGCGCCAGTGCCTTCCGACACACCACCAGGTCAGGCAACCGTGGGTCGGGCTGGTTGTATTCCAACGTAGTCCCGTCGATCCGGGAAGCATGCAGACCCGTGGCGACCGCCACAGCGACCGGGGCGGCGGAGTCCCACTCGTACTGACCACCGGCGTGGACATAGGCGTCGACCGCGCCGTCGATCACCGCGGCGATCTTCGCACCGGCGGAGCCCATCGGCACCAGCTCGATCGGCAGGCGCTCGGCGAGCGCCGCGAGCAGCGCCGGCGGGCGGGTGCGGCTGGCGGCCAGGCGGATCGGCTCGCCCTGCACACCCGGCATCGGCGGGAACGGCGGCGGCGTGTCGGTGCCGAGGACGCAGTGCTGCGCCGGCAGGGCCACCGCGCCCGCGAGGAGCCGGCCCCAACCGGCGGAGCGCTCCGGCCGCGGGGTGCCGTCGCCCGCATACTCGGTGATCCGCGCGGACGTGCGGCCCCACAGGGCGACGTGGACCGCCCAGTCGGCGCGACCGTCCTCGCCGAACTCGCGGGTGCCGTCGAGCGGGTCGACGATCCAGACCCGGTCGGCGCCCAGCCGGGTGGCGCTGTCGGCGCCCTCCTCGGACAGGACCGCGTCGGCCGGGCGCCAGCGCTCCAGCTGGGCGACCAGCAGCTCGTGCGACAGCTGGTCACCGGCCTTACGCAGGGCGGCCGGGTCGCCGTACCCCATCTCCTCGCGCAACTTGAGCAGCAGGTCGCCGGCGCGCTGGGCGAGCCAGCGGGCGAACCCGCCGTCGGTGGCGGGTGGCAGATCGGTCATCAGTACGCTCCAGCCCCTCGGGTCACCGCGCTCAACGTCCGCAGCATGATCACCAGGTCGAGCGACAGCGACCAGTTCTCCACATACTGCAGGTCGAGGCGGACCGCTTCGTCCCACGATAGGTCCGACCGGCCGGACACCTGCCAGAGGCCGGTCATCCCGGGCCGCACGGCCAGCCTGCGCCGGGCGTCGTCCGGATACACGGCGACCTCCTCCGGCAGCGGCGGGCGCGGCCCGACCAGTGACATGCTGCCCCCGAGCACATTGAGCAGCTGGGGCAGCTCGTCGAGCGAAAACTTGCGCAGAAACCGTCCGACGCGGGTGACCCGTGGGTCGTTGCGCAGTTTGAACAGCGCGCCGTCGACTTCGTTGAGGTGCCGCAGCTCGGCGAGGCGGGCTTCGGCGTCCGTGTGCATGGTGCGGAACTTGACGATCACGAACTCATGGCCGTCTTTTCCAACCCGTACTTGACGAAACAGTACCGGCCCTTTGGACTCCGCGCGAACCGCGAGCGCGAGACCAGCCAGAAGGGGACTCAACGCGACCAGCAGGACGACGGCGCCGACCCGGTCGACGACCGCCTTGAGGACCCGCCGCGCGCCGGTGAGCGTGGGATGCTCCACGTGCAGCATCGGCAGTCCGTCGACGGGCCGGATGGTGGTACGGCTGCCGGCGACGTCGATCAGGGTGCTGGCCACGATCAGGTCGATGTCGTCGCGCTCCAGGCGCCACGCGAGCCGGCGCAGCGCGTGCCCGTCCAGCTCGTGGCACGACAGGACGAGCACCGTGTCGGCCCTCGCCCGGCGGACCGCCCCGGCGATCTCGTCGAACGTGCCCAGCACCGGCACGCCCTGCACGCTGCCCTTGGCGGCGAGGCAGGCGCCGACGACCTTCAGCCCGTGATACCGCTCCCGGCACAGCTGCCGGGTCATCGCCTCGACCGCCAGTTCGTGCCCGACCACCACGACCCGCCGCATGCAGGCGCCGCGCGTCTTGCGGGCCCGGTGCAGCAGCTGCCGCAGCACGAACCGCGCGGCCAGGCAGCCGAACGTGACCAGCGGCAGCGCGAGCGCGAACCAGCCGCGGGCGATCTCGATCTCCGCGGCGTAGGCGCCGACGATGGTCGCGGCGGTCAGCGCCAGGCCGGCCCGCAGGACCCGCTGGTATTCGTCGGTGCCGACGAACAGGTAGCGCTTCTCGTAGGCACGGTTCGCGGCGAGCGTCGCGGTGAACGCGACCGGCAGGAGCGCGGACAGCAGCGCGTACCGGCTGTTGTAGTTGGTCAGCACCGAGCCGAAGCGGACCTCGAACGCGAACAGCCCGGCGAGGACCCCGATCACGCTGTCGGTCAGCAGCAGGGTCCGCAGGTAACGGCCCTCCCATGCCCAGCGGGCCCGGTGCCGCGGCGCCCTCGTGGGCTCCAGCGCGGGCTCCGGCTTGCGGGGGTCCGCCGCCGGGACGAACGTGGCCGCCTGACTGACGGCCTCCTCCACCTCGGCCTCGAGCTGGGCGGAGACGTGCGCGGGCGGGACGGGTGGTCCGGGGGCCGGCGACACGGGGGCGGCGGCGGTGCGGGCCGCCGCGGACGGCATCCGCTCGGGCCGCCGGACGGCGCCGCCGCTCATCGGGCTGGGCCGCCTGCGGACCACCTGCCGCTCGACCGGCTCGACGCGCTGGTCAGCGGGGCGCTGGTCCGACTGCAGTGCGTTGCTCTGCCGCTCGGGGCGGCGCAGACCACCGGAGCGATCCTCGCGGCGCCTGCCGCCCGGCCGTTCCTCCCACCGCAACCCGCCGGGACGCTCGTCCCTGCGGGCACCGGCGGCGCGCGGCTGCCGGGCGGCGATCTCGTGATCGTCGTTCCGCACCCCGACGGGCCGGTCACGCGTGGGAATCGCAGGCCCGTCACCGCCTTCCCGCGGCGCGCCCTTGTGATCGTCGTTCCGCGTCCCGAAGGAGCGATCACCGTTGATCAGGGCGTCGGTGCGCAGAGGGTGGCGCAGGTCGTCGGCGCGCTCCCCGCGGCGGACGCCGCCGGGGCGATCCTCTGGGCGCGAGTGTGCCGGGCGGTGGAAGCCGTCCCGCGTTCGCCCGCTGTCGACAGCCACGCACGCCTCCTCAAGTCCGCCTTCTTTGCAAAAGGTGCGACTTGGAGTACAACGTGCAACTCGGACATGCGTCACGGCGCCACACGGAACGGCATGCATGGTTCAGACCGGACAGCCGATGGACAACCGGGCCGTTACGACGCGTGATACTGGTTCTGGGCCGGCTCGAGCCCGCGCTCGATTACCATCTCCACGGCGTCGGCGGCGCGGTCGACGAAGAAGTCGAGCTCCTTGCGCTCCGCCGTGCCGAAGTCGGACAGCACGAAGTCGGCCGGGTTCTGCCGGCCGGGCGGGCGGCCGATGCCGAAGCGCACCCGCACGTAGTCCTTGCTGCCCAGCGACTGCGACATGGACCGCAGCCCGTTGTGGCCGCCCTCGCCGCCGCCCTGCTTGAGCCGCAGCTGCTCGTAGGGCACGTCGAGCTCGTCGTGCACGGCGATCACCTGGGCGACCGGCACCTTGTAGAACTGCGCCAGCCCGGCGACCGGCCCGCCGGACAGGTTCATGAAGGTCATCGGCTTCACCAGCACCACCCGCGGCCCGCCGATGCCGAGGCGGCCCTCGGCGACGTCGGCGGCGACCCGGCGGTGCCGAGAGAAGCGCAGCCCGGCCCGCTGCGCGATCAGGTCGGCGACCATGAAGCCCACGTTGTGCCGGTGGCGCGCGTACTCCGGGCCAGGGTTGCCCAGCCCGACGATCAGCCAGGGCGCGGTGTCGGTCATCGTGTCCCCTCAGCGGTTCCGGTCATCGGGTCCTCATCCGGCCGGGCACGGTGCCCGCCCTCGTGTCCACCACGCCGACCGGCACGCCGCGTTCCGGCTCGTGCGGCGCCTGGCGGTCCCCTGACATACGGCAAGGTCGCGGGTGCCCTCGGGCGCCCGCGACCTTGAACGAACCGGCTCAGGCGTCGGCGGTCTCCGGCGTCGCCTCGGCCTCTTCGACCTCGGCGGCGGGGGCCTCCGCGGTCTCGCCCTCGAGCGCCTCGGCGGTCGGGGCGGCGGACACGACGGCGACGACGGTCTCGGCGTCGGCGGCCAGCTCCGCACCGGCGGGCAGCTGGACGTCACCGGCGGTGACGCGACTGCCGGCCTCGAGGCCCGCGATGGAGACCTCGACGAACTCGGGCAGCTTGGTCGCGTCGGCCAGGATGGCGAGCGTGGTGTTCTCCACCATGACGAGCGTGTCGCGGGCGGCCTCACCGGTCAGGTGGACCGGGATCTCGACGGTGACCTTCTCGCCGCGGCGCACGATGAGCAGGTCGACGTGCTCGTAGGTGTCCTTGATCGGGTCGCGCTGGATGGCCTTCGGCAGGGCGAGCGCGGTGCCGCCGCCGGTGATGTCGATGTTGAAGATCTGGTTCTTGCCGCCGTGCCGGATGGCGGCGGCGAACTCGCGGGCGGGGAGGGCGATGTGGCGGGGGGCTTCGCCGTGGCCGTACAGCACGGCGGGCACCTTGCCGGCCCGGCGCGTGCGGCGGGCACCACCCTTGCCGAACTCGGTGCGGGGCTCGGCGCTGATCTTTACCTCGGACACGGCAAAAACTCCTGATGCGGTTGTGCGGCGGGCACCGGCCGGCGCGACCGGTAACAGTTGTCGTGGTGCGGCGCTCGGGCGAGGAGGCGCCCGGGGCACAGGCCCGGAGCACCGCGTCGATCACGGAGCCCGATGGCCGTCATGCTCACCCGGCGACCGCTTCGCGGTGGTCGCTGGATCGCACGCCCGGCCCTTGGAGCACCCTCGCCGTGGCAACCGCACTAGCTTACCCGAGACTCCCGAGCACCCTCACACTGCACCCGTCCGGTTGTGCAGATCACGCGCCTGCGTCCAACCGGACGGGCCGACGGGTCCGCCGGAAGATCAGGACAGACCACCGAAAAGGGTCGTGACCGACCCGTCGTCGAACACCTCGCGGATGGCGCGGGCCAGCAGCGGGGCGATCGAGAGCTGGGTGATCTTGTCGACCTTCTTGTCACTCGGGAGTGGCAGGGTGTTGGTCACCACGACCTCGCTGATCCGGCTGGCGGCGAGGCGGTCGCACGCCGGGTCGGACAGCACCGCGTGGGTGGCGGCGACGATGACGTCGGCGGCACCCTCCTGGAAGAGGATGTCCGCGGCGCTGACGATCGTGCCGCCGGTGTCGATCATGTCGTCGACGATCAGGCAGACCCGGCCCTCGACCTCGCCGACGACCCGGTTGGCCACCACCTGGTTGGGCTTCAGCGGGTCGCGGGTCTTGTGGATGAACGCGAGGGGGCAGCCGCCGAGGCGGTCCGTCCACCGCTCCGCGACCCGCACCCGACCGGAGTCCGGCGCGACCACGGTGATCGGGCGGCCCGCGTACTTGGCGTCGATGTGATCAGCCAGGGTGTTCATCGCGAAGAGGTGGTCGACCGGACCGTCGAAGAAGCCCTGGATCTGCGCGGTGTGCAGGTCCACGGTGAGGATCCGGTTGGCGCCTGCCGTCTTGAGCAGGTCGGCGACCAGCCGGGCGGAGATCGGCTCGCGGCCGCGGTGCTTCTTGTCCTGCCGCGCGTAGGGGTAGAACGGCAGGACGACCGTGATCCGCTTGGTCGAGCCGCGCTTGAGCGCGTCGACCATGATCAGGCACTCCATCAGCCAGTCGTTGATCGGCGCGACCATCGACTGCACGACGAAGGCGTCCGAGCCGCGCACCGACTCCCGGTAGCGGATGAAGATCTCGCCGCTGGCGAAGTCGTAGGCGTCCATCGGTGTCGGCTCGATGCCGAGGACCGCCCCGATCTCCTCAGCGAGCCCGGGAAACCCCCGGCCGGAGAAGAGCATGAGGTTCTTGCGGTTCTCCGAACTGATGCTGGCCATTAGGGTCGCCCGCTCCCGATCTCGTGGTTGGGCTCATTGTTCGTCGGGTTGCCCCACGTCGGCCACCTGCCCGGTGCCGACGTGGTCTTGTTCACGTGCGAGGGCGTCGCGCGCAGCCTGCGCGGCGGCCGTGCCGGGCCGCTTGCGCTCCACCCAGCCCTCGATGTTGCGCTGGTGGGCCCGGGAGACGCCGAGCGCGCCCGGCGGCACGTCCTTGACGATCACGCTGCCGGCGGCGGTGTAGGCACCGTCGCCGACGTGCACCGGCGCGACGAACATGTTGTCCGCGCCGGTGCGGGCGTGCGCGCCGATCACCGAGCGGCGCTTCTGCACACCGTCGTAGTTGACGAAGACCGTCGCGGCGCCGATGTTGGTGCCCTCGCCGATCTCGGCGTCGCCGACATAGGACAGGTGCGGGACCTTCGCCCCGTCGCCGACGTCGGCCGCCTTGGTCTCGACGAACGTGCCGATCTTCGACTTGCGCCCGAGCCGCGTGCCGGGGCGCAGGTAGGCGAACGGGCCGACCGACGCCTGCGGGCCGATCTCCGAGGACAGCGCGTGCGTCCGTATGACGGCGGCGCCCTCCCCCACGACGACGTCGATGAGCGACGTGTCGGGGCCGACGACCGCACCCTCGCCGATGCGGGTCGCGCCGCGCAGGTGGGTGTTGGGCTCGACGACCACGTCGCGGGACAGGGTGACCGTGACGTCGATCCAGGTGGTCGCCGGGTCGACGATCGCGACGCCGGCGCGCATCCACTCGTCGTTGATCCGGTCCCGCATGAGCGCCCGCAGCCCGGCGAGCTCGGCGCGGTCGTTGGCGCCGAGGGTCTCCGTGGCGTCCGGGGCGCGGTGCGCGACGATCGGCGCGCCGGCCTCGGCGAGCAGGCCGATGACGTCGGTCAGGTATTCCTCGCCCTGGTCGTTGTCCGTGGAGAGCTTGCCGAGCATCTCGCGCAGCCGCTCCGCGTCGAACACGTAGGCCCCGGAGTTGATCTCGCGGACGGCCCGCTGCTCGGGGGTGGCGTCGCGCTCCTCGACGATCGCGGCGAACTCGCCGCCCCGGTTGCGCACGATGCGGCCGAGCCCGGTGGGGTCGTCGACCTCGGCGGTCAGCACGGTGGCGGCGGCCTTGGTGCTCTCGTGCGTGTGCACGAGCGCGCTGAGGGTCTCCGCGCGCAGCAGCGGGATGTCGCCGTTGAGCACGACGACGGTGCCGGTCAGGTCCGGGCTCTCGTCGAGCGCGATGCGCACGGCGTGGCCGGTGCCGCGCCGCTCGATCTGGGTGACCGGCACGGCGGCCGGCGCGATCTGCTCCAGATGGGCCCGGACGACCTCGCCGCCGTGGCCGACGACCACGGTGGCGGCGCCGCCGATGGCCTCCTCGGCGGCGGCGAGCACGTGGCCCACCAGGGTCCGGCCGAGCAGTGGGTGCAGCACCTTGGGCAGGGCCGACTTCATCCGCTTTCCCTCGCCGGCGGCCAGGATGATCACATTTCGCACGGGCGCGCTCCTCGACGGTGTCGGTGCGCCTCATCGTAGTCAGGTGGCTGGGGTGCCAGGATTCGAACCTGGACTGCGAGGCTCCAAAGGCCTGCGGGCTGCCGTTACCCCACACCCCAAAGATCTGCGTGTGCAGCGTACCGGTTGCGGCATTGCGGCTCGTATCGAGGCTGGTTCCCTCACCCCGTCGGCGGTCCGGCCGATCTTTCCTGACGAAGATCACACAAGACCGCGGGTAATCGGCTTGACACAGAGCTCGTATGGCGAACCTACGCTTCCGTAAGTTACGGTGACGTAGGCGTAGCGTCGATCCCCTGAGAGGTACCATGTCCGCTGTACTCCTAGATCCCGTCCCTGGTCAGAGCCCTGAGCGTGGGCCGAGAGCCCTGACCGAGGGCCGCCAGAGCATCGGGATCCTGGTCGCCCTCTGGGGCTTCGTGGTCCTGCCGTTCGTCGCCCTCCTGGCGGCCGTCCCCGTCGCCTGGGGATGGGGACTCACCTGGCTCGACGTCGCCCTCGGCACCGTCTTCTACGTGATCGGCGGCCTCGGCATCGGGTCGGGCTTCCACCGGTACCTCACCCACGGCGCGTTCAAGGCGAACCGTGGCCTGCGCATCGCGCTGACGATCGCCGGCAGCACCGCGATCGAGGGCAACCCGACCCAGTGGGTCGCCGACCACCGGCGCCACCACGCCTTCTCCGACCGCGAGGGCGACCCGCACTCCCCGTGGCGCTTCGGCGAGTCCTTCGGCGGCCTGGTCAAGGGACTGTTCTACGCGCACGTGGGCTGGCTGTTCTACCGCGAGCTGTCCAACCGGGAGCGCTTCGCCCCCGACCTCGTGGCCGACAAGGACATCCGGCGCATCGACAAGCTCTTCCCGCTGATCGTGGCGCTCTCCGCGACGCTGCCCGCGATCATCGCCGGCCTGGTCACCTGGTCGTGGCAGGGCGCGCTGTCGGCGTTCTTCTGGGCGGGGATCGTCCGCATCGGCCTGCTGCACCATGTCACCTGGTCGATCAACTCGATCTGCCACGTGTACGGAGAGCGCCCGTTCTCCACGCGCGACGGCGACAAGGCCAGCAACTTCTGGCCCCTGGCCATCCTGTCCTTCGGCGAGAGCTGGCACAACCTGCACCACGCCGACCCCACCTGCGCCCGGCACGGGGTCGACAAGGGCCAGATCGACATCAACGCCCGGCTCATCTGGATCTTCGAGAAGCTCGGCTGGGCCACGGACGTGCGCTGGCCGAAGCGTGACCGGCTCGATGCGAAGCGGGTCGCCGCCACGTCCGGCGCGGCTGGCACGATGAGCGGGTGACCGACCTACCGGAGGAAACACCGCACGTCCGGCGCTCGACGAGCCCAGTGCCACCGCCGAAGTCCCGGGTGCGGATGTCCGCCGCCCAGCGCCGCGAGCAGCTCATCGCCATCGGGCGGGCGCTGTTCGCGGAGCGGGGGTTCGACGCCACCTCCATCGAGGAGGTGGCGTCGCGCGCGAAGGTCTCCAAACCCGTCGTCTACGAGCACTTCGGCGGCAAGGAAGGGCTCTACGCGGTGGTCGTGGACCGCGAGGTGCGCAACCTGCTCGACCGCATCACCAACGCGCTGACCGCGGGCCACCCGCACGAGCTGCTGGAACAGGCGGCCCTGGCGCTGCTGGACTACATCGAGCACGAGACCGACGGCTTCCGGGTCCTGGTCCGCGAGTCGCCGGTCATGTCGCCGACCGGCAACTTCATGAGCGTCCTCAACGATGTCGCACACCAGGCCGAGCACATCCTCGGCTCGGAGTTCAAGCGCCGCGGCTTCGACCCGAAGCTCGCCGAGCTCTACTCGCAGGCCCTCGTAGGGATGGTCGCGCTCACCGGCCGCTGGTGGCTGGAGGTGCGCAAGCCCCGCAAGGAGGTCGTCGCGGCGCATCTGGTCAACCTGGCCTGGAACGGCCTGTCCAACATGGAGGGCAAGCCCACGCTCGTCACGGGCCAGGGCAAGTAGGACGACGAAGGCGGCGCCTCAGGGGGCGCCGCCTTCGATCGTTCACGCGAAGCGGGTCCAAGCTTCCGGGTCGTGCCTTCACGCCCCGCGCGGGCGGTGCCTTCGCGCCGCCCGCGGGCCGTGCCTTCAGGCGGTGCGGGGACCGTGCCGGAACTGCTCCTCGGCGTCGGCGGCGGACGAGCTGCCGACCCGGTCGTAGAGGCTGGCGGTGCCGGTGATGCCCGCGAGGATGAACGTGACGACCACGTTGACCATCGAGAACGCGAAGATGTTGGCCTCGGTCTGCAGCAGCGCGAGCGAGCCCATGCCGACCACCGTCAGCACGATGCCGGCCAGCTGGTTGACGTGGTGGGCCAGGTTGCGCCCGATGAGGTTGGCGCCGAGCACGACGACACCGGCGACCAGCGACAGCAGCGCGAAGGCGGGGTTGGTGCGCAGCCCCAGCACCCACTCGCCCCCGTCCAGACCGGTGAACTGGTTGCCCGACGTCTGGACGAATCCGACCACGCCGAAGACCAGCATGTAGAGACCGGCGATGACGCACAGCAGCCGGTACAGGGGCCGGAGGTGGTGGTTGATCGGAAAGTGAGCGGCCATGACCGCATTCTAGGGCCGGGTCACCCGGCGATCTCCGCGAGGGCGAGCCATTGCTCCTCGATGAGGGTTTTCTCCTCCTGTACGGCGCGCAGCTCCGCGTCCAGCGAGGTGATCCGGGCGTAGTCCGTGGCGTGCTCCGCCAGCTGGGCGTGCAACGCCGCCTCCTTCTGGGTGAGCCGGTCCATGCTGCGCTCCAGCTTGGACAGCTCCTTCTTCGCGGCCCGCGCGTCCTTGTCCGACGCCCGCAGGTCCGCGGCCTTGTCCCTGCCGGCGGCGGACGGCGTGGTGCCCTGCCCCGCGCCGAAGCCCTCCCCGGCGACGTCGACGCGCTCCAGGTATTCGTCCACCCCGCCCGGCAGGTGGACGAGGTGCCCGTCGCCGAACATGCCGTAGACGACGTCGGCGACCCGCTCGACCAGGTACCGGTCGTGACTGGCCACCACGATGGTGCCCGGCCACGAGTCGAGCAGGTCCTCCAGCGCCGCCAGGGTGTCGATGTCCAGGTCGTTGGTGGGCTCGTCGAGCAGCAGCACGTTGGGCTCCGTGGCGAGCAGGCGCAGCAGCTGCAGCCGGCGCCGCTCACCGCCGGACAGGTCCGCCACCGGCGTCCACACCCGGGCGCCGGTGAAGCCGAAGACCTCCGCCAGCTGCGACGCGGTCAGCTCACGGTCGCCGAGCTTGACCCGCTTGGCGACCTCCTCGACCGCCTCCAGCAGCCGCAGGCCGGACGGCAGCTCCCTGAGCTCCTGCGACAGGAACGCGGCGCGCACCGTGCTGCCGCGCAGGAGCCGGCCGCCGTCGGGATCCCGTACCCCCGCCAGAACCCGCAGAAGGGTCGTCTTGCCGGCCCCGTTGGCGCCGAGGATCGCGATCCGGTCACCGGGTCCCACCAGCCAGTCCACATCGGACAGCAGGGTCCGCGCTCCGGCTCGCAGATCCACCTTGGACAGTTCGTAGACCTGCTTGCCCAGCCGGGTGACGGCGAGGCGCTGCAACGACACCGTGTCGCGGGCGGGCGGCACGTCGGCGATGAGCGCGTTGGCCGCGTCGATGCGGAACTTCGGCTTGCTGGTCCGGGCCGGCGGTCCGCGCCGCAGCCAGGCGATCTCCTTGCGCAGCAGGTTCTGCCGGCGGGACTCGGTCTCGGCGGCGACCCGCAGCCGCTCGGCCCGCGCGAGGGTCCAGGCCGCGTAGCCGCCCTCGTAGGCGCGCACGGTCGCGTCGGCGACCTCCCACGTGGTCGTGCAGACCGCGTCGAGGAACCAGCGGTCGTGGGTGACGACCATGAGCGCGCCGCGGCGCTGCAGCAGGTGCCGCGCCAGCCAGGCGATGCCGGCGACGTCGAGGTGGTTGGTCGGCTCGTCGAGGATCAGCAGGTCGGCGGGGCGCACCAGCAGCGCGGCGATCGCGATGCGGCGCCGCTCACCGCCGGACATCGGCCCGACGGGCGCGTCCAGGCCGAGGTGCGGCATGCCGAGCCCGTTGAGCACGGTGCGCACGCCGGAGTCGCCGGCCCACTCGTGCTCGGCGGCGAACGCGGCGGGCAGCCAGGCGGTGCCGATGATGACGTCGCGGACGGTCGCCGTGGGCGGCAGGTCCAGGTTCTGCGGCAGGGCCGACACCCGCAGGTCGCGGCGGTGCGTGACGCGGCCCTCGTCGGGCTCCTCCGCCTTGGTGAGCATCCGCAGCAGGGTCGTCTTGCCGGCCCCGTTGAGCCCGACGACACCGATGCGGTCGGTGTCGTCGACGCCGAGGGACACCTCGTCGAAGATCCGCCCCGCCGGGTAGGTCTTGCCGACCTTGTCCAGGTTGATGATGTTGGCCATCTACAGCACTCTCGCTCCGGGCACGGGACCGACGGCGGTGCGCACCGCGCGGCAGCAGTTGGCGGCCTCCAGGTCGGCCGCGAGCAGCGCGGCGTGCCGGGCGTCCTCGGCCAGGAAGACGATGGTCGGACCGGAGCCGGAGACCAGACCGGCGAGGGCGCCGGCGTCCAGCCCCGCGTCGAGTACACCTCGAAGCTCCGGACGAAGGTGCAGCGCCGCGGCCTGCAGGTCGTTGGCGAGGTGCCCGGCCAGCACGTCGGGGTCCTTCTGCCGCAGCGCCGCCATCAGCCCGTCCGGCGGGCCGGCCTCGCTCTGCGCGCCCAGCTCGTCGAACGTCTTGTAGACCGTCGGGGTCGACAGGCCCTCCTCGGCCACCGCCAGGACCCAGTGCCAGGCGTGCCCGCCGGTCAGGATCGGGCTGACCAGCTCGCCACGGCCGGTGCCCAGCGCGGTGCCGCCCAGGACCAGGAACGGGATGTCCGAGCCCAGGGTCGCGGCGATGCCGGCCAGGTCGTCGCGGGACAGCCCGGTCCCCCACAGCTGGTCGCAGGCGACCAGCGCGGCGGCCGCGTCGGCGCTGCCGCCGGCCAGCCCCGCGGCGATCGGGATCTGCTTCTTCAGGTGCAGCCGGGCGTGCGGGTCATGGCCCGTCTCGGCGGCCAGGGCCCGCGCCGCCCGGACGACGAGGTTGTCCTCGCCGAGCGACAGGTGGCCGGTCCCCTCGCCCTCCATGGTGAGCGTCAGCGTGTCGCCGCGGCGGGCGGTGATCTCGTCGTACAGCCCGATCGCGTGATAGACGGTGGTCAGCTCGTGGAAGCCGTCCGGCCGGGACGGGCCGACGTGCAGGTGGAGGTTGATCTTCGCGGGCACGCGGACCCGGACCGGTCCGTGCGCGGCCAGGCGCGGCCGGTCGAACTCCTCGTCATCTTCGGAGAAGAGCGGCTCGGTCACGTGGTGCACCCTACCCGTGCGGCGCCTGCGACTGCCGCTGGCTCGCGATGCGGGTGAAGTCCCGCACCGTGAGCTGCTCCCCGCGAGCGCCCGGGTCGACGTCCGCGGCACGCAGGATCCGCTCGGCGACGTCGGGTCCACCGGCCCATCCGGCGAGCGCGGCCCGCAGCGTCTTGCGGCGCTGGGCGAACGCGGCGTCCACCACGGCGAACGTCGCCTTGCGGTCTTCCTGGGACGGCTCGTTGCGGTCTTCCTGGGGCGGCTCGCGCCGGGTGAACGCCACCAGGCCCGAGTCGACGTTCGGCACCGGCCAGAACACGCTCGGCGGGACCTTGCCGGCCAGCTTCGACGTCGCGTACCAGGCGAGCTTCACGCTCGGGACGCCGTAGACGCGGCTGCCGGGCCCGGCGACGAGCCGGTCGGCGACCTCCTTCTGCACCATGACCAGGCCCTTGCGCAGCGACGGCAGGGTGGCCAGCAGGTGCAGCACGACGGGCACGGCGACGTTGTACGGCAGGTTGGCCACCAGCGCGGTCGGTTGCTCGTCGACGTCGACCCGCAGGGCGTCGCCCTCGATCACGTGCAGCTTCCCGGCGTGCTCGGGAGCGAACCTGCGCACGGTGTCCGGCAGCGCCTTCGCCAGCACGGGATCGATCTCCACCGCACAGACCTTGGCCGCCTCCTCCAGCAGGCCCAGCGTGAGAGAGCCGAGCCCAGGGCCGACCTCCAGGGCCACGTCGTCGCCGGTGAGCTCGGCGGCGCGCACGATCCGCCGGACCGTGTTGGGGTCGTGGACGAAGTTCTGCCCCAGCTGCTTGGTCGGCCGGACGCCGAGCGACGCCGCGAGCTCCCGGATCTCCGCCGGGCCGAGCAGCGTCATCGCCATTCCCCGAACGCGCGGGTGCCGTTGGCGGAGATGGCGGCGCACAACGCCGCCAGGTCGTGCCCGGTCACCTCGGCGAGCGCTCGCACCGTCAACGGGATCAGGTAGCTGGCGTTCGGCCGGCCGCGGAACGGCACCGGGGTCAGGAACGGCGCGTCGGTCTCCACGAGCATCCCGTCCAGCGGCGTGACGGCCGCCGCGGCCCGCAGGTCGCCGGCGTTGCCGAAGGTGACGGTGCCGGCGAAGCTCAGCAGGAACCCCCGGTCGAGGCACTCCCGGGCGAACGTCTCGTCGCCGGAGAAGCAGTGCATGACGACCTGGTCGGGGGCGCCCTCCTCGTCCAGGACGCGCAGGATGTCGTCGTGCGCGTCGCGGTCGTGGATGACCAGGGTCTTGCCGTGCCGCTTCGCGATCGCGATGTGCGCGCGGAAGCTCTCGTGCTGGGCCTTGCGCCCGTCGTCGCCGGTGCGGAAGTAGTCCAGGCCGGTCTCGCCGATGCCACGGACCCGCGGGTGGGCGGCCAGGCGCTCGATCTCGCGCAGCGCGCCGTCCAGGTCCTTCTGCCTCGGCGCGTCGTTGGGGTGCAGAGCGACCGTCGCCACCACCTCGGGGTGCTCCTGCGCCACCTGTACGCCCCAGCGCGACGACTCGACGTCGACACCGACCTGGACGAGACGGTCGACGCCGGCGGCTTTGGCTTTCTCCAGCGCATCCGCTACGGTCGATGGGACGTCGTCCGCTCGGCCCTTCAGCGTGATGTCGATGTGGGTATGACTGTCCAGCACCGCCACAGGCAACGGCTCGGTCGGTGGGGGAAACGCCCCTTGACGGCTGTGTTCTCTCGCGCTCACGCTGCCGGCTCGCTTCGCTCACCGGCACCGCGAGGCACGGCGCGCTGCAACATGATTCGCTCACTTCGCTCACTCATCGGCGTTAAGCATGCCACCCCCGGTCCGGCGTTCATGCTCCGTTCACCTGGGGCACACCACCCCGCCTTAGCGTCGCGAATGTGACAGTCATCGGGCATACGGCAGGGTCGGCGACCCACAGCGTGACGCTCGACGGGACCACGTACCCCGCCGACGAGATCGCGCAGGGCGCCGCGTTCGAGGTGTACTCGGCGCAGCCCGGACCCGGCTTCCTGCCCAACCCGCGGCCGGGCGCCCGCTGGCCGTTCCGGCGCTTCGTGCACGCCACCGACGTCGTCACCTCGCTCGACGGCCTCTCGGGTTTCGAGGACGAGCCGCTGGCGATGCCGGTCACCCGCGCCATGGACTGGGCGGGCCTGCACAAACTCACCCAGACCCCGTCGGCGAGCGGCCACCTCGCCCCGATCCGTCGCACCGCCACCGTCCGCCGCGGCACCCGCATGATCAAGTTTCTGACGGGCCGGCAGCTCGGCGGCCACCTGCGCGGCTGGCCGATCAGCGGCTTCTGCTACCGCGCCTTCGACGTCGCCCACCTGCGGACCCCGCAGGACCTGGCGATCCTCAGCGAAGGCACCCCCTCCTCGGACGACGTGGTGTTCGCCATCCGCTGGCGTGCCGTCGACCCGTGGGACTACGAGGTGCCGCTCGCCGACTCGTACGGTGGCCTCGTCACCATGCCGCCGCACGACCGGCTCGGCTCGCCCGTCATCGGCACCGGCTTCGCGCCCAGCGGCCGGCACATCGTGCCCGAGTTCGTCACCCGCGACCTGGCCGAGCTCCCCGTCCCGGCGAACACCTCACTGGTCGCCTACACCGGCGACGGCACCGAGGTCACGCTGTACACGTACCTGCCGGAGCAGCGGGCGTGGAGCCGCATGCACGGCCCCCAGTGGCGCCACCTGCTCCCCGACACGATCGCGGGCGACCAGGAGTACTTCCCGACCACCACGCCACTGGCGTGCTACGTGGGCCGCTACCGCGAGAACATCTACGAGGCGATCGTCGACCCGCCCGGCGAGTTCCGGGTCGCGGCGAAGACCCGCGCCGCCCGCTACCCCCTCGACGCCCTGGCCCGCCGCGTCCCGTCCGCCACCTGGCGCAACGCACCGTGCACCGTCATCCGTGAGGAGGGCGACTGGCTCCGCCTGCGACTGAGCCGCCCGGACGGGGACCAGGTCGCCCGCCTCGGCGCCCACTGCGTGGAACGCGGCCTCTACGAAGCCTGGGCCCCTGGCGCCGAGGTCACCGACGCCCGCGAAGACGACCATTGGTTCGAGCTGTTAGCTGTTACCCGCCTTTCGCCTTCGGCGACAGGCGGGTAACAGCTGACAGCTAGCTGGCTTGGGCTTTGGAGCTGTCGGCCACCGGGGTGCCGGCGGCGTGGGAGAAGGACTGGAGGCCCTGGACGAGGGCGGCCCGGTCGTCCGGGGACATACGGCGCAGGACCGCGGCGATCGTCTCCTGACGCTGGCGGCCCAGGCCGTCCAGCAGCCGCCGTGCCGTCGGGGTCAGGACGAGCCAGACCTCGCGCCGGTCGCGGTCGTCGTTGGTGCGGCGGAGCAGGTCGGCCGCCTCGAGACGGTCGCAGAGGCGGCTGGCCGAGGAGGGGGCGGTGTGCAGCGCGATCGCCAGCTGGGTCAGGTTGATCGAGCCGGCCTGGTCGACGACGCCGAGGACGCGCAACTGGGCCGCGGACACGCCGGAGTTGTCGTTGGCGGCGCTGGTGGCGAGCACCAGCGCCTGACCCGTGGCGTCGACCAGGGCGGCGGCCACGGAGGCCGCGTCGTCACTGCCAGCCGGGTGCGGTGAAGGTCGGGTCCGCACGTCGTCCTCCGGGGCTCGCGGGGATCACGGGTCGGCTCTGGGCGACCAGTCGAGGCAGACGATCAGCGCATCGTCGACGAACTCGGCGCCCGCGTGATAGTCACGAAGGCTCCGCATGACGCTGCCGATGGCCTCGGCCGGTGGCTGCAACCGGGTCGATCGTATGGCACGGCTCAACTCGCGCTCACCGTACGCGGCCTCGTTCGGCCGGGTGGCCGAGTGCACCCCGTCACTGACGATGAAGACGCGGTCACCCGCCTGGAGGCTTTCGTGTTCTTCGACGTAGCGGGTGTCGCCGAACATGCCGAGCGGCAGCTGCGGGTCGAGGACCATGTCGCGGACCTGGCCGCCGCGGACCAGCAGCATGCGGGGCGAGCCCGCGTCGATGATCCGCAGGTCGCCGGTGACGAGGTTGAGCGAGAGGAGCAGGGTCGCCACGTGCCGGGTCCCGCCGTACTGCGAGAAGATCGCGTCGGCGGCGAGGACGGCCTGGTCGGCGAGGTCGCCGGGGGCCCTCTGGCCGGTCGGGATCGAGCGGCGGGCGTTGCGCATCGCGTTGACCGCGAGGGTCGTGAGCAGGGCGGCGTCCAGGCCGGCGCCCATGCCGTTGAGGGCGGTGACGGTGAGCCAGTCGCCGTTGACGGACCAGTCGAAGTGGTCGCCGCCGACGGCGTACGCCGGCTCCAACTGCCCGGCCAGCTTGACGCCGGGCGCGTCGTAGCCGCGGGCGGGCAGGAGGTCCCACTGCATCTCGGCGGCCATCGTCAGCCGGCCGTCGCGCCGGCGGTCCAGGTGGTAGCGGTCGGTGCGCCGGTACGCCGCCTGCAACGCCACCGCGAAGGTCGCGGCCACGTCGCGGAGCTCTTCGCGGGCCTGCTGCGCCCGGTCGGCGTCCAGGACCACGCTGAGCACGCCGACGCGCTCGCCCCACGCCGTGATCGGCAGGTGCAACCGGGCGAGCGCGTGCCCTTCCCGGGCGTCCAGAATGGCCGTCTGACTGGCGAACGCCCTGGTCGCGGCGGCCAGTTCGTCATCCGAGCCATTGGTGAGCAAGGACGCCGAGAGCGACGTGGAGCGGTAGTCGGCGAGCCACACGGTGCTGCTCTTCGTCCCGTGTGACGCGCTCAGGTGGGCGTCGAGCACCTCCACCAGGCGATCAGGTGGTGCGGTGCGCAAAGCCTTCTCGATGGAGCCAACGCCGGACATTCGAGCCCTTCACCATCAGCGACTGAAGCCTTTGCTTGCCGTGCGGCAAATAATATAAGGCAGTCTGTCGACAGTGGTGTTACCCAGTCACCCCATGATCGCTACACCCAGCGGGATCCGAGCCACATACGGGAGAACCATTCCGTGTACGTAATGTCCATACCACTATAGATCGGGTAGAAGTAGGCGAAACAGGCCGCGACGAGCAGGACGTACGCTCCCGCGACGATCGACCCGATCAGCCGGTGGTCGCTGGCGGGCTGCACGTGCCGCGGCGGGCCGATGACGGCGCCGAGCACGTAGACCACGGCCAGGACGAGGAACGGCTCGGCGGGCAGCGCGTAGAAGTAGAACATCGTGCGGTGCTCGGGCATCGACTGGAACCACGGGACGATGCCGGCGAGGGCGCAGACCATGATCAGCCAGGCGCGGCCGTCGCGGCGGGCGATCGCCAGCCAGCCGAGGGCGAAGAGGGCCGGCAGGAACGACCACCACAGCAGCGGGGTGCCGAGCAGCAGGATCTCCGACGCGCAGCTGCTGGCGTCGCACGGGCCGTCGGTGTTCCAGTAGAACGCCACCGGACGGCCGAGCAGCAGCCACATCCACGGCCACGACTGGTACTGGTGCTTCGTGCTCAGCCCGGTGTGGAACTTGTACGCCTCGTGGTGGTAGTGCCACAGGTTCAGCAACGGGTCGATGAGTCGGTCGGACGTGAGGCCGTTGGTCTGCGCGTACCAGTGCCGGAAGTAGCCGTCGTCGGAGGCGAACCAGCCGGTCCAGGTCGCGAGGTAGGCGGCCAGCGCGAGACCGAACACGGCGAAGACCCAGGCGCCGTCGTCGAGGATGCCGTCGCGGATGCTGTGCCGCGAGCCGGCCGCGCGCCGGGCGCTGATGTCGAAGATCAGCGTCAGCGCGACGAAGAGCAGCACGTACCACAGCGCGCTCCACTTGACGCCGCAGGCGAGGCCGAGCGAGACGGCCATGGCCAGCCGGTACCACGGCACGCCGAGCCGGGGCCGGTTCCCGGCACCGGGGCGGCCCGGGTCGATCCCGCGCTCCAGCGCCGCGAGCCACCTGGCGCGCCGCTGCTCGCGGTCCAGGACCAGGAAGAAGAACGCGACGACGATCCAGAACATCAGGAAGATGTCGAGCAGGGCGGCGCGGGACAGCACGAAGTGCATGCCGTCCAAGGACATCAGCAGGCCGGCCGTGGCGGCGAGGATCGTGGAGCGGAAGAGCCGCCGGGCGGCCAGGACGATGAGCAGGATCGACAGCACGCCGACCGTGA
>NZ_JBEXDG010000063.1:0-58067 GCF_040605635.1 Dactylosporangium sp. NPDC005555
TATACGACCGACGCTTACCAGCAGGCACGACGGACATCCTCCCAGCAGAACCACAGTCCTGCTAACTCGGTGTCCACTCCCCGGGGGGAACCTCAGTACGCGTCCGCGCGGCGCTCGTGGTCAGCGGTGCGCATCGCGCGGGTGCGCTGCTTGCGCGCGGCGTGCTGGATCATGTGGTGGCCGATCTCGTGCATGAGGCCGTCGAAGAGCATGAAGTCGCGCAACGTGCCGCCGGGCCAGTCGACCCGGGTGCCGGCCTGGCCGGCCGCGACCCGGGCGCCCGCGCGCTCCAGGCGTGCCGCGGCCGCGTCGGTGAGCCGGCCGGACAGTACCCACGGCGGCGCGGGCTGCTCGAACAGCAGCACGACCCCGGGCACGCGCAGCGCCGCGACGGCTGGACCGGTGCCGGCCGCCGGGCGCTGCCGCAGCTCGATACCGCGCAGGCCGTACGCCGCGGCCGGCCCGAAGAAGGTCAGGACCCGAACGACATCGGCCGGGCCGGCCGGATGCACGAACCCGGGTCGCGGCGGGCAGACCCGTACAGGCACGGGTGCGCCAGCCCGGCGGGTGGCGCGCATCGGGTACGGGTCGGTGTGCAGGCTACGGCTCAACGGCACTCACCGGACCTTGATAGCAGCCCCGCCGCACAACACACCACCCGGTTTCCGCCATCCCCACGCCGGTTGGCGCACGCTCATCGAATCCGGACGCACAGCGGCAACGGAAGCTGGCGCCTCGCTATGCGCTGTGATGGTTGCGCCGGCGGCCGCGCACGGTCGAAGACATGACCGGATGCTGGGTTGACCCGAACCGATGGCCCGATGACGCAGGCTGCCTCGGCCGGCAAGCGCTGACATCGTCGTGGCGCGTCGCAATGTGGCCGGTCCTTGAGGTCTCCGCCGAGCCCGAACCGGTATGGCGCGTCGGCGATCTGGAGGTAATCCCGCAGCGCTCCTCCGCCGGTCGCTGCGTATTGCCCTGGACTGTGGGACGCGGCACGTCGGCACCCAACGCGCCACGCCCCCGGGCCGGGCTGAGCGCGCTCTTCGGGCAGGATAAGTCCGTGGACTGGGACGAGGTACTGTGGCACACCGAACGCCGCCTTGGGATGTACGTCGGACTTCCGCGGTACGATCGGGCGTATTCGCTACTGACAGGGTTCGACCTCGCCCACGGACTCGGCGACCTGGGCAGGTTCCAGGCATGGATGGCCGAACGTCACGGCGGCTCTCCCGTCGCATGGCCCTGGCTGATCCTGCGGGAGACCTTCGACGACGGAGACGGCGAGCGGTCTCCCGTGACTGATGAGGCACACCAGATCGCTATCAAGAACCTCTGCCTTCGGCTACGCGAGTTTCTTGACCTGCCCGCGGACGACAGTCGATGACGCGCGGAACACGGGCGGCCGAATCAGGGTCCACGTAGCCAGCCTGCGGCTGCCGTCTCCGGCAGCCGCTCATCGGCTTCTTGTCTACTGGTGTCTTTCCGCGAATCGAGTAGACCGGACCCGCGCACGGAGCGACACCGTCACGGCGAGCGCTGCGCTCGATCGGCTGCATGACCGTGCAGGTGGAGATGGTGATCTGCCCAGTGCCGGACCGGGTCGGTGAACGGCCGAACGTCCGATCCGCTCGCCGCCCACGTTCCACGATCATGTTCGGATGCGCTGGAAGATCATTGCGGCTGGAGTTCTGCTGAGTCTGGCCGCCGGATGCGACGGGCCGGAGCCCGTGGGCGAGGCGACCGCCAGCGCGGTGGCGGCTTCCCCGTCCGCGATCGCCCTACCGGCCGCCGGCATGTGCCACGCGGGCCAGTCGCTGGGCGTGTACGACTACCGCCCCGTCACTCTGAACGCGGTCGACTGCGCCGCCGAGCATCAGGCTGAGATCATCCGCGTCGGCCGTCTTACGACACCGCCGGAGAACAAGACCCGCGAAGTCTTCACCGACTGCGACACGGCCGCCCGCGAGTACGTCGGCGGCGACTGGCACGAGGGCCGTCTGGGCCTGGCGATCATCGTCCCGTCGACGCAGGAGTGGATCGACGGCGTCCGCGAGTACCGCTGCGCCCTGTTCGAGTTCTTCGCCGACGGACACTCCTCCCGGCTGCGGACGGGCAGCCTGAAGGACGGCCTACGAGGCACCCGCCCGCTGGCACTGACCTGCGTGGAAGTCCGCGCCACTCCGGACGGACAGGGCTGGTACAAGACCATCGACCACCTGGTCGCGACCGACTGCGCCCAGCCTCACAACGGCGAGTACATCGGCCTGCACACCGGACCGGACGTCCCGCACCCGGGCATGACCAAACTGGCCCGCGAGGTGACGCAGGTCTGCAACACCAAGGCAGCGACGTTCCTGGGCGAGTCACCATCGAAGTTCCAGAACCGCACCGACCTGCGCGTCGTCATGACGGGCGGCATCCCGGACCGGTGGCGCCTGGGCGACCGCACCGCCCGCTGCTACATCCTGACCCGCCCCGACAACCGCTTGACGAAGTCCCTGAAGGCCGGCCCGTGACGCCACACGCCCTCGGCCGACCGCTGACGTCGGAGCGAGCCGCGATGGCACCATGGGAGCCGGTACGGCCGGAGGGAGGCGCCGCTGATGGAGTCCGATCAGTTCCGCCAGGCGGACGGGTGCATGCAGCTCAGACCGTCCGTGTCCGGCTGGCGTTGGAGGGTAGCGGTATCGGGGTGGTCGCGGTGTCCGAGGCGATCCGTCCGGCGCGGCCGAGCCTCGGGGGGCTGCACCGTGGCAACGGCGTGGTGCTGGGGCGGGGCCGGACAATGTGCTCGTGGACATGACCGTCTGGATGGAGCACTGGCAGCTGCGGTGAGGCCCGCGCGACGCTGGTCCGGCTCGGGGACCTCGCGCTCGGCGGGTTCCCGGCGACGCTGCTGCCCGACCCGCTGGAAGCCGGCGGCCGCCCGTTGCCGGGATGGACCGTCCGCCCGCATCCGCTCCTGGCTCCCGCCGCCACACGGACGTGACGGCGCCGGCGGTCGTCCCGCGCGGGACGATCGCCGGCATCTTCGAGGTGCTTCAGCCGGGCGCCAGCCGGAACACCGGCCAGCCGATCTCGGTGCGCCAGTCGGCGGCGACCCCGGTGTCGCGCGGGCCGACCGGGTAGGTCTCGTGGACCGGGCCGTCGACGGCCAGGGCGTGCCCGACGACCCACGCGCCGAGCCGCCCGTACGTGACGTCGATGTCGTCGTGCGGGCCTTCGTGCACCGCGACCGCCAGGTCCGTCGCCGGCAGCTCGACAACCTCGACCCGGCCCCGCACGCGAGGTTCGCGGACCGGCCGGAACACCGTCACAACCCCGGCGCCGCCGGTGAACAGCTCGTTGTCGTACCGGCCGCCGGGCGGCCCGGTCCGTTCGGCCGCAGGGAAGGCCGCGTCGAGCTCGGCCATCGCCGCGTCGTACCAGCCGCGGACCTCGCCGATCGTGACCTTGCCGCTGACGGCGGCCACGACCCTCGCCGTCACCGAGCGCAGCTCGATCTCGAGGTCGACCGGCTCGGGGCGCAGCAGCCGCCGCAGCGACACGACTGCGGCCCGGGTGCGCTCCAACTCGTCCTCGAGCCGCTTGACGTGCCCGGCGACGAGGTCGGCGCGCCGCTGCGGGTCGTCGGTGGCGAGGATCGCCCGGACCTCGGCGAGCGGCACGTCGAGCTGGCGGAGCCGGTGGATGACCTGCGCGGGCGGGATCTGCGCGGTCGAGTAGTAGCGGTAGCCGGTGGCTGGGTCGACCTGCGCCGGTGCGAGCAGCCCGGCCTCGTGGTAGCGGCGCAGCGTCCGCACGCTCAGGTGGGTCAGCGTGGCGAACTCCCCGATCGTCAGCCCCTCGCGCATGCCCCCAAGTCTGCTTGACCCTCTCCCCGGGAGAGACCCCAAGGTCAGGACATGACCACCACGACCCCGATCGACCCGGCGGACCTGCCGGCCGTGATCCTCGCGTATCTGACCGCGCACCGGTCCCGCGACGCAGTTGCCGCATCGTCAGCCTGTACCGACGACGCGGTCGTCGACGACGACGGCCACACCTACCGCGGGCGGGCCGAGATCCAGGCCTGGATCCGCGACGCGGCCGCAGAATACGACTACACCGCCACCCTGACCGCCGCCACCCGCACCGACGACACCCGCTACGTGGCCCTGCACCACCTGGAGGGCAACTTCCCCGGCGGCACCGTCGACCTGCAGTACCGCTTCACCCTGCGCGGCGATCTGATCGCCCGCCTGGTCATCGAACCGTCGCCTGACGACAGGCGGTGACGGCGATCTCGGGGCGGGTGCGCGGGTTGCCGTGCCATGCGGCGGTGGCCCTGAACTGAGTGTGGCCATATGGCCGCTCTCGGGTAACCTGCGTACGTCACGTACTTGACGTACGCGGGTGGAGGGTCGATCGTGAACCGTGTGCACTACAACAGCTATTCCGAGGCTAGGGCGCACTTCAAGGATCTCCTCGACGACGCCGAGCGCGGGCGGGTGGTGACGGTGCAGCGGGAGCATCGCGGCGCCGCGATCGTCGACCGGGACCGCCTCAGGGATCTCCTGAGCTCGCTGGTGCCTGCCAAGGCCGAGACGGTGGCCGAGGGCGGCGGGTGGTCCGTCTTCATTCCCGGGCTGCCGATCGCCGCCGACGGGGCCACGTTCGACGTCGCAGTCGACGAGATGGTCGACGCGCTGCGCGAGTACGCGGTGGACTGGCAGGACCGGCTCCTGGACGCGCCGAACCATGCGGGAAACTGGGGGCTCGTGCAACTTGTCGGACTCAGCTCCGACGAGCAGCTCCGGGACTGGCTGGTCGGACCGGGTCGATGAGACATCCGGCGCCCACCCGGCAGGACCACGACCGGTTCTGCCAGGTCGAAGGGTGGGTCCGGGTCCGGGGCGCACATGGACGCTCGGGAACCCATCATGTGACCTACGAACTGACGCTGAAGGATGGGCGGACACTGCGGATCCGGATCTCACACCCGCCGGATCGCACCGGATACGGACCCGGCCTCTGGGCGCACATCCTGCGCGATCAGCTGCAGGTGCCCGAGGAGGAGTTCTGGGCCTGCGTCCGTGACGGCACGCGGCCGGACCGAGGCGAGCCGAGCCCACCGAAGACGTCGCTGCCCGCCGACCTCGTGCACCTGTTGATCACCCGGGTGGGGATCGACGAGCGCGCGGTGGCGGAGATGACGAGGGACGAGGCACTCGATCGGTTGCGAGGCTTCTGGACGCCGGGGAACTGATCACCATGCGCCGCGGGTCGCAGGATGAGGGGAGCGGTCACAGCAGGCCCCGGTCGCGCAGCAGGGCGGCCCGTGCCGGAGGCAGGCGGGCAGGTTCCGTTCGAGGTCGGCCATTTCCAGGTCCACCGCGTAGACGACGAAGTCGTCGGTGATCGGGAGCACCCGGGACCAGTCGTGGGTGTTGAGTTCGGCGGCGACCGCGCAGAGCAGGCGCCGGCCGCGGTCATCGGCGGCGAGTGACAGCTCCTGGGTGAGCAGTCTGACGGTGTCGGCAACCGTGCTCAGGTCGACGGGTTCCTCGCCCGGTTCGTCGCCGAACGTCCAGAAGTCGCCGATCCAGGGCCTGCCGTCGACGATGGTCCGGTTGCCGGTGTACTCGGCGATGAGGGACTTCCGCTCCTCGGCGGACACGACGCGCAGCATCACGTCGAGCGGGTGCGACGACGAGTACGTCAGCGACACGCAGCACGCGGGTCCGTCCACGGGCAGGTCGGCGACGACGGCCGGGATCTGGGTGACCAGCGAGCGTCGCACGAGCGCGCAGGCGGCGTCGATCGTGAAGCCGGACGGCGGGCGCTCGTATCGCACCTCGCCGCTGGGCTGGGACGCGAGGCGCAGCAGGCCGGTGTCGTCGTACGTTGCGACGAGCTCCTCCCACGGCGCGAGCGGAAACAGCCGCGGGCCCGGTTTCCCCGTCGCCCGGGCGTACCGGTGGACGATCCGGGTCACGTGGCGGCCGGCGCGTGGTCCAGCACGCAGGTCACCGGCGGCGAACGTCTCCACGCCACGATCGGTAGGGTCCTGGCGTGACGATCGAGATCCGCGACCACGACCCGGCATGGGCCGGGCTGGCCCGGCAGGCGGTCGGCGAACTGCGGTCGGCGCTGCCCGGCACGTTCGGCGTCATCGAGCACATTGGCAGCACCGCCGTGCCGGGGCTGGCGGCGAAGCCCGTCATCGACCTGATGGCGGCCGTCGAGGACCTCGGCACCTCCGCCGACGACGTCCTCGCGACGCTGGGCTACCGGCGGCTGGAGACCGGCATGCGGGGGCGGCTGTTCTACCGGCGCGACGGCGGACCCGCCTACCACCTGCACGTCGTCACCGCCGACACCTGGGACACGCGCAACGAACGGCTGCTGCGCGACCATCTCCTCCGGCATCCCGGGGACCGCGACGAATACGGCCGCCTGAAACGGGCGCTCGCCGCTGCCGGGCACGACGGCGACACGTACACCCGCGAGAAGACGGCGCTCATCCAGCGGATGGTCGACGCGGCCCGCGACGCGCGGGGACTCGCCCGCGTCGACGTGTGGGAGGACTGAGCCGCACTCAGCGCGTTGACAGCATCGCCGCCGCATGATGGCCCGCATGCGAGCGGTCATGTTCCGGGCGTACGGCCCGCCCGAGGTCCTCACCCAGGCGGAACTGCCGGCGCCGGTGCCGAAGGACGACCAGGTCCTCGTCCGGGTGCACGCCACCACCGTCACGTCCGCCGAATGCGGGATGCGGCGCGGCGAACCCCGGTGGGGGCGGGTCATCCTCGGGCTGCGCCGCCCCCGCAGAGGCATCCGCGTCCTCGGCCTCGAGTTCGCCGGTCGGGTCGACGCCGTCGGCCCGCTCGTGCGCCGGCACCGGGTCGGCGACCGGGTGTTCGGGTTCACCGGCTTCGCCGTCGGCGCGAACGCCGAGTACAAGTGCCTGCCGGAGAAGGCGTCCTTCACCACCATGCCGGACGGCGTCGGTTATCCGGAAGCGGCCGCGGCCGTCGACGGGTTCACCACCGCGTGGTATTTCCTGCACACGCTCGCCCGGGTCCGGGCCGGACAGAAGGTCCTCGTCATCGGCGCGTCCGGGAGCATCGGCACGTACGCCGTGCAGATCGCGGCCCTGGCCGGCGCCGAGGTCCACGGCGTGTGCAGCGGCCGCAACGCGGAACTCGTCGAGTCCCTCGGCGCGACCCGCGTCCACGACCACACCGTGTCGGACTTCACCGCCAGCGGCGAACGCTACGACGTCATCTTCGACACCGTCACCCGCAGCACGTTCGCGCGGTGCAGGCCGGTCCTCGCCCCGCGCGGCTGCTACCTGCCGACGACCGGCCTGGTCAACAACGTCCACGCGCTGCGGACCGCGGTCACCGGCGGGCCCCGCGTCCGGACCGGTATGTCGGTGCGGAAACACGAGGCCCTGGCCCAGCTCCACGACCTGATCGCTCAGCAGCGGATCCGGGTCGTCATCGACCGTTCCTATCCGCTTTCGGAGATCGTCGAGGCACACCGGTACGTCGACAGCGGACGGAAGGTCGGCAACGTCGTCATCACCGTCTGAGGCGTGCCTGGTCCGTGGTAGCCGGCGCCGGACCTACCGCAGGTGCGGTACACCGGCGTTGTCAGCAGCGATTGAGGTAGGCGTGATGCCCGCGCCGGGCCGACGACCCGGGCGGGGTCGCGACGCGAGAGTGGAGTCCGTTCCGCTCCGTGGTCGCGACGAAAGGCCCTCTTCGATGTCCGCTCTTGCTCGCTGGTGCGTCACGCACCGCAGAATGGTTTTCGCCGGCTGGCTGCTGCTGGCGGTGGGTCTGCTCGCCGCGGTCGTGCTGGGCGGCTCCGCGTTCAAGACGTCCGCCGACATCCCCGACAGCGAGTCGTCCAAGGCGTACGCGCTGCTGGCCCGGATGCCGGGCGGTGCTGAGGCGAACACGGCCGGCAAGGTCGTCTGGCATGCGACGTCCGCGCCGGTCGGCTCGGACACGGTGCGCGACGGGGTCACCGGCCTGCTGAACCGGATCGCGGACCTGCCAGGTGTCGTGTCGGTGCAGAGTCCCTACACCGAGGCCGGGGCGCAGCAGGTGGCACCGGAGGCCGGCACCGCCTACGCGCAGGTGGTGCTGACCCGCGACGCCGACACCGGCCCGGTCGAGCGGGTCGTCGCCGACGCCCGCCTCGCCGGGGTCGAGCTCACCTACGGCGGCACCGCGTTCGAGACGCAGCCGCAGCCGACCCACGGCCCGGAGGCGATCGGCCTGATCGTCGCGCTGGTGCTGCTGATGCTGATGTTCCGGTCGTGGCGGGCGTCGCTGCTGCCGCTGATCACCGGCGTGGCCGGCGTGGTCGTGTCGCTGCTGCTGGTCGTGGCCGGCTCGCACCTCGTGACGTTGGACGCGACGTCGATCACCATGGCGTCGATGATGGGCCTGGCCGTCGGGATCGACTACGCGCTGTTCGTCGTCAACCGCACCCGGAAGGGTCTGCTGGCCGGGCTGCCGGTCCCGGACGCGGTGGCCCGCGCCATCGACACGTCCGGCCGGGCGGTCATCTTCGCCGGTCTGACGGTGATCATCGCGCTGCTCGGGATCCGCGTGGTCGGCATGGGCGTGCTCACCGGGATGGGTGAGGCCGCCGCGGTCACGGTTGCGGTCACCGTCGTCGCGGCGCTGACGCTGCTGCCGGCGCTGTTGGGCGGTTTCGGGCTCAAGGTCCTGTCGAAGCGGCAGCGCGCCCGGCTCGCGCAGGGCATCATCGACGACGCGGCCGGCCCGGCCCGCCCCCGCGGTGTCGCAGCCGCCTGGGCCCGGGTCCTGCAGACGGCTCCCTGGCTGATGGCTCCCCTCGCGCTCGCGGTGGTCGCCGTCCTGGCCGCCCCGGTCACGCAGATCCGTGTCGGTGAGGCCGACGCCAGCAGCGACCCGGTGGCGTCCCAGACGCACCGGTACTCCGCCATGACCTCGGCCGCGTTCGGCGCCGGGTTCGACAACCCGCTGATCCTCGCGGCGAACACCCCGGACCAGCAGTCCCGGCAGGCGTTCACCGCCCTGACCGGCCGCTTGGCGTCCGTGACCGGCGTCGCGGCCGTGTCACCCGACCGCATGTCGGCGGACGGCACCGTCCGGACGGTCACGATCACCCCGAGGACCAGCGCCCAGGCCGAGGCCACCGCCGATCTCGTCGAGCGGCTGCGGGGCGAGGTCGTTCCGGCCGCGGCGTCCGGGACGAGCCTGCGGGTCTACGTCGGCGGCAAGGCGGCCACCAGCCAGGACCTGTCCGAGGCGCTGCTGGGCCGGTTGCCTCTGTATCTCGGCATCATCGCCGTGCTCGGCTTCCTGCTGCTGGCCGTGGCGTTCCGCAGCCTGCTCGTGCCGCTGGTCGGCGCCCTGAGCAACGTCACCAGCATCCTCGTCGGGCTCGGCGCGATCACCGCGATGTTCCAGTTCGGCTGGGGCAGCGAGCTGCTGGGGGTCGGCACCGGCGCGCCGGTCATGTACATCGTCCCGGTGATGATCGTCGGCATCGTGTTCGGCCTGTCGATGGACTACCAGGTCTTCCTGGTCAGCCGCATCCATGAGGAATGGGCCAGGTCGAAGGACAACCGGCGGGCCGTCCGGGTCGGCGTCGCCGAGACCGGCCGGGTCATCGCCACCGCCGCCCTGATCATGCTCGGGGTGTTCGCCTCCTTCGCCTTCGGCGGCGAACGCATCGTGTCGGCCATCGGCATCGGCCTGGCCGTGGCGGTGCTCATCGACGCGTTCGTGGTCCGTCTGACGCTGATTCCCGCGCTGATGAACCTGCTCGGCAACGCCAACTGGTACTACCCCCGCTGGGCCGGGAAGCTCACCCCGCACCTGGCCGTCGAAGGCGTCGCCGACCCGGTGGCACACGACGCCGCGGCTCCCGCTGAACCCGTTGGCGTCGCGGCCCGCTGAACCGGGCGGTCGCGGCACGGACAAGTACTGGGCCCCGGGCAGGTCACCGCCCGGGCCCGGGCCGGCCGACGGATGATGGGGGCGGACCGTGCTACCGCTGAAGGATGATGTCGTGACCGTTCGTGTTCTGCTCGCCGATGACCAGGCGTTGCTGCGAGCCACGTTCCGGCTGCTGCTCGACGCCGATCCGGAGATCGAGGTGGTGGGGGAGGCGTCGACCGGGGACGAGGCGGTCACCAACGCGCTGCGGACACGCCCCGACGTGGTGGTGATGGACATCCGGATGCCGGGCAGCGACGGGATCGGCGCCACCCGCCGGATCGCCGCCGCGCCGGGCCTGGCGGGCACCCGGGTGCTCATCCTGACCACGTTCGAGACCGACGAGCACGTCCTGGCCGCGCTGCGCGCCGGGGCCAGCGGCTTCCTCGGCAAGGGCGTCGAACCCGCCGAGCTGCTCCAGGCGATCCGCACGGTCGCCGCCGGGGACTCCCTGCTGTCACCCGCGGCGACCACCGCGCTGATCGAACGGTTCCTCACGACTCCCGACCCGGTCGTCGCCGCCGGGAGCAGGCTGGACGAGCTCACCGCACGCGAGCAGGAGCTCACCGCGCTGGCCGGCAGCGGGTTGTCGAACGAGGAGATCGGGCGCCGGCTGTCGATCAGCGCCGCCACCGCCAAGACCCACATCAACCGGGCCATGGCGAAGATCGGCGCCCGGGACCGCGCCCAGCTCGTCGTCTTCGCCTACGAGACCGGTCTCGTCACGCCGGGTCGGCGCTGACGTGCGCGGTCTGCGGGCGGCCGGGCTGTCGCTGACGGTCGTGCTGATCGGCATGGCGGAGATCGCCTACGGCTCCGGTCCAGGCCTGCACAAGCCGAGCATCCCGCAGGTCGCCCTGATCCTCGCCGGCGCGGGAGCGCTGCTACTGCGCCGCCGGCACCCCCGGACCGTCGCCGTCATCACCGTCCTGTGCGGTGCCGCCCTGCCGATCATCGCCCCGCACGAGGTGGTCCTGGACGCCGCCACCGTCGTCGCGCTCTACACGGTGGCCGAGGCGACCGACCGGCGGACCGCCGCGGTCCTCGGCGCGGTGGCGGCCGCGCTCCTCACGGCCTCGTCGATCATCTGGCTGCCCAACCACCTCTTCGACATCAGCAACGTTCTGCCGATCAACTACGTCGCCGCCGCCGTCGCGGTCGGCGACTCGGTCCGCAACCAGCGCGCGCTGCTGCGCCAGGAACGGCGCCGGGCCGCGGAAGCCGAGCAGACCCGCGAGTCCGAGGCCCGCCGGCAGGTCCGCGAGGAACGCGTCCGCATCGCCCGTGACCTGCACGACGTCGTCGCCCATCACATCACCCTGGTCAACGCCCAGGCCGCGGTCGCGCACCACCTGCTGCGCACCGACCCCGAACGGGCCCACCAGGCCCTGGCCGGCATCAAGGACACGAGCCGAGCCGCCCTCGACGACCTGCGCGCCACCGTCGGCCTGCTCCGCACCGACGACGAGCCCGAGGCGCTGCAGCCCGCACCGTCCTTCGCGGACCTCGGCGCGCTGCTGGCGTCGTTTCGCGGAGCCGGCCTCCACGTCCGGCTCGCCCAGCAGGGTGCGGCCCGGCCGCTTCCCGGCCCGGCGGACCTCGCCGCCTACCGCATCGTGCAGGAGGCCCTGACCAACGCCGCCAAACACGGCACCCGGCCGGAGGCGGACCTGCAGCTGGCCTACACCCGCCAGGCGCTCACGATCACCGTCACCAACCAGGCGGCGCCCGGGCGGCACGGTCCCGGGACCGGCAACGGACTGATCGGCATGCGCGAGCGGGCCGAGTCCGCCGGAGGCCGGTGCACCGCCGGTCTCCGCACCGGGGAAGGCTTCGTCGTGCAGGCCCGGCTGCCGCTGATCACCGAGCAGAGCGGCTGACATGACGCACCAGGTCCCGGAGCCGGACACCCTGGCGGTGCCGGTGAAGGGTCCTCACGGCCTGCCGTCAGGCGCCGGCGAGCGTGCGCCACCTACCATCGGGCACCAGCGTCGCACGCGCCGGGAGACCGGGAGAGACGCGCCGGGAGACCGGGAGAGAGGAGTGCCGCAGCCCGATGAGTGACCCAGCCGAGGCCAGTGGGCCGTTCGCGTTCTGTCAGGAGGACCTGGCGGAGGGCAGGTTGCTGGTGGGGGTCGGGCACACGCTGGCCGACTTCCGTGCCTGGGCCGGGGCCAATCCGGGGCTGGTCGAGCAGCATGTCGACCGGTGCACCGAGCAGTTGCGGGAAGCCAACCGGCCCGCGTGGCGGCGGCGGGCGCAGGCGCGGGTCCGGCAGCGCCGGGAGCTGGTGCACTTCAGCGTCTTCAACCTCGCCGAGGTGCCGTCGCCGGAAAGCGTGGCAGCGATCACGACGACGCGGCTGCCGAGCGTGCGGGAGATCCTCGGCGACATCGACGAGCGGCGCGGCGCGGCCGGGGTCGTCGCGGCGCTGGAGCGGCACCTGCCGGCGCTGCGGGGCACCGCCGGGGCCGGGTGGCTCGCCGATCGGCTGGAGCACCTGCACCGCATCCTGCCCGACGCGGTGGTGCGGGCCGGCGGCATGGGGAAGGTGGTGCGGGCGGCCACCGGCGTGCTGCTCATCGCGGCCCACAGCGGCAGGGCGGACCTCGCGGATGTCGTCCGCGGCGCGTACGGGCTCGGCGCGGCCTACGCGATCGTCGACGACACGCTGCACGACGGGCCGGGCCGGTATCTGCGGCAGCAGGAGCGGGAGCGGCTGCACGAGCTGATCATGAAGGGGCTCGCGACGGGGGAGCCGGCAGACCTCGCCGAGGTGCCGGAGCACCCCCTGGCCGAGGAGCTGCACGCCGTGCACGGGTGGCTGCTCGAGGACTATCCGTTCGACGCCTACCGGCACCTGTACCACGCGGCCGAAGCCATGTACCTCGCCCAGCACCGCGACGCCGGACGGACGGCGGCCGGGCCGGAGGCGATGTACCCGGACATGTTCGTCAAGGCGGGCATGAGCCGGGTCATCGCGAACCTCCTCGCGCGCCGCCAGGTCGACGACGGGTTCTACGGCCGGTGCATCAACACGATCTTCATCAGCCAGCTCCGCGACGACATCGTCGACGCCGCCGAGGACGAGCGGGCGGGCCGCCGGACGGCCACCCGGCTGGACGACCTGTTCGCATATCAGGCGTACGTCGCGGAAGAGGTCTACGGCGGTGACCCGGTGGCCGCGGACGCGCTCGCGTACTACACCACCACCCGGCTGAGCCGTGCCGAAGACCTGCGCGCGCACCACACCGGCAGCGGCGCGGTCCAGCGGTTCCTGGACGCGGCGACCGGGAGACCCGCCCGCGCGGACGTGGCGGAGCAGCGGCTGCGGGAGCGGGCCGGGCGGGTGTTGTCGAGAAGGGCGCCGACCGCCGTCGACTGCCGCACGTTCATCGCCGATCGGGTGCCGTACGTCAACAGCCTGCTCGACCGGCGCTGGCCGGCGAGCACCGGCGACGATCTCGACGCCGTCGTCGGATACGCCCTCGCGGGGTCGGCGAAACGCCTCCGGCCGGCGCTCGGGCTCATGCTCGCCGAGGGCCTCGGCGTGGATCCGGAGTCCATCGAGCCGGTCCTCGTCGCCGGCGAGCTGTTCCACACCGCGAGCCTCATCTTCGACGACCTGCCGGCGCAGGACGGCGCGACGCTGCGCCGCGGACGGCCCGCGCTGCACATGGTGTACGGCGAAGCGAGCGCCCAGCTCGCGGCCCTGTCGATGATCTCGTCCGCCTTCGGCCTGGTGGCCCAGCTGGACCGCAGCTTCCCGGCGAGCCGGGTCACCAGGGTCATCGACTACGTGGGCTCGGTCCTCGGCCCGGCGGGCCTGTGCCGCGGCCAGCACCTCGACCTGCGGCTCAACACCACCAGCGCACCGGCGGCGATCATCGAGATGTACGGCCTCAAGACCTCCACGGCGATCGAGGCGTCCCTGGTGCCGCTGCTGATGCTGCTGGACCGGCCGCCGGAGCAGGTCGAGGAGCTCAAACGGTTCGCCTTCCACGCCGGCGTGGTGTTCCAGCTGCACGACGACGTCCTGGACGCGACCTCGTCGACCGGGCTGCTCGGCAAGGACGCCGGCAACGACACCGCCAAGGCCAACATCGTGCGCACCTGCGGCCTCGCCGAGGCCCGCCGCCTCACCGCCGAGCACCTCACCGCGGCGGTCGGCTGCTGCGACCGGCTGCCCTTCGACACGGACCTGCTCGCCTGCGCCGCCCGCCACTTCGCGACCCGCCGGCACTGACCGCGACAAGGCGTCGGAGGAGGCGTCAGAGCAGACGCTCGGCGATCGCGTCGGCGATCTCGGGGTCCTCGATCCACACCGGGTCGCCGGGGCGAGGGTCGTGGAAGACGATGTCGGTGAAGCCGAGCGCCTCGTAGCGGCCGGCGAAGTCCTCGAACGCCGCCACGCTCGCGAGGGGCCGCTCTGCGGTGTTCCCGACGAGGTAGATGCGCTCGATCGACGCCGGGTCCCGGCCGAGCTCGGCGCAGCGGTCCTCGAGGACGGCCGCCTGCCGGCGTACCGCGGCCTCGATCGCGGCAGGGGACTGGTCGGCCGCGTCGGGCTCGCCGAAGGTGATCCACGCGTCGGCGAGCCGTGCGGTGAGCGCCAGGGTCTTCGGCCCGGCGGCCGCGACCGCGAGGGGTAGCCGGGGCCGCTGGACGCAGCCGGGGACCATCCGCGCGTCATCGACGGTGTAGTGCTCGCCCCGGTGCGAGTACACGGGCTCCCGCAGCAGCCCGTCGAGCACCTCGGCGAACTCGGCGAGCCGGGCCGCCCGCTGCCGGGGCGTGCGGACCGGCTCACCGAGGACCGTGGCGTCGAAGCCGGTGCCGCCCGCGCCGATGCCGAGGGTGAGCCGCCCGCCGCTGACGTGGTCGAGGGTCATCGCCTCCTTCGCCAGCGCGACGGGATGCCGGAACGTCGGCGACGTGACCATCGTGCCGAGCCGCACCCGGCTCGTCACCCCGGCGAGCCCGGTCAGCCACGGGATCGCGGCGTGCCACGGCTCCTCCCGGTACCGGCGCCAGGACAGGTGGTCGTAGGTCCACAGATGCGCGTAGCCGAGCGCTTCGAGGTGCCGGGCCCGCTCAACGGTCCGCGCCCACGGGTCGGTGGGGAGCAGCAGCACACCGAGTCGCATCCCATGATCCTATGGCCCCGCCGCGGCCAACGGTTTGGTGCACAGCACGTCGGGGACCGGCAGATATCCCATGGCCTGCCAGAACCGGAGCCCGGCGGCGTTGTCCGGCAGGACCATGAGGTTCGCCCGCGGGCAGCCCAGCGCGGCGAGGCGGCGCTCCAGCTCCCCGACCAGCGCCGTCGCGAGGCCCCGCCGGCGGTGGGCCGGGTCGACGGCGAGCCGCAGGATCCAGCCCCGCCGCCCGTCATACGTGCCCAGGACCACCGCCGCGACCGCCTCGTCCACCTGGGCGACCAGGAACAGCTCCGGGTCGCGGTCGAGCTTCGCCGCCAGCTCGGCCCGCGGCACGACCTCGCTGCCGGCGGACTCCCAGATCGCGACGACGGCGTCGTAGTCGGGCCATCGGAACCGGCGGATGTGCGTCACCGTTGCAGGTTAGTCGCGCCACTGCTCCTTCGGTGACACGCCCGGCAGCGGCCTGCCGATGAGGGCGAGGGGGATGTAGAAGCCGACCTGGCCGATCGCCATGGTGAGCGCGGCGAGGGCCGTGTCGTCGTAGTGGCGGCTGGCCTCGTCGTACAACGCGTCGGGGACCCGCTCGCCGGACGGGTTCGCCGTCAGGACCGCCTCGACCAGGGCGAGCGCGGCCCGCTCCGCCCCGGTGAAGCAGCTCGCGTCGCGCCAGGAGGCGACCGCGGTGATCCGGTCCTCCGTCTCGCCGGCCTTGCGCAGGATCCCGGTGTGCATGACGGTCAGATAGGTGTTGCCGACGATCTGCCCCGCCCGCAGGTGTACGAGCCCGATGGTGGCCCGGGGCACCGAGCCGTTCCCGGTGGCCCGGAACAGGGCCGCGCCGATCTCCAGCAGTTCGGGGACGAGCCGGGACGGGTCGGGGAGCCGGGACTGGACGGCGTCGCTGGTCATGTCTGTCATGCCGGTGTGACGGATCGCGCGGCGGGAAGGTGACCGGTCACCTTTTCCCGGCGCGATCCGTCACCGCTGCGACATCACCTTCGAGAGGATCGTGACCGTGACCGCCGAGGACCTGCTGGCCGTGCAGTTCGAGGACCACCGCGTCCGGCTGAAGGCGGTCGCGTACCGCATGCTCGGCTCCCTGACCGACGCCGACGACGCGGTGCAGGAGGCGTGGCTGCGGCTGGCCCGCGCCGGTGCCGGCGACATCGGCAACCTCGGCGGCTGGCTGACCACCGTCGTGGGCCGGGTGTGCCTCGACATGCTGCGCGCCCGCGCTTCCCGCCGCGAGGACCGCCTGCCGGATGTCGTGGTCACGGCGGCCGACGTGGCGGATCCCGAGGGGGAGGCGTTGCTGGCGGAGTCGGTGGGGCTGGCGCTGCTGGTGGTGCTGGAGTCGCTGACCCCGGCGGAGCGGCTCGCGTTCGTCCTGCACGACCTGTTCGGGCTGCCGTTCGAGCAGATCGCGCCGATCGTGGACCGTACACCGGTGGCCGCCAAGAAACTGGCCAGCCGGGCACGACAGCGGGTCCGCGGTGCGGCCCCCGGCCCGGACCCCGACATCGCCGGTCAGCGCCGCGTGGTCGACGCGTTCCTGGCCGCCGCCCGCGGTGGTGACTTCGCCGCGCTGCTGAGCGTCCTGGACCCCGACGTCGTGCTCCGCGCCGACACCGGCGCCGGCCTGAAGGTCCTCCGCGGTCGCGCGGCCGTGTCCGGGCAGGCCGCCACGTTCCAGCGGATGGCGACGCGCTGCGTCACCGGCGCCGTGCTCGTCAACGGCGCCGCCGGGCTGGTCAACACCGTCGACGGGCAGGTCGTCTCGGTCATGAGCTTCACCGTCGCGGGCGGCCGGATCGCCTCGATCGACATCCTGTCCGACCCTTCGCGGCTGCCACGGTTGTACGGTTGAGCGCAGGGGGTGAGAGCACATGATCGTCACCCAGGAACAGATGCGAGTGGCGGTGCCGCCGATGTCCGCCTACGGGCATCTGGTGCACTTCACCGAATATCCGAGGTTCATGTCCGGGATCCTCGGGCTGACCCCGTCCGGCGACCGTGCGGCGCACCTGGCGCTCGACATCGGCGGGCGGCGGGTCGAGCTCGACGCGGTCCTCGGCGACACCGAGGAGGGGCGCTACGTGCGCTGGGACAGCGCGCAGCTCATCGAGGCGTTCTGGCTGGAGCCGCTCGCCGACGGCGCGACCAACGTGGTCGCGGTCGCGCAGCTGGACGAGCGCCTGGTGCGGCCGCATGACGCGCAGCCGGACGCGACGTTGCACGCCCGGCTGCGCATGGATCTCAAGGGGTTCAAGCGGTACTGCGAGGAGAGCGACTGAGTTCGGGCAGCACCCGAACTCAGCCGGTCATCGGTCAGTAGCGGTAGTGCTCCGGCTTGTACGGGCCGGCGACGTCCACGCCGATGTACTCCGCCTGCTCCTTGGACAGCTCGGTGAGCCGGACGCCGAGCGCCTCGAGGTGCAGCGCGGCGACCTTCTCGTCGAGGCGCTTCGGCAGGCGGTACACCTGACGCTCGTACGCGTCCGGCTTCGTGAACAGCTCGATCTGCGCGATCGTCTGGTTGGTGAAGCTGTTGGACATGACGAAGCTCGGGTGACCGGTCGCGTTGCCGAGGTTGAGCAGCCGGCCCTCCGACAGCACGATGATCGCGTGGCCGTCGGGGAACGTCCACTCGTGGACCTGCGGCTTGATCTCGTTCTTCACGATGCCGGGAACCTTCTGCAGTCCCGCCATGTCGATCTCGTTGTCGAAGTGGCCGACGTTGCCGACGATCGCGTTGTGCTTCATCGCGGCCAGGTCGGCGGCCATGATGATGTCCTTGTTGCCGGTGGTGGTGATGAACAGGTCACCGGTCGCGACCACGTCCTCGAGCCGGACCACGGGCAGGCCGTGCATGGCCGCCTGCAGCGCGCAGATCGGGTCGATCTCGGTGACGACGACCCGGGCGCCCATGCCGCGCAGCGCCTCCGCGGCGCCCTTGCCGACGTCGCCGTAGCCGCAGACGACGGCGAGCTTCCCGGCCAGCATCACGTCCGTGGCGCGGTTGATGCCGTCCAGGAGCGAGTGCCGGATGCCGTACGTGTTGTCGAACTTCGACTTGGTGACGGAGTCGTTGACGTTGATCGCGGGGAACAGCAGCTCACCGGCCTCGGCGAGCTTGTAGAGCCGCTTGACGCCGTTGGTGGTCTCCTCGGTGACCCCGCGGATGCCGGCGGCCAGCTTGGTGAAGCGGCGGCCGTCCTTGGCGAGGCTGTCGGCGAGGGTACCCAGGACCAGCGCGAACTCCTCCGAGTCGTCGGCCGTCGGCTGCGGGACCTGGCCCGCGGCCTCGAACTCGACGCCCTTGTGCACGAGCAGCGTGGCGTCGCCGCCGTCGTCGACGATCATGTTCGGGCCGAGGCCGTCGCCGAAGTCGAACAGCTGGTCGGTGCACCACCAGTACTCGGCGAGGGTCTCACCCTTCCACGCGAACACCGGGGTGCCGGTCGGCGCCTCCTCGGTGCCGCCGGGGCCGACGACGACCGCGGCGGCCGCCTCGTCCTGGGTGGAGAAGATGTTGCAGGACACCCAGCGGACCTGCGCGCCGAGGGCGACGAGGGTCTCGATGAGCACCGCGGTCTGCACGGTCATGTGCAGGGAGCCGGCGATCCGGGCGCCGCGCAACGGCTGCGCGCCGGCGAACTCGCGACGCGTCGCCATGAGACCCGGCATCTCGTGCTCGGCGAGCCGGATCTGCGTGCGGCCGGAGGCCGCGAGAGAGAGATCGGCAACGGCGAATTCGATCCCGTTGCGCGTCTGCAGGAACTTGTGCATAGCCTGAGGTCACCTCCCGGTGACAGGAGGCGCCCTTGGGTCAAGGGTAGTCAGCGGCCGAGCGTGGCGAACCCGTCATGGGCCCGTCGCAGCGCCTCTCGGCCGTGACCGCGGCATCTCAGCCGCGATTGGTTTCGACGGTACCGTCGCCTGCTTTGGCTTCGCAACCCAATGTGCGGTAGACAGCACGGAGCAAGTCGGTGACCTCGAAGCGGCCGGCGGTGAGGTGCAGCTGGTCGAGCTGGTCCAGGAGGGCGTCGCTGCGCCTGACGGTGCCGGGCAACGGTTCCGCGGGCTTCGGCAGCCTGGGACCGGCGGTCCAGAAGCCCGCCCGGGTCTGTGGCGGTGCGTCCGCCGGGGCGATGTGCCCGGTCTGCGAGACCCGATGGCCGCGGAGCTGTTCGAGGAGCTCGTCGCGGCCCTTGCCGCGCCAGGCGAGGATGTTGAACGGGTCGTTGTCGAACTCCTCGGCCAGGACGTAGCAGGCGGCGGTCAGGTGCCGGCACGGCTTCTGCCAGCCGGGGCAGTCGCAGTCCATGACGAGGTCGGCGAGGCTCTGCGGGAACAGCGACAGCCCGAACCTGCCCAGAGTGGTGTCGAGGTCCTCGGGAAGATCGCCGGCAAGCAGTCTGGCCGCGTACCGCGCCTCGGTGGACAGGGCCCGCTCGATCCTCGCCCAGTCGGCGGCGGAGAACGCTCTGGTGGCGATCCGCGGCCGGTAGGTCTCGCCGTCCTCGTCGAGCACGAGCGCGGTCACGACGCTGCTGGAGATGGTCAGCGAGCGGACGTTGCCGGCTCTGGCGTACCGGCGGCCGACGGAAAATGTCGTACCCATGCGCAAGGATTCGAGCATGGCGATGAACTGGTGGGACCACCTCCGGCTAGGCATCCGTCGCCTCCGGCCGCAGCGTCATCAGGTCCAGGAGGTCGTCGGTGGACAGGCCGGTCAGCCAGCCCTCGCCGCTGCCGACGGCCACCCCGGCGAGGGTCCGCTTCTCGGCCATGACCGTGTCGACGCGCTCCTCGATCGTGCCGACACAGACGAAGGTGTGCACCTGCACGTCGCGGCGCTGCCCGATGCGGAAGGCCCGGTCCGTGGCCTGCTGCTCGGTCGCCGGGTTCCACCAGCGGTCCACGTGCACGACGTGGTTGGCGGCGGTCAGGTTGAGCCCGGTCCCGCCCGCCTTCAGCGACAGCAGCAGCACCCCCGGCCCGGCACCTGCCTGGAAGCGTTGCACCATCGCGTCTCTGGCACCCTTCGCGGTGCCGCCGTGCAGGAATTCGACCCCGGTGCCGAGCCGCCCGGCGAGGTAGGGGGCCAGCATGTGGCCGAACTTGGCGAACTGCGTGAAGACCAGCGCCCGGTCCCCGGTGTCCAGGGCCGTCGCGAGGATCTCCTCGAGGCGGGCCAGCTTCCCCGACCGGCCCGCCAGCGGCGTGCCGTCGCCCATCAGGTGCGCCGGGTGGTTGCACACCTGCTTGAGCTTCGTCATCGCCGACAGCACCAGGCCCTTGCGCTGGTCGCCGGCCCGCCCCTCGCGCAGCTTGACGAAGAGCTCGTTCACCACCGCCTTGTAGAGGGTCGCCTGTTCGAGGGTCAGGTTGCACCACTGGCGGCGTTCGAGCTTGTCCGGCAGGTCGGCGATGACGGCCCGGTCCGTCTTCACCCGCCGCAGCAGGAAGGGCCGGGTGACCCGCCGCAGCCTGGCCGCCGCGTCCGCGTCGGCGTAACGCTCGACGGGCACCGAGTAGCGGGCCCGGAAGATGCTCGCCGGGCCGAGCAGCCCGGGGTTGAGGAAGTCCGCGATCGACCACAGCTCGGTGAGCCGGTTCTCCACCGGCGTCCCCGTCAGCGCGACCCGGTGCCGCGCCGGGATCTCCCGCACCGCCCGCGCGGCGGCGCTGGTGCTGTTCTTCACGTGCTGCGCCTCGTCGAGCACGATCCGGTCCCAGGCCCTCGACGCCAGCCGCTCCACGTCCCGGGTCGCGACCTGGTAGGTGGTGAGCACCAGGTCGGTGTCGTCGTCGAGCTTCCGCTCGGTGCCGTGGTGCACGGCGACCCGCAGGCCGGGCGTGAAGCGTCCGATCTCGCGCCGCCAGTTGCCGAGCACCGACAGCGGGCACACGATCAGCGTCGGCGGCCGCTTCCCGCGTTCGCGCAGCAGCGCCTCGAGGGCGAGGACCTGCACGGTCTTGCCGAGCCCCATGTCGTCGGCGAGCAGCGCCCCGACCCCGAGCCCGTCGAGGAACGCCAGCCACGACAGTCCCTTGCGCTGATAGGGCCGCAGCGTCGTGGCCAGCGACGCGGGCGGGTCCAGGAGCTCGAGGCGCTCCACGGCCCGCCCGGTCAGCAGGTCCGCGAGCCACCCGGTGCCGTCGACGCCGGTGACGGGCAGCGGCAGATCGGTCTCGGGGATGAGCCTGACGAGCCGCATCGCCTCTCCGACGGACATGTGCCCCTGCCCGCCGCGTGCGAGGAACGCGAGCCCGGCCCGCAGCTTCTCCCGGTCCAGGTGCACCCACCGGCCGCGCAGCCTGACCAGGGGCACCTTCGCCCGGGCGAGCTCCCGCAGATCCGCCTCGCTGAGGAATTCGTCGCCGATCGCGAGCCCCCACCGGTAGGCGACGATCGCGGCCCGGTTCGCCGTCGTGTCCCGCAGCACCGGACTGGCCGGCTGCGCCGTGTGCGTCGTCAGCGTCAGCCCCAGGTCCTGCCGCCGCTGCCACTGCGCCGGCAGCAGGACCCCGAAACCCGCGTCGTGCAGCACCCCCGCGTGCCGCAGGAAGTCGTAGGCGCCGATCGTGTCGAGCCGCAGACTCTCGGGCCGCGCCTGGTGCAGCGCCTCGTCGAGCTCGGGCCAGAGCCGGCTCGCCCTGCCGAGGTCCGCCAGCAGCACGTCCTGCGGGTAGTCGACCCATCTGAACAGCGGCGACGACGCGTCCCGCCACACGTCCCCGGCCGGCACGAGCAACCCGGGCTCCGCGACCGGCTGCATCATGAACTCGACCAGCCACCCTGACGCGTCCCGCCCGTCGTCACCGCCGACCCCGGCCGTCGTCGCCGTCGTTGCTTTTGCGGCCGCTGCCGTTGCAGTCACCGCTGCCGTCGTTGCGGCCGCTGCCGTCGTTGCCGTCGTCGTTGCGTTTGCGGCCGTTGCCATTGCTCTTGCTGTCGTCGCTGCTGCCGCGCCCGGATGCCGGTCGTCGACGCCGTCGTCTTCGTCGAACTCCTCGACGAACGTCAGCCTGAAGCACAACCGCACTGCCGCCGGCCGGCCGCTTGCCACCCACCGCCGGATCTCGTCTCGCACCCGCCGCACGTCGGTGCTCTCCCGCACGACCCGCCCGAGCTCCCGCGGCTGGTCCTGTGGCTGGTCCTGTGGCTGGTCCTGCGGCTGGTCCTGGACCGGGCGTTCGCGGAGGGCCGGGTCGGGGCCGGTCAGGGCGGCGAGCCAGGCGCGGACGGTGGTGTCCTGGCGGACCTGGGAGCCCGCGACGATCGGGCGGTCGCCCAGTGCGGCGCGGACGAGGGCGTCGACCTGGTGGGACAGGGCGGCGCGGACGGCTTCCTCGGCGGTCCAGTCGCCGGCGGCGTAGGCGACACCTGGCATCGCCCGCCACAGGGCCTCGAAGGTGGCGGCGTCGTCGGACCAGAGGACCGGCTGCCAGCGGGCTTCGAGGGGGTGGTCGAGGAGGTCGGGGAGGACGCGGCCCCGTTGCACCAGGTCGATGGCGAAGGTGACCAGGTCTGTCAGGGCGCCGATCGAAGGGCCTGCCGTCCTGGTGCGCCCGTCCACCGGCGCCGGGTCAGCTCCGAGGCCGGCGGGAGCCTGGGCGTCGGACGGGTCGTCGGCGTCGGCGGCGGCCAGGGCGGCCTCGAGGTCGGTGCCGGCGGGGACGTACACGGCCGGGACGGTCCACAGCATCCTCGCCACGGGGTCCGGGGAGCGGTCGGTGGGCGCCGCGGCGCCGAGCAGGGTGGGGGAGGGCAGGGGGCGGGCGGCGGTCGTCGGCAGGGCGAGGTCCGCGGTGCCGATGTCGCCCGGGATCGGGGGGAGGATCGCGAACGGGTGCGGGATCGCTCGCCGTGGGCGGCGGCGCAGGCCTGAGGCGGGCCCTGGGGGTGCTTCGGCCCAGCAGGCCAGCCGGCCGCCGTCGGTGATGACCCCGTGCACGACGTTCACCCGGAGACCCTACTCCGCAGGCAGTGGCACGCCGGCCGCCGGATCAGTCCGGTCTGGTGTGGAGGATCTCGCGGACCTGCTCAGCGGCGCGGAGGATGCTCTCGCTGATGAAGTCGCTGAAGCGGGCGATGTTCTCGAGGCGGGCGGCGGCCGGGCTGCCGGGGCCGAGGACGGTGACCCCCTGGCGGGCAGTGGCGGCGACCTGGGCGATGCCGTGGGCGCTGGCGATCGTCGACTGATACCAGACGTCGTCGTCGACGAAGTAGCGCTCGCGCCGGCGGTCGTCGCGGACGCGGCGGACGAGCCCCTGCTCCTCCAGGAACGCGACGGCCTTGGAGACCGAGGCCGGGCTGACCTGGAGGCGCTGGACGAGCTCCGCAGCGGTGAGGCTGCCCGCGTCGGCGGTGAAGAGGCAGGTCAGCACGCGGGACACCATCTTCGGCAGGCCCTGTTGCATCAGCAGGGTGGTGAACGTCTCCTCGTATTCACGCACGGCCTCGTCGTCGCGGCCGTGCCCGGGAGCGGGCGCGCGTGGTGGGGTGCTCCTGCGGCGGTGGGCGCGGCGTTCGGTGGCGCGGTGGGCCAGGTCGGCGCGGTATGCGGTGGGGCCGCCGTTGCGCAGCACCTCGCGCGTGATCGTCGAGGTGGGGCGGTCGAGACGCCGGGCGATCTCCGCATACGCGAGGTCGTCGGCCAGCCCCAGCGCGATCTGCTGACGCTCCTGCTGGGTGAGTCTGCCTCCCGGCACGGCGGGTCTCCCTTCCTGTCGGTGCCATCGTAGCGTTCGCCGTCAGGTCAATGCAACGACGTGCAGGAGCTGCATTGCGTTAGCTCCACGTCCGTTGCAACGATATCTGGCATCTGAGCTGCAATAACGCGATCACGTTGCAACAGTAGCGTTGCCGGAAGTACGAACGCAAAGTAGCGTTTCGCACATCGGAAACAAGGAAGACAACGAGGAGCAGACGATGCAGCACTTCGAGACGCCCGCCGCCGTCACCGCCGTCCTGGACATCCCCGCCGGGCGGATCCAGGTCATCGCCGCCGACCGGGCCGACACGACCGTCGAGGTCCGGCCCGCCGACGCCGGCAAGAGCCGCGACGTGCGGGCCGCTGAGCAGACCAGGGCCGAATACGCCGGCGGCGTCCTGCGGGTCGCCGGCCCGGCCGCGCAGCACCAGATCCTCGGCCCGTCCGGCTCGGTGGAGGTGACGGTCCAGCTGCCCGCCGGCTCCAGCGTCGAGGTCAAGGCCGCGGCCGTCGAGTTCCGGGCCGTCGGGCGGTTCGGCGACATCACCGGCGAGGGCCTGCACGGCGCGGTCAAGATCGACGAGGCGGTGGGCGTGCGTGTGACCGCCCACGACAGCGCCGTCACCGTCGGCCGTCTCACCGGCCCCGCGGAGATCAGCACCATGAAGGGCGACATCACCATCGGCGAGGCCGTCCGCGGCGCGGTCGTCCTCCGCACCCGGATGGGTGACGTGACCGTGCACGCCGCCGCCGGGGTGTCCGCCTCGCTGGACGCCGGCACCGGCCACGGCCGGGTCACCAGCGCCCTGAGGAACACCGGCGCCACCGAGCTGAGCATCAAGGCCACCACCGACCACGGCGACATCGACGCCCGCAGCCTCTAGCAGCGCACAGCGGCCCAGTACATGAGCAAACCCCGAAAAGCGCGAAGGAGCTGACATGACCACCGCCCCCTGGACCGGCATGATGCCGGTCGACGACACCGCCCTGGCCGTCACAGACACCGGCGGCACCGGGATCCCGGTCGTGTACCTCAACGGCCAGTTCGCCACCCAGGGCTACTGGCGGCGGGTCATCGCCGACCTGGGCCCGGCCTGGCGGCACATCACCTACGACGAGCGGGCCCGCGGCAGGTCGAAACGGTCCAGCGACTACTCGTTCCAGGTCGCCGTCCGCGACGTCGACGCGGTCCTGGAAGCCAGGGGCATCGACCGGGCGGTGCTCGTCGGCTGGTCCTACGGCGCGAACATCGCCGCGCACTGGGCCAGTGCGAACCCCGGCCGCACCATCGGCGCGGTGCTGGTCGACGGCGCGCAACCGTACGACTGGCTGGACGAGGCGATGGAGCAGCGGATCCGCAAGCTGTTCCGGCGGATGGGCTGGTTCCTGCCGCTGCTGCGCCCGACCGGTCTCGCCCCGCGGATGACCGCCGGCCAGCAGGCCGACAGCAACATCGAGATCGGCAAGCTGTCCCGGGTGGACGTGCTCGGCCCGGTGCTGGACGCGATCACCGTCCCGACCCGGTACGTGATCGCCTCCGGGACCTCGTTCGGCAGCCGCGGCGACGAGCAGGAACGCATCCGCTCAGGCCTCGACGCGGTGACCGCCCGCAACCCGCACATCCGGATCAGCGCGAAGGTCCCGAGCAACCACGGCGCCATCCTGCGCAAGGACTTCCACGCCGTCGCCGGGGCGGTGCGCGAGGTCGCGGCCCTCTAGGGTGACGCCGTGGCGTCATGGCAGCGGATCGATGCATGGCCGGGACGGAACGCGCCGGTGACCGCCGCCGCGATCCGTCCCGTCGGGGACGGCGTGCTGCGGTGGCGGTGAGCAAGGAGCGCCGGCTGTGGGCGGCGGCCACTGCGGGCAACCTCGGCGACGGCGTCTACCGGGTCGCGATCGTGCTGCTCGCCGCCCGCCTGACCAGCGACCCGGTCGCGTTCTCGGCGCTGACGGCGCTCGGGTTCGTGCCGTGGCTGGTCCTCGGCCTGCCCGCCGGCGCCCTCGTCGACCGCTACGACCGCCGCCGCCTGGCGCTCCTCGTCGGCGCCGTCCGCACCGGCGTCCTCGCGGCGCTCCTCGTCGCGGTCGCCACCGGCACGGTTTCGCTGTGGTTGCTGTACGGCGTGGTCCTCGTCCTCGGCGCGGGCGAAACGGTGTACGACACAGCGGTCATCTCCATGGTGCCGGCCGTCGTCGCCGACCGGGAACGCCTGGAGACGGTCAACGGCCGGTTCCAGGGCGCCGACATACTCGCGCAGAACTTCGTCGGCCCGCCCCTGGCCAGCGCCGTGTTCGCGGTCGCCGCGGGCGGCGTGTTCGGGATCAACGTCGCCTGCTACGCGATCGCGGCGCTGCTCATGCTCGCGCTGCCCGGCACGTACCGCGCGGCGGGGACAGAGCACACAGCGCCGATCGGACGGGCGATCGGCGAGGCGGTCCGGTTCGTGCGCGGCCACCGCGTCCACCGCGCGATGCTGTCCGTGGTGATCGTCCTCGGGTTCGCCAACGCGATGGCCACCGCGCTCGTCGCCCTGTGGGCCCGCGAGACCCTAGACGTGCCGGAGGCCGCGTTCGGCGTGTTCCTCCTCGCCGCCGCCGTCGGCGGGCTCCTGGGCAGCCAGACCGCGGCCCGCCTCGCCGCGTGGACCGGCCGGGGCCGCGCGATGGCCCTGGCCGCGATCGTCACCGGCCTCGGGCTGCTGCTCGCTTCGGCGACCGACAGTGTGTACCTGGCGGCGGCCGCGTGGGCGCTGACCGGCTGGGCGATCCTGGTCTGGAACGTCGTCTACGGCTCACTGCGGCAGCGGCTCACCCCGGACGCGCTGCTCGGCCGCACCATCGGCATCTACCGGGTCGTCGCCTGGGGCGTCATGCCCCTCGGCGCGATCGCCGGCGGCGTCCTCGCCGAAGCCGGGGACCTGCGCACCCCGATCCTCGTCGCGGGCCTGCTCACCCTGGCCGCCGGCGGCTTCGCCGTGTTCCGCCTCACCAACGCCCGCGTCGACGCCGCGATCGCCGCCGCCGACGAGGCGGCGGGCCCTGGCGGCGATCCCGTCCCGGCGTGATCCCGGAACGTGCGGGCCGGCGGCGCCCGGTGCTGACCGGCCCGCCGGCGAAAGGGTTCCGGCCCGCCGCGCCCTCCGTGGTCCGGAAGGTGCGGGGCGGCGGCGCTCAGTGGTGGTCGCGGCGCAGCGTGATCTGGAACGTGCGGGCCGGCGGCGCCGGCTCCGTGCTGAACGACGCCAGCAGCGTGCACGACAGCGGCGCCTCCGGGGCGGTGATCCGGTGCGCGGTCACGTGCGCGGAGTCCCAGTGGATGCGCGGCAGGTCCCGGCTCGGCCCGAAACACGCGTCCAGCTCGGCCCGGGTCAGCACGGGCTCGACGAAGTGGATGACGACGGCGGACAGCCCCGCCATGTCGTTCACCGACAGCTCCAGGCGGGCGGTGCCGGGCGGGCTCGGCTGCACGAACAGGCGCCCGAAGTCGTCCTGCGTCGGCGCCGGCAGGCCGAGCAGCGCCGCGACCTCCGCCGGGTGCTCGGTGGTGACGCCACAGATCCGCCGCGCCCAGGTCCACAGCAGGTCGGTGGTGATCGGCCGGGCGACCAGGTCCAGCAGGTGCGCGGGTGCCGGCGGGCGCCGCCACACCGTGGGCCAGTCGTCCAGGTCGACCATCTCGGATCCGTCGACGATCAGCGTGTACAGCGGCTCCGCCGGAAAATCGTTGACCCGCACGGTGAGGGCGCGCCCGTCCACCTCGGCGTGATACGGGAACTCGCCGTCACCCGAGTGCTCCCACCGGATGGGAGTGGCGATCAGGTCGCTCATGGCGCATGTCCTCAAACAGGAGGGCAAAGTGGACCTGGACAGCGTATGGGGTGTCCGCAACCCCACACGCGAGAGCCGTCACACCTGGCCCCGATCCGGGGCCACCGGGACTAGCGTCCATGGCGTTATGCGCCGTCATGTCATGTGGGCGATCGGGCTCACCGCGTACATCATCGCCGTCTTCCACCGCTCGTCGCTCGGGGTCGCCGGGGTCGAGGCCACCGACAGGTTCGGGGTCGGCACGTCGCTGCTGGCCTTGCTGTCGGTGGCGCAGCTCGCCGTGTACGCGGGCATGCAGATCCCGGTCGGGGTGCTGCTGGACCGGTTCGGGTCCCGCAGGATGCTGGTCGCCGGCGGGCTGCTCATGGTCGCCGGGCAGCTCCTGTTCGCGTACGCCGCCGACATCGGCCCGGCGATCGCGGCGCGCGTCCTCATCGGCGTCGGCGACGCGATGACCTTCATCAGCGTGCTGCGGGTCGTCGCCATGTGGTATCCACCGCGCCGCAACCCCCTGATGGTCCAGCTCACCGGCATGGTCGGCCAGCTCGGCGCCCTGTCGTCGGCGGTGCCCCTCGTCGTGCTGCTCCGCGACGTCGGCTGGACGGCGACGTTCCTCGGCTCGGCCGTCCTCGGCGCCGCCGCCGTCGCCCTGGTCGCGGTGACCCTGAAGGACGCCCCTGTCGCCACGACGACGGCGGCGGCGCCCCGGGCACTCAAGCTGTCCTGGGAGCATCCCGGGACGCGGCTCGGCCTGTGGACGCATTTCGTGGCCCAGTTCTCCGGCAGCGTGTTCGCGCTGCTGTGGGGCTTCCCGTTCCTGACCCAGGGCGAGGGCCTCGCCCCCGCGACCGCGGCCCTGCTCCTGTCCCTGCTGACCGTCGGCGGCATCGTCCTCGGCCCGCTCGTCGGCCATTTCTGCGGCCGGCTCCCGTACCACCGATCGACCCTCGTCCTGGGCATCGTGGCAAGCTCGGCCGTCGCGTGGGCCGTCGTCCTGCTGTGGCCCGGCCGCGCTCCCGTCACCGTCCTGACCGGCCTCGTGCTCGTCCTGGCCGTGAACGGCCCCGGCTCGATGATCGGCTTCGACTACGCCCGGTCGTTCAACCCGGCCGGCCGCATCGGCGGCGCGACCGGCATCGTCAACGTCGGCGGCTTCGTCGCGTCGATCCTCGTCATCATCGGCATCGGCGTGATCCTCGACCTGCAGACCCCGGCCGGCGCCGCCCACCCGTCGCTCGGCGCGTTCAAGTGGGCGTTCGCCGTCCAGTACGTGCTCTGGGCGTTCGGCGCGGCCCAGGTCTGGCGCTACCGGCGCACCACCCGCCGCATCATGCCCCCGGAACACCTGGCCGCCATGCGCCGCGGCGAGTCCCTGCCCGCGACCGGGTAGGGCCGCGGCGACGACCTCCGACCAGGCAGCGGGTGCCGGCCGGGGCCGACCTGCGGCGTGACGCTCCGGTGACCGGAGCTCACGTGTCCGCCGGTCGGCGGCGCAGTTCGCGGATCACGCCGTGGCGTTTCAGGGACCAGGCCAGGCGGCGGGCGTGGCGGTGCCGGAGCATGAGGATCAGTGCCTCGCGGACCAGGGCCCAGCGGCGTCCCCGGGACTGGTGCTCGGCCACCCTCCAGATCGTCGCGCGCAGCGACGCCGACTCGAGCGCGTCGCGCAGGTCGGCGCGGGTGTCCGGGTCGTCCAGTGCGGAGCGGATCGAGCGGGCCAGGTCCGGGCGGTCGGCGAGGCCGCCGGCGATACCGGCGGTGAGGTTGTCCCGGATGTCGGCGTCCTCGACGAGCAGCAGCGTCGCGTGCCGGATCTCGGCCGTGTCCAGCCCCGAGCGGAGCAGGTCCATCGCGCGCCGCTCGACCTCGTGGTCCTGCTCGTCGACGCAGAGCGCGGCGAGCAGGCCGGGCACCTCGTCGAGGTCGATGAGGTGCCGCAGACCGGCCCGGAACTCGGGCCGGTCCCAGGCGAAGAGCAACGCCTTCACGAAGTGACGATCCATGCCCGCTGATACCCGCGGACCGCAGCGCCGGAAACAGGGCGGGGGCTACGGGGCCAGGGTCCGCCAGAGGAACTCGAAGGCCAGGGCCCATTTGAAGGCGAGCTGGGAGTTGTCGGCGGCGCCGCCGTGGCCGCCTTCGATGTTCTCGTAGTAGGTGACGTCGTGACCGTTTTCGGTCAGGCGGGCGACCATCTTCCGGGCGTGGCCGGGGTGGACGCGGTCGTCACGGGTGGAGGTTGTGATCAGGGTCGGCGGGTACGGGACGCCCTGCCGCACGTTCTGGTACGGGGAGAACAGCCGCAGGTACGCCCAGTCGTCGGCGGCGTCCGGGTCGCCGTACTCCGCCATCCACGACGCGCCGGCGAGGAGCAGGTGGTAGCGGCGCATGTCCAGCAGCGGGACCGCGCACACGATGGCGCCGAACAGGTCCGGGTAGCGGGTCAGCATGACGCCCATGAGGAGGCCGCCGTTGGAGCCGCCCTCGATGCCGAGCTGGGCGCGGGTCGTGATGCCCCGCTCGACCAGGTCGGCGGCGACGGCGGAGAAGTCCTCGTACGCGCGGGGCCGCTTCTCCCGCAGTGCGGAGCGGTGCCACTGCGGCCCGTACTCGCCGCCGCCGCGGATGTTCGCCACCACGTATGTGCCGCCGCGGGCGAGCCAGCCGCGGCCGATGATCGGGCTGTAGGACGGGACGCGGGACACCTCGAAGCCGCCGTAGCCGCTGAGCAGCGTCGGCGCGGGGCCGCAGGAGGGGTCGCCGACGACGAAGTACGGGACCTGCGTGCCGTCGGCGGACGTGGCGAAGAACTGCCGGGTGGTGATGCCGTCGGCGGGGAAGTAGGACGGGCCCTGCTTGAGGACGGTCGGCGGGTCGCCGCCGAGCACGCCGTGGCGCAGCGTCGGCGGGAGGGCGAAGCCGCTGGACAGCAGCAGGTACTGCTCGTCGGCGTCGGCGTTGGTGTCCCACACGTCGGTCTGGCCGAGTTCGGCGCCGCCGAGGACGGTCCGCTGCCATCCGCCGTCGACGTGCCGGGCGATCTCGAGGCGGCTCTGCACGTCGGAGAGGAGGACCAGGAGCAGCCCTTCGCGGGTCCAGTCGCTGTACGACAGCGACGTGTGCGGGTCGGGCGTGAACAGCGTCGTCAGGTCGCGGCTGCCGGCGAGGAACGCGGCGAGGTCGACGATGAGCAGCGACCCGGCCGGGTGGGTGGCGCCGCCGGTCTCCCAGTCGGTGCGCACGCGGATGAGCAGCCAGTCGCGGTGCAGGTCGATGCCCGCGTCGTCGGGCACGTCGAGCCTGGTCAGGGTGCCGTCGACGAGGAGGTGCCGCTCGGCGTGGAAGAAGTCGATCGAGCGGCGGATCAGGGCGCGCTCACCGTCGGCCGACGGGTCGCTGGACGCGCGCACCGCCACGTCCTCGGCGGCGCCCTCGAAGACCAGCGGCGCCTCGGCGAAGGGCGTGCCGCGCCGCCAGCGGCGGACCTGCCTCGGATAGCCCGAGGTTGTCATCGAGCCGGGGCCGGTGTCGGTGCCGACGAAGATCTCGTCGATCGTGATCCAGCTGACGTCGCTCTTCGCCTCCGGCAGGGTGAAGCCCCCGTCGACGAACTCCTTGGCGTCCAGGTCGAACTCGCGGACGACCGACGCGTCGGCGCCGCCCCGCGAGAGCGAGACGAGGGCCCGGTGGTCCCCGGCGAGAGGGCCGCGGCGCAGGTACGTGACGCCCTGCCAGACCCAGTTCTCGTCCTCGTCGGCGGCGAGCGCGTCGAGGTCCAGGACGGTCTGCCAGGACGGCTCGTCCGCGCGGTAGTCGTCGAGGGCGGTGCGCCGCCACAGGCCGCGGGGGTGGTCGGCGTCCTTCCACAGGTTGTACACGTGGCCGCCGTGCCAGGCGATCATCGGGATGCGGTCGTCGGCGTCCAGGACGGTGCGGATCTCGTCGCGCAGCTCCGCGAAGCGTGCCGTGCCGGTGAGCTCGGCGACGGTCTCGGCGTTGCGGTCCCGGACCCAGGCCATCGCGTCGGCGCCGTCGACCTCCTCGAGCCAGAGGTGGGCGTCCTCAGCGGTGATCGTCTCGGTCATCGGATCAGTCTGACCGAACCGCGGCCGGGGTTGCCACGCGGATCGCCCAAGTGGCGGCATATGTGGCCGGGTCGACCGCCTTCCCCCACAGCCAGCCCTGCGCGAGGAGTACACCCAGCGACTGCAGGACGTCACGCTGCGCAGTGGTCTCGACGCCCTCGGCGACGACGGCGAGGTGCAGGGCGCTGCTCATCGCGACGACGGCCCGCACGATCTCCTCGTCCTCGGCGCTGGAGCCGAGACCGTTGACGAACGACCGGTCGATCTTCACCCCGGTGACGGGGTGGCGGCGCAGGTACCCCAGCGCGGAGAACCCCGTGCCGAAGTCGTCGACGGATATCCGTACACCGAGCGCCCGGAGCTCCAGGAGCACGCGTTCGGTCAGGTCGCTGCCCTCGACCATGACCGATTCGGTGATCTCCAGGACGACGTTGGCCGGTGGCACGCCCGCCCGGCGGAGGGTGGTGCCGAGCCGCTCCGCGAACGCCGGGTCGCCGAGCTGCCGCGGCGAGACGTTCACGGACATCCAGAAGTCGTCGTCGACGACCCCTTCGGCGCGCCACACGGCGAGCTGCCGGATGGATTCGCGCAGCACCCACGCGCCGAGCGCGGAGATGAGGTTGGAGTCCTCGGCGACGGCGATGAACATGTTCGGCCCGATCCAGCCGCGGACCGGATGCTGCCACCGGCACAGCGACTCCGCCCCGGCGGGCCGGCCGGTGCTCATCGCGACGATCGGCTGGTAGGCGATGCTGAGCTGCTCCTGGGCGACGGCGGCGCGCAGCGCGACCTCGATCTCGACCCGCTCGCGGACCGCGTCGCGCATCGAGGCGTCGAACACGGTCCAGCGGTTGCGTCCGGACTCCTTCGCCCGGTACATGGCGGTGTCCGCGTCGCGCATGAGGGTTTCCGCCTGTACGGCACCCTTGGCCGACTGCACGATGCCCATCGACGCGCCGATGACGACGTCGGCGGTGCTGCCCTCGGCCGTGACCACCACGAGGGGCCGCTCCACGCACTCCATGATCCGTCGTGCGTTGGCCATCGCCTCCGGCTCGGTGCACCGCTGCACGACGACGAACTCGTCCCCGCCGACCCGCGCGACCGTCGCGGTCGCCGGCAGCGCCTGCCGCAGCCGGGCGCCGACGTCGATGATCAGCTGGTCCCCGGCCGGGTGCCCCCAGGAGTCGTTGACCAGCTTGAACCCGTCGAGGTCGAGGTAGAACATCCACACGTTCGCGGCGCTGACCGGCTTGTCCTCCGTCAGCAGCCGCTCGACCATGATGCTCAGCATCCGCCGGTTGGGCAGGCCGGTCAGCGGGTCGTGGGTCGCCTGATGCTCGAAGCGCCGCTGCGCGGCGACGTGGCTCTGCACCGCGTCGGACGCCCGCACCAGCAGCAGCACGACGATCGCCGCGCCGCCGAGCCCGAGCGCGAGACGTTTCGCGGTGGTCTCCGCGCCGAGGGTGACGGTGAGCACGAACGGCGCGGCGACCGCCGGCCCGATCACCAGCATCCGCGGCAGCGACCACGCCTGGATCGGCAGCGGCGTCGCCCGCGCGAGGGCGCTCGCGGTCGGGTGCAGCGCCGCGGCCCCGCCGACCGTGAACGCCAGCAGGAACGGCAGCGCCATGATCGGTGGTCCGGTCACGTCGCCCTCGCGCCCGATGATCGCGTACCCGAGGTCGCCGAGGAGCAGCAGCACCATCATCGCGCCGAGCAGCATGAACGCCGGCTGCCGGACCGCGGTGGTGAACGCCAGGTTCGCCACCAGCAGCACGGTGACGGTGTCCAGCAGCGGGTACAGCCCGGCGATCAGCGTCACGATCAGCGGCCGCCCGGGGATGGCCGCGGCGGGCAGCACGAACAGCAGCGTCGAGGTCAGCGCCGCGCCGATGCACACGATGAGCCCGTCGAGCAGGGCTCTGCGGTCCATGCCCCACCGGTTCAGGAACGTGACGAGCCCCGCGATGAAGAATCCGAACCCGCACACGGTGCACATGTCGCCGAGCTGCGCGACCGGCGCCGGCTGCTCGACGAGCATCGGCCTGATGATCATCCCGGTCAGGAAGAACACCCCGGCGGCCGTCATGAGCCGCCACGGCCGCCGGGGACGCACGTTGTGCAGCCTGGGCCCGAAGGCCCACGCGATGACGCACGCCCCGCCGATGACCCCGGAGGCGAGGCCGGCGGCCACGTTCGCCGCGTACAGGGCCGAGCAGACGACGCCGAGTGCCAGGAACGCCGGCCAGAGCCGGTCGCGGCGCAAGCCCACCTGCCCCCTCCAGCATCCTCGTCGTGAGCCTCTTATCGGCCGCCGCCGTGCTCCCTTGAGAAGATGCCGCCGCCTGCCGCGACGTTAGCAGCGTCGCGTCGGTCCGCTGGCGGTGACGCTCACCCGGCGGTGGTGCGCTGTGTCAGCGTCGGGGTCCCCGGGCCGGTGATCTCGCCGGTCTCCAGCGGGCGGCCGGAGACCGCGAGCAGGAGGGCGACGGCGGATCCGCGGACCTGCGGACCGGTGCCGCTGTCGACGGGCGCGTCCGAGGCGATGAGCCGCAGGCCGCTCGCGTGCTCCTTGCCGCCGCCCATCTTCACGGACACCCGTCGACAGATCTCAAGCGCGCAGGTCGCGCAGGGCGTCCTCGATGCCGCGGTGGAAGGTGGGGTATGCGTAGATCATGTGCCTGAGCGTCTCCACCGGGACGGCCGCGTGCACCGCGACGGTCAGGGCGGACAGGACCTCGCCGCCGGCCGGGCCGGCGGACGTGGCGCCGACCAGGACACCGCGGGAGGTGTCCTCGACGAGTTTGATGAAGCCCTCGTTGCCGGCCTTGTGGATCCAGCCACGCGACGACGACGAGACCTGGGCGGTGCCGACCCTGACGGACATGCCCGCCTCGCGGGCCTGGGCCTCGGTGAGGCCGACCGCGCCGATCTCCGGGTCGGTGAACGTGACCCGCGGCGTCGCCCGGTAGTCGGCGGGCGGGCCGTCCTGTCCGAGGATGTCCCGGATCGCGATGCCCGCCTGGTACATCGCCATGTGCGTGAACGCGCCGTGCCCGGTGACGTCGCCGACGGCCCAGACGCGGTCGGCGGCGCGCATCCGGTCGTCGACGGCGATGCTGCGCGCCGAGGCGTCGAGACCGAGGTGCTCGACCCCGAGCTTCGACAGGTCGACCTTCCGGCCGGTGGCGACCAGCAGCTGCTCCGCGGTGACCGACCGCCCGTCGGCGAGGGCCACCGTGAACCGGCCGGCGTCATGGCGCACCGACGTCGCGGAAACACCGGCGTGCACGGTGACGCCGTCCCGGACGAGCGCGGCCTGGGCGACGTCGGAGGACTCCGGCTCCTCGAGGGCGACGAGCCGGTCGGCGGCCTCCACGACGGTGACGGCCACGCCGAAGCGGGCGAAGACCTGTGCGAGCTCGACGCCGATCGCGCCGCCGCCCAGCACGATCAGCGCGCCGGGCAGCGTGGCGACCTCGATCGCCTCGCGGTTGGTCCACAGCGGGGTGTCGGCGAGGCCGTCGATCGGCGGGACCGCCGGCTCGGTGCCGGTGCCGATCACGATCCCGCGGGTCGCGTGGAACACCCGGTCGCCGACCGTGACCTCGGACCGGCCGGTGACGCGGGCCCAGCCGCGGACGAACGTGACGCCCTTGCCGACCAGGCGGTCGACGGCGACCTTGTCGTCCCACGAGTCGGTGGCCTCGTCGCGGACGCGTCGCGCGACCGGCGCCCAGTCGGCCGTGACGTCGGCCGTGCCGGCGAGCTCAGGCACCCGGCGCGCCTCGGCGAGCGCGTTGCCGGCGCGGATCATCATCTTGCTCGGCACGCAGCCCCAGTAGGGGCACTCCCCGCCGACCAGCCGTCCCTCGACGCCGACCACGCGCAGACCCGCCTCGGCGAGCCGCCCGGCGACCTCCTCGCCGCCGACACCCAGACCGACCACCACAACGTCCACGGTTTCCGCCATGGTGCCAACCCTAGGGCGCGTCGTCGTCCGATGCGCTCACAGAGCGGGAACGGATGCCGCGGATGCCACGGACGCCCAGCACGCCGACGGCGGTGCCGAACAGGAGCGACACGGTGATGAGCAGGACGTGGATCCAGAAGAACGCCGAGCCGTGCGCGGACGTCCACGACCGCTCGTCGTCCCAGATCGCGAGGAGGAACCGCGGCCAGATCAGCCAGCTCCACAACGCGACCACGATCAACAGCAACGACCACCGCCGGGACAGCACCACGGGGGCAGTATGCCAGCGGGCGGCGTCAGGCGTTCGAGGTGGCCGGGCACCGGGGGTATGACAGCAGGTCAGAAAGCCTGTCGGGCGTTCGGCGCATTGTGGTCACCGGCTCGTGACTTTCGGTGCACGGCACCGCATCGTGGTGATTCGAACGCACTGAGTGAGTGCGCTCGTGCTCCATGGATGGGGGATGCGGATGAGGAAGCCGATGACGGGCCGCCGTCGACTGCGCGCAGGCGCGTCGGGTCTGGTTGCCGTCGCGACGTCGTTGGGGCTGCTCGGGCTCGGCGGTCCCGCCGCCGCCGCGACCAGCCCGGAGCCGGGCGGTGGCAGCCGCCTGGGTGGCGGCTGGTCCGCCGACGAGTGGCCGGCCGGCGCCGGCACCACGCTCAAGAGCGTGCGCTCGATCGTGAAGGCCGACAGCGGCGCCGCGGCGTCGCTGACCGGTCAGGGGGTCGGCATCGCGCTGATCGACACGGGGGTCGCCCCCGTGGCCGGGCTGCCCGCCGCGCAGGTCGTCAACGGCCCGGACCTCTCGTTCGAGTCGCAGTCCGGGCAGCTGCGGTACCTGGACACCTTCGGCCACGGCACGCACATGGCCGGCATCATGGTCGGGCAGGACCCGGCGTCCGGCACGATCGGCCTGGCGCCGAAGGCGAAGGTGACGTCCGTCAAGGTCGGCACCGCCACCGGCGCCAACGACGTGTCGCAGATGATCGCGGCGATCGACTGGGTGGTGCAGAACCGCAACCACGACCCGTCGAGCCCGATCCGGGTGCTCAACCTGTCCTACGGCACCAGCGGTATGTCCGCCTCGACCGTCGACCCGCTGATGTACGCCGTCGAGCAGGCGTGGCTGGCCGGGATCGTGGTCGTCGTCGCCGCCGGGAACGACGGCAGCGCGACCACCGCGCTCACCAACCCCGCGATGGACCCGTTCGTCCTGGCGGTCGGCGCGTCGACGACGAACAACACCATCGCCACGACCGACGACGACCTCGCCTCCTACACCAACAACTCCAACCAGGCCCGCAAGGTCGACATCCTGGCGCCCGGCACGTCGATCGTTTCGCTGCGCGACCCGGGTTCCAACGTCGACCAGCAGTACCCGAGCGCCCGCGTCGGCGACACCGGCTTCAAGGGCAGCGGCACGTCGCAGGCCGCGGCCGTCACCGCCTCCGCGGTGGCGCTGCTGCTGCAGCAGCGTCCGTCGCTCACCCCCGACCAGGTCAAGAAGCTGCTGACCAGCAGCGCGACGGCGCTCACTACGGGCGCGGCGAAGGCGCAGGGCCTCAAGGAGCTCAACGTCTCCGCCGCCGTCGCCGCGGCCACCCCGGCCGCGACGCAGACCCTCACCAAGGGCAACGGCACCGGCTCGCTGGAGACCACCCGCGGCGGCAACCACCTGTCGTTCAACAACGTCGACCTCAAGGGCGAGCAGTCCATCTTCGGCCCGTTCAACGGCACCGCGTGGGCCAGCCTCGCCGCGCAGAAGACCAGCTGGAACGGCGGCATGTGGATGGGGTACCGCATGGCCGGCGACACCTGGACCGGCGCCGGCGGCACCGGCGGCACGGGACAGGTCACCGGTTACGCGGGCAAGTGCGTCGACGTGCAGAACCGGCAGAACATCAACGGCACCCAGATCCAGCTGTACGACTGCAACAACACCCCGGCGCAGTACTGGGTGCTCGCCGCGGACGGCACCGCGCAGGCCCTCGGCAAGTGCATGGACGTCACCGCCGCGGGCACCGCCAACGGCACCAAGGTCCAGCTCTGGGACTGCAACGGCACGCAGGCCCAGCAGTGGCGGGTCAACACCGCCCGCCAGCTGGTGAACGCCGGGTCGAGCAAGTGCCTCGACGTGAGCGAGTGGAACTCCGCCAACGGCGCCCAGCTGCAGATCTGGGACTGCCAGGACCAGGACAACCAGCGCTGGGTCCCGCCGTCGGCGTCGCGGACCTGGGCCGCCGCCTCGTGGCAGGGCTCGCCGTGGACCGGCACCGGCTCGTGGAGCGACCCGGAGTGGTCGGAGCAGTACTGGACCGGCCACTACTGGTCCGGCCACTACTGGAGCGGCCACTACTGGTCCGCCGACGCCTGGGCGACGTCCAGCTGGTCGTAGATTCATCGCACCACGGGGCGCCCTCGGTTCGCGAGGGCGCCCCGCCTGCGTTGCGGCGCGGGTGTCAGAGCGGCTGCCGCCCGAACTCGAGGAAACCGTCGAACTCCGGGTCGCCCTCGATCGGCGGTCCGGCGTCGCGGATCAGATCCTCGTCGTGCGTGGAGGACCGCAGCACGATCGTGTCCGCCGCCAGGTTGTCGTAGATGCACATCGCGGTGCCGGCCGGCATCCGCCGCAACGACCGGGGCGCGGTCCCCGTCCGATCGTCGATCAGGATCTCCCGCAGGAACCGGCTGGTCTCCGGGTCCCGGTTGTTGGGCAGCAGCAGCAACGCGGAATGGTTGTTGGCGATGCTGTACGCGCGTGACTCCTTGTACAGGCCCTTGATCTGCGCGATGTCGTGGAACACCGTGACCAGCTGGATGTTGGTGCCGGCGGAGGTGGTGGCGAGCGTGTCGAGGCTCTCGATCGTGGCGATGTTGCCGGCCTCGTCGAGCAGCAACAGCAGCGGCAGCAGCGTCTCGCCCAGCGCCTGCCGCCGGTACGCCTCCGCGATCACCCGCCGGATGAGGGCGGTGAAGATCGGTGCCAGCAGCTCCTGGTCCTCCGGCGGCGCGCACAGGTACAGGGTGTTCGGCTCCCCGTCGAAGAACCCCGCCACGTCGAAACCGGACACCGAGTTGCGTTGCACGGCACTGGAGTCGTACGCCGACAGCAGCGTCGCCGCGACACCGTAGACACTGGAGCGGGTGTTGTCGGCGAGGGCCTGAATCCCGTTGAAGCCGGCGATCGCGTCGAGCTCGCGGGTCACGTTCAGCCGGGCCCGGACCTCCGCGTTCTCCATCGAGTGCACCCACCGGACGACCTCGACCATGCTCTGACCGGTGCGGGCCGCGGCGAACAGCAGCGACTGCAGCAACTGCGTCGCGGCCGTGTACCAGTACTGCGAGTCCGTCACGCCGCTCATGCCGGCCACCCGGCTCGACTCGGTCAGCGACCGGGCCGTGACGATCGCGCCTTCCCACGTGTGGCAGTCGTCGAGGGGGTTCCACGGTTTCACCGCACTGCCGTGCACCATTCTCGCCGCCGGTTCGAACACCGACACCTCACCGACACCGCGCCGCTTGCGGACGGTGGCGCTGAGCACGTCGGTCCGCACCGACGTGACCAGCGCCGGGCCGTGCCACTCCAGCAGGGTCGGCGTGACGAGGCTGGTCGTCTTGCGGCTGCGCTGCGGGCCGAGGACCAGCACCGGGCGGAACTGCTCCGCGGCGATGCGCTCCTGCCGGTAGGTGCCGAGCACGACCCGGTGCAGGAACGGTGCCGGGTCGTGCTCGGTGGGCTCGCCGACCACGAGGGCCGTCAGGGTGTCCGCGTCGCCGCCGGCGGAGGGCAGGACGGCCGCGCGCCGCTGAGCACCGCCGGTGTCGGCACCGGTCAGCTCCGCGGCGCACTCCGCCGTGCGGGCCTCCAGGAAGACGATGTCGTCGTGGTCGCCCGGCATCACCGTGACGACGTTCAGGAGGTTGCGGGCGAGCCGGAAGTCACGGATGGCGTCCGAGGGCCGGTCCAGCAGCTGGTACAGCTCGCCGCGCAGCGCGAGGACCAGCGCGTGCTGGCGGCGGCTGGTGTCGCTCGGCACGACCTCGACCCGCCGCTGGGCCTGACGCACCGCCTCGTCGCCCGCGGCGAGCGCGTCGTCGGGAAGCTCGGCGTCGATCGCGGCCCGCATCGTCAGGATGAGGCAGCCGACGAGTTCGGCCAGGCCGGTCTCCGGCGCCCGCTCGGCCAGTATCCGTGCCGTGCTGGTCGCCTCCCGCGCCGAGGCGAGCGCCCCGGCCGGGTCTTCGATGTGGTCCAGCAGCAGCAGTGCCCGCATGACCAGCAGGGTCTCCGTCAGCGCCGCGCTCGCGGGCGCATCGAGCCGGCGGAGCGTCGCGATCGTCGCGTCGAACGCCTCCAGCGCCTGCGGGTACCGTTCGGCCGCGGCGAGCGTCGTCACCCGCGCCAGCGCGGCCGGGACCAGCAGGCCGTAGTTCAGCCTCGGCCGCTGCTGGTAGAGCTCCTCGACGAGCGCGTACGCCAGCGCGGCCTCCCGCACGCCGCGGTCCTGCTGGCCCAGGACGGACAGCAGCTCCGCGAGGTACAGCCACGCCGTGGCGTACTGCATGCCGAACAGCGCCGGCGCGTCCTCGTAGAGCCCGCGGTAGATGCCGCGAGCCTCCTCGACGAGGCGCAGCGCCTCCTCGTCGTGATGGTCGGTGTAGACGACGGCCGCGCTCATCCGGGTCTGTGCGCGGGCCGCGCGGGAGGTCTCGCTGTGCGGATCGGGCAGCCCGTCGGCCTCCGCGACGCTCTGCGAGGCCAGCCACAGCGCCTCCTCCAGCTCGCCGTTGGCCTCCCGCAGCGTCGCCAGGTACCCGGTGTACATGCAGCTCTGCGGTGACGACGTGGTCAGGTGACCGCGGGCGCGCTCGATCTCCAGCATCGCCTCCGCCACCTCACCGGCGACCATCAGCGTGAAGCCGTGCTGCGCCAGGGCCTGCGCCGCCAGCAGCGCGGGGAGCGTGTCCGCGACGTTGGCGGCCTCCTTGGCCACCCGCCGCGCCGCCGGCATGTCGTAGTCGGCGACGTACGCGGTCCACAGGCTCGAACGCGCCTCCGCGAGCTGCGCGGCGTAGCGGCTGGGATCACCCGCGGCGGCGTCCACGGCGATCCGCACGGCCCGCTCGGCGTTGCCGACGGCGGCGGCGGTGTTGCCGGTGGTGGCCCGGACCATGGCGTGCGACGCGAGGACCTTGCCCAGCCGCGGGTTGCGGCTCATCGCGGGGAACCGCGACACGTAGGTCATGGCCTCGGTCGAGGACGGCAGCGCCGACTCGAGCCGGCCGGCGTTCAGATACGCCTGGGTGGTCTTCTGCAGCAGGTCCACCGCCCGCTCCACGTCACCGAGCGCCTGCCAGTGCTGGACCGCCTGCTCGTAGACGACCGCGGACAGGTGCTGCAGCCGCGAGTCCGCCGGGAAGGTCTGCTCCGCGGCGTCGGCCGCCGCCTCCGGGAGCGTGACCAGCGCCAGCGCCGACGCGACCCGGTCCGGCAGGACGATCGCGTCCGAGTGCGGGTCGGTGTGCGTGGCGGTGCCGATCGCCTGCGCGACGAGCTCCGGCAGGTGCTGGGCGAGCGCGCCGGTCAGCACGGTGAGCGCCGCGCCGGCCGTCGACGTGTACGGCGACCCGCACATGCGCAGCAGCACCTCCAGCATCCGGGACCGCTGCGCGGCGGTGCCGGCGACGGCGAAGAGCCGCCTGGCCCGGTCCCGGTCGAACAGGTGCCGCACGATGAGCCGCTCGCCGAGCAGGTCCGGTTGGACCGCGGGCAGGTACGCGCCGTCGCTGTACAGATCGTGCAGCTGCGCCGCGATCGTCGCCGCGCGCCCGGCCTCGTGCCGGAGCGTCTCCACGACGGTGAGCAGCTCGCCCGCGTCGTCGGCGTCGACCGCGTCCACGAAGCTCGCCACGGCCATCACCTGTCTGCGCACGGACGGGCTCGAGGCCAGCTCACCGATGACCGGTGCCCAGAACTTGTTGTCCTCGCGGTCGAGGAGCAGGTCGAGCAGTTCGCCGGCGGCGTCCTCCGCGGTGGCCGGAACGTCGGTGGTGGTGTTGCCGTCCAGGACGTCCAGCAGGGCGCGGGCGTGCACCAGCAACGGCGTGGTGAACACCACGAGACGTTCCTCGATCGCGGCTCTCGCCGGTGCCTCTCCGGGGGCGATGGAGTGCAGCGCCGCGTACGCCTCCCGGGCGGCGAGGTACTGCGTGACCCGCTCGTCCGCCGGGTCCTCCTCGTCCTGCAGGTCGACCTGGACCGCCGGGGACTCGTAGTCCATGTCGAACGCGGTCCGCAGCCGCCGCAGGAACACCGCCGCCGAGCGGGCGAGGAACACGATCCGCACCGGCTCGGACCGGTCCACCCCTCGCAGCCCGCTGATCAGGTCGGCGGCCACGGCGGCGTTGTTGTCCATGTAGTCGAGCACGAGCAGGATCGGCCGGCGGACCGTGCCGAGCGTCGGGCGGCCGGTGCCCGGCTCGATCGAGGCGAGCCCGGCGATCCAGCCGCGATCGAGGGCGAGCTGGCAGAGCTCGCCGGCGAGCCGGCTCTTGCCGCTGCCGCCCGGCCCGGACACCACCGCGTAGCTGATCGCCGGCTCCGGCTGCTCGAGCCAGTCCGTGAGCGAGCTCAGCACAGCCGTCCGCCCGGTGAACGGCACCACCTGGTACTTGGCCTTCAGGGGCGCCAGCCACGACCGCCGCAGCAGCCGCCGGACGTCGTCGTTCGCCGGTGGTCGCGGCGAGGCGACCCTGACCCGCAGCTCCCCACCGACGTCGAATGCCAGCAGGTGGCTGAGCTGATGCCGGCCGGTCACCTCCCACTGCGGCGGCAGCCACGGGCGCAGCCCGGGATCGTCGGCCAGCCGCTGCGCGGTCACCGCTTCGAGCCGGCGCCCGCCGAATGCCCGCTGGTCGTCGGTCACGACACCGAGCAGGTGGCCGCCGACGGTGAACACCGCCGCGCCGGACAGTCCGGACCAGCCCGGCCGGTCGGGCCGGTTGCCGTCGGCGGCCCGGACGGCCACGGCCGACTCGACGTCCAGTGACAGCACGTCCGGTGGGCCGGACAGTTCGCTGGTCACCCCGCGGACCGTCTCCGGGTTGCGTCCCGGGCCGTACGCCTGCGCGGCGGGAAAGCCCGTCGCGGCGAACGGCAGCCCGTCGGTGACGTCGATGACGCCGATCGTCAGCGTCTGATCGGTCCGGTCCGAGACCGCGAGCACAATGAGGGCGACGTCGATCGCCGGGTCGGTGGCCACATGGATCTCCGTCGCCACGGTCCAGGCGGGCGCGGCACCTGTGGCGGTGGCCCGGCGGACGCGGACCTTGGCCGGGTCGCCGTCCCAGCCGTCCACGACGTGCCGGGCGGTGAGCACGAGACCGGGGGCGACGATGACCCCCGATCCGTGCCGGCCCGGCTCGCGGAGGATCTCGACGAGCTGCTCCGGGCGTGGGATCACGCGACCTCCCGTGCGGCGTTCTGGTCGGAGGACGGATCGGGATCGAGGCGCACGGCGACCGGCGAACCGGCCCGTTGCGCCCAGGGCGCGCCGCGGCTGTCGACGTACCGCAGCAGCAGCTGTTCGACCTTCACCGGCGGGCCGTGCAACGCGAATGTCGCGTCGTACGTGTGATGCGGCGGGAGCAGCGCCCTGGCGTCGAACTGGGGCTCGCCCTCCGGCGGCGAATACATGACCAGCAGGTCGTAGGCGAAGTCGTCGCTGGCGTTGTGGACGCGCACGACGACGGCACCGGGCAGGTTCGCCGCGGGTTCGCCGCTGTACTGCTGGACCACCGTCAGCGCCAGCCGCCGCGCCTGCCGGGCCAGCCGGTCCTCCTGCGCGGTCAGCGCCGAGCTGCTGACCGCGCGGCTCATGAGCGCGAGCTGACGCGCGGCGTGCTGCAGCTCCCGGTTGGTCTGCCCGGCAGACCTGGCCAGCCGGGACAGCGACACACACGCCCATATCAGCAGGGCGAGGGCCACCGCCGCGGCGGCGAGCAGAACCTCCCGATCGGACACGCGGCGATCGTAGGCAGGACGGCGGGCCGCGGTGTAGACCGGCGAGTCCACCGAACGCACACACTGTGCCAGCCGTTACTCACCGACGGCAACCCACTCGCGGTGTATCGATGTCCTGACCGTCGTCGAATCCACGGCCTTCGTGCTACTGCCAAGGCGCCGCCGGGACCGGCACGATGGGCGGCATGCGCGCACCCGACGACGTCGCCGACGCGGTCGCGGCCCTGCCGTCCCGGTGGCCCGCGGCCCGCGCCGAGCGGTGGCTGCGGCACATCGCGACCGGCCTGGCACGGCACGGCCGGCACCGCTGGCGCTGGTGGGAGGCGGTGGGCAGCAGGCCGGGTCTGCCGTCGGAGGGCGGCGGTCCCGGGCAGGCCCCGGCGGCGGTCTGGCTCCGGCGCACCCCGGTGGGGCCGGGTGAGGCGGCCGGCATGTTCCCGGTCATGTGGATCCTGCTGGCCGCGCTGGTGACCGGGCTGTGGTTCGGCGCGCCGCCCTTCACGCGGTGGGCGAACCGTACGTTGGTCGACGGCTCGCAGCTGCGGTACTACGAGGCGATCCAGGGCTGGCTCGGCGAGCAGGTCGGCAGGTTCACGGACCTCGTCGGCGGTACCGCGGCCGCGATCGCCGTGGTGTCCCTCGTGCCGGCGGTCGGTGTCACGGTGGAGGAGCTGTTCGGCTGGCAGGCGGTCCCGCCGGCGGCCACGTCCCGCGGGACCCTGGCCCAGCACCGCCGGGCGGCAGGGCACCGCGCCGCCGTCCTGGCCGGGCAGGCGCTCGGCATCGGCGCGGTGGTGTGGCTGTTCGTCGACGTGCTGCTGCCCACGTACCGGCGGCTGGCGGCGGGGGCCGGCACGACGGTGACCGCCGCGACGCCCGGATACCTGTGGGTGGGCGGCGCCGGGCTCGCCGCCTATCTCCTGTTCGCCGGCGTGCGGCGGCCGGCCGGCATGCCGTGGCTGCGTTTCCAGGTCCTGCGGGCCGTGCTGGCGCTGACGCGGCGGGCGCCGTGGCGGATCCACCGGTTCCTCGACGACGCCGTGGCCGCCGGGATACTCGTGGCGGAGCGTGGTGGCTACGCGTTCCGGGACCCGGGCCTGGTGCAGCGGCTCTGGCCCGAGCGGCTGCGGGCCCCGGCCGGGGAGGGCGGCGGATGGCTGAGGGCCGAGGGTGACCGCCTGGCCGGCGAGGGGGAGCACGCGGCGGCACTGACCCGCTGGCGGGCGGCGGCCGCCCTGGGCGACGCCACCGCCGCGGTGGCGGCCGCGCGGTTGCTGTCGCAGCAGGCCATGGCCGCGTCGTCGCCGCTGCGCACGGTGCGGACGCTGCGGGCCGCCATCCGCGCCTGGGAGACCGCGGGCACCGAGGCCGCCGGTACCGAGGCGACTGGCGCCGAGGCCGCCGGTACCGGGGCCGCCGTGCGGCAGGAGGCCGAGGGCTTCTACGACGACTGGCCGGCGCGGCCGGCCGCCCGCCCGGTCACGTTCCTGCGGACGGCGCTGCTGCGGCGGCTACGACCGGCACCGGCGGAGGTCGCCACCGCGGCGCCGGCCGCGGACGACGGGCTCGTCCCGGCGCCCGCCCGGTACTCCGAGAAGGCCCGGACGGCCCTCGACGCGGCCGCCCGCGACGTGCCCGACGGCGGACTGCTCGGCACCGGCCGGGTGCTCGGCGCCCTGATCCAGGCCGACGCCTACGGCAACTGGGAGCGCGTCTGGCCCTTCGACCCGGAGTCCTCCAGGCTCGTCGAGGCCGCCGACCTCGACGGCGACGACCTCGGGTGGCAGGAGTGGGCCGGCGTGCCGATGACCGCCACGCTCGAGCGGGCCCTCGTCTGGCTCGGCCGGCTCAGCCGTGAGTTCGGGCTCCGCCCGATCCCGCCCGCCGCCCTGGCCCTCGCGCTCGTGCGGCACCCGGCGTCCGGTGCCGCCCGGACGATCATGCGGGTCAACGACATCACCCATGACGAGGTCCGCCGGTACGTGCACGACGACCTGCTCATCGCCGAGGACGCGGGCATCCGCGACTTCTGACCGACCGCAACCGGAAGGACCAGCCGTGCAACCCATCTCCGCGAACGAACCGTTGAGCATCCCCGAGGCCATGGAGAGCCTGCGCAGCCAGCTGCTGGCAGCGATCGAAGACGCCGACGGCGAGCGGCTCACGTTCGCCGTCGACGCGGTCGAGGTGCAGCTGCAGATGACCGTCTCCACGGTCCGCAAGGCCGAGGGCAGGCTGGCGATCTGGAGTGTGGTCACCGCGGGCGGCGGCGTCGACCACACCAGGTCCCAGGTGCACACCGTGAAGCTCACGCTCCAGCCCACCCTGCACGACCAGGCCGCCGCACCCGCCGGCGCCGACCCCCGGGTCCACATCGCCGACGACGACTGACAGCGATGCTCAGCCGGAGCCGAGGACAGCGTCGGACAGGACGGGCCAGACCTCCGCCGACCACTCGCCGAAGTCGCGGTCGGTCAGGCACGCGCAGGCCAGGCCGGCGACCGGGTCGACCCACAGGAAGGTGCCCGAGCGGCCGAAGTGGCCGAACGTGGCGGGTGAGTTGCGCGAGCCCGTCCAGTGCGGGGACTTCCCGTCACGGATCTCGAGGCCCAGCCCCCAGTCGTTCGGATCCTGACGGCCGAACCCCGGCAGTACACCGGAAACCCCCGGAAACTGGACGGTCGTCGCTTCCGGCATCAGGTCCGGGACCAGCGACGGGTCGAGCAGCTCCTGGCCGAGCAGGGCCAGGTCCGACAGCGGGCCGATGGCGCCGGCGGCGGGGGAGCCCTGCAGCGTGGTGCCGCCCATGCCGAGCGGGCGCAGCACCGAGTCGGTCAGCAGCTCCGCGAACGTGCCGCCGGTGCGGGTCAGCACGAAGTCGGCGAGCAGCTCGAACCCGCGGTTGGAGTAGATCCGCTTCCGGCCGGGCTGCGCGACCTGCGTGTCGTCGTCGAACGCGACCCCGGAGGTGTGCGCGAGCAGGTGCCGGACCGTGGCGCCCTCGGGGGCCTCTGCGCCGGCGGGTTCGTCGAGCGTCACGTCGCCCTTGTCGACGGCGACGAGCACCGTCAGGGCCGTCAGCAGTTTCGTCACGGACGCCCACGGCAGGGGGTCGTCCGGACCGGTGCGGTCGCGGATCCCTTCGGGACCCACGACCGCGACCGATGCGGTGGTGACTGGCCAGGTGCTGACGAGATCAAGAGCGCTCACGCTCTCGAACCTACGGCAGAGCGCTCTCGAACCTACGGCAGCCCGCCCCCGGGACTACGGCAGGGCGTTGAGGAACGGTTCCTGGGTGTTCATGAACTCCCAGGAGTAGTACCGGTCCCAGTTGATGGACCAGGTCATCAGGCCCCGGAAGCTGGGCGAGGTGCCGCCGCGCAAGGTGTACGAGCCGCAGCCCGTCCCCTTGACGAGGCAGTTGACGGCGGCCTGGACGACCGACGGAGCGACATAGCCGTTGCCCGCGCTGACCGCCGCCGGGACGCCGAACGCGATCTGGTCCGCGCGCAGGCCCGGGAACGTCTGACCGGTGTTCGCGACCGGGAAGCCGGCCTTCATCATGTCGGTCATCGCGATGTGGAAGTCCGCGCCGCCCATCGTGTGGTACTGGTTGTCCAGCCCGGTGATCGGACCCGAGTTGTAGTCCTGGACGTGCAGCACGGTGAGGAAGTCCCGGACCGCGTGGATGACCGGCAGGTAGGAGCCGGCCCGGTTGTCGCCCTGCGAGGTGCCGCCGTAGAACTGGTAGCCGAGCTGCACGAAGAACGTCTCCGGCGCCATGGTCAGCACGAACTTGGTGCCGTACTTGGCCTTCAGCGTCTTGAGCGCGGCGATCAGGTTCACGACCACCGGCGTTGTCGGGTTGCGGAAGTCGGCGTCCCCGGCGTTGAGGTAGAGCGAGTGACCCTCGAAGTCGATGTCGAGCCCGTCGAGGCCCCACCGGTCGATGATCGCGCTGACCGAGTTGACGAACGCGTCCCGCGCGGCGGTGGTGGTGAGCTGCACCTGCCCGTTCTGCCCGCCGATGGAGATCAGGATCTTCTTGCCCTGCGCCTGCTTGGCCTTGATCGCGGCGAGGAACTCGGCGTCGGACTCGACGTTCGGACACTCGGCGACCGGGCAGCGGTTGAACCGGATGTCACCGGATGTCACCGACGTCGGCTCACCGAACGACAGGTTGATGATGTCCCACGCGGCGGGGATGTCGGCGACCCGGACGTAGCCGGAGCCGTTGGCGAAGCTGGCGTGCAGGTAGCCGATGAGCGCGTGCTTCGGCAGCCCGGTGACCGGCGGCTGGCTGGTGCTGGGGCTGGTGCTCGGGCTCTTGCTGGGGCTCGCGCTGGGGCTCTTGCTCGGGCTCGGGCTGCTGCTCGGGCTCTTGCTGGTGGTCGGCGACGTGGTCGGCTGTCCACCGGGGCCGTCGAGGGAGATGTCGTCGGCCTGGTACGCGCCGGTGCCGTACCAGCCGTGGATGAACACCTGCACCGACGTCTGGCCGGCGGCGGTGGTGAACGGCACGGTCAGCTTGCTGTAGGCGGTCCCGCTGGTCCAGGTGGACGCGCCGCCGGTGATCCCGAGGTACACGTAGGAGCCGCGGACCCAGCCGGTGAGCGTGTAGGCGGTGCTCGGCTGGACCGTCACCGTCTGCGTGCACTGCGCGGTGTCGGAAGCGGTGGCGTTGCCGTTGAGGGCGTACGACCCGCCGTGCACGGGGCTGGTCACCGCCCCGGACCCGGTGCCGGTGCACGACCAGCCGGACAGGTTCCCGCTCTCGAAGCCGGGGTTGGTCAACAGGTTGGCGGCATAGGCGTTCGTAGTGACGAGCAGACCGGTCACCAGCAGGATCGCGGCGCCGAGGATGAGCGCGATGCGCTTCATGGGGGTGGACCTCCATCGACGGTGCTCGCCATTATTAAGTTTCCTTACTGTTCTTGTAAAGGGCGTGTCGAGTGGCGTGACCGCTACCCCTCGCCAGAACCGCCGGCGACGGCCTCGCCGCCCCGGACCCGTTCGCCCGATCCGGAGGCCGCCGGTAGGCTTCGGGTGGTCACGTGGCCGGCAGCACGAGCCGGTAGCGCTGCTCTTGCCGCCCGCTGCGCGGATGCGGGGTGGGCGGGCCGTCCGGGACCCAGCCGAGCCCGGTGTACAGCCGCACGGCAGGCAGGTTGTCCGCGTAGACGGCGAGCGTTCCGTGCGTGTGTCCGGCCGCCGCGAGCAGGCCCGGCAGGAACAGCATCAGCTGCCGGCCGACGCCGGTGCCCCAGTCGGTGGGCCGCACCCCGACGTAGCGGATGACGGCGCCCTCGACCGCGGCGAACCCCGCCACGGCGCCGGCCGGGTCGAGGGCCACGACGACCGTCAGCCCTGACAGCAGCGGCCGTGCCAGGTGCAGCGGTGCGACAGGCCCGCCGTCGCGGGTGGCGGTCGCCGAGGCCCAGACGGCGGCCGCGCCGTCCAGCAACGCGTCGTCGTCGGTCACCAGGATCCGCGTCATCGCGTCAGTGTGCCGATGCCGGGGCCGGGCGGCGAGCGGGATTCGGCCCGCCGCCCGGCCCCAGCGGGACCGTCAGACCCGGACGGGCTCCGGCGCGGGCTCGGCGGCGAGGTGCTCGCGGAGCTTCTCGCCCTCGATGTCGACGTTCGGCAGGATCTTCGACAGCCAGCCCGGCAGCCACCACGCGGACCGGCCGAGCAGCGACACGACCGCCGGGACGATCGTCATGCGGACCACGAACGCGTCGATGGCGACGCCGATCGCGAGGGCGAAGCCCATCGACTTGATGACGGGGTCGTCGAGCAGGATGAAGCCGGCGAACACCGACGTCATGATGAGCGCCGCCGCGGTGACGACCCGGGCGCCGTGGCCCATGCCGCTGATCGTGGCCTCCTGCGGGCCTGCGCCGTGCACGTAGTCCTCCCGCATCCGGGACACGAGGAACACCTCGTAGTCCATGGCGAGGCCGAACAGGATGCCGATGAGCAGGATCGGCAGGAAGCTGACCAGCGGGCCGGGCGTGTCGAGCCCGACGAGCGATGCCAGGTGCCCCTTCTGGAACACCAGGACGGTGATGCCGAAGGTGGCGCCGACGGTGAGCAGGAAGCCGGCGGCGGCCTTGAGCGGCACCAGGATCGAGCGGAACACCAGCATCAGCAGCAGCACCGACAGGCCGACGACGAGCAGCAGGTATCGCGGCATCGCGTCGGACAGCTTCTCCGACACGTCGATGCCGACGGCGGTCTGGCCGGTGAGCGCGATGTCGGCGCCCTGGATCTGCCTGACCTTGGCGCGGACGTCGTGGACGAGGGTCTCGGTCGCCTCGTCGGTCGGCCCGGTCGTCGGGATGATGGCGAGCAGGGCGGTCCGGCCGTCGCGGCTGAAGTTCGGCGGGGTCGCGGCGAGCAGGTTCGTGGTGCCCTGCAGGACGCCGAGCGCCTCCTGCGCCTTCGCCTTCGTCGTGTCCGGCGAGCCGGTGGACACGACGAGCGCGAGCCGGCCGTTGAACCCGGGGCCGAAGCCCTGCTCGATGAGGTCGGCGGCCTTGCGGGCGGGGGAGTCGGTGGGCCCGGCGCTGGCGCCGGGCAGCGCGATGCGCATGTCCGCGGCGGGGATCGCGAGGGCGCCGAGGCCGATGACCCCGATGAGCAGCACGGGGATGCGGAAGCGGGTGATCGCCCGCGCCCAGCGGAAGCCGAACCCTTCGGCGTGGGTGGGGACGGTGTCGACGGTCTTGCGCAGGCGCCGCGGGAGGATGCGCAGGCCGGCGAAGCCGAGCAGCGCGGGCTGCAGGGTGATCGCGACGAGGACGGCGACCGCGACGGTTCCGGCGGCGGCGAGACCCATCACGGTCAGGAACGGGATGTTGACGACGGCCAGCCCGGCGAGGGCGATGACGACGGTGGCGCCGGCGAAGACGACCGCGGAGCCGGCGGTGCCGACGGCGCGCCCGGCGGCCTCCTCGGGCTCGATCCCGTCGACGAGGTTCTGCCGGTGCCGGGACGTGATGAACAGCGAGTAGTCGATGCCGACGGCGAGGCCCAGCATGAGCGCGAGGACCGGTGCGGTGCTGGTGAGCTGGACGGCACCGCTGAGCGCGAACAGCCCCGCCATGCCGGCGCCGACGCCGATGAGCGCGTTGAGCATCGTCATCCCGGCCGCGACCAGCGCGCCGAACGTCACGACGAGCACGACGAGGGCGATGAGCACGCCGATGCCTTCGGTGCCGCCGACCTCGGGTTCGCTGTTCATGACCTCGCCGCCGTGCTCGACCCGCAGGCCGGCCTGTTCGGCGGCGGCGCCGCTGGCCTCATAGGCGGTGCGCTGCTCGTCGGTGACCTTGTCGGACCGGTCGGCGAACTGCACGGTGATCAGCGCGTACCGCCCGTCCTGCGACACGGCGCCGGTCTGGAACGGGCTGAGCGCGCCGAGGACACCGGGCAGCTTCGACGCCTCGGCGACGAGGCCGTCCACGGTGCTCTTCGACGCCTGCAGCTGCTGGCCTTCCGGGGCGGCGACGACGATCGTGCCGGTCGCGCCGCTGGCCTCCGGGAACTGCGACTTCAGCGCGTCGATCGCCCGCTGCGACTCGGTGCCGGGCATCGTGAAGTCGCTGGAGGTCGCGCCGCGGAACGCGAGCGCCGAGCCGCCGAGCCCGCCGAGGATCACCACCCAGATGATCAGCACGAGCCAGCGGTGCCGGAAGGATGCTCGCCCGAGCCGGTAGAGCACGGTTGCCATGTCGGTCGTCCTTGGGGTCGTCGGAGAGGGACTCAGAGGGATTCAGAGGGACTCCAGGGCCCGGCCGGCGGTGGCGATGAGCGCCGCCCGCAGGGTCGCGTCGTCGAACTCGGTGCAGGCGAAGATCACCGCGGGCAGCCCGGCGAGGACGAACTTCGCGGACAGCCGCGACTGTGCGGTGCCGGACGTGCCGGCGAGGGTCGCATGCAGCTGTTCCGTCAGCTGGTGTACCGGCCGGAGGGCCGGCTGCAGGAGGAGGGCGGGCAGGTCCCCGTAGATGACCTGGATCTCGCGGCGGTGGCGCATCGCCAGCTCGACGAACCCCTCGACGGCGATCTTGCGCGCGGCGGCGGGGCCGGGGGCGGCGCCGACCTCGTCGAGGAGGTCCTTGAGCTCGGCGATGGCGGGCGCGCACAGCTCGCGGAGGATCGCGTCCTTGCCGTCGAAGTGATACAGCAGGGTGGCCTTGGAGCAGCCGACCTCGGCCGCGATGTCCTGCAGCGACGTGCCCTTGTAGCCGGACTCGGCGAACTGGCGGCTGGCGGCGGCGAGGATCTCGTCGCGGGTCCTGCTGCGGGCCATGGCGGGTCACCTCCGACGGTCAGCATGCCTGACCGATCGGTCAGAACCTGACCGATCGGCCAGTTCTGTGCCCGACCTCACAACTCCATCGGCGGGCGACCGCCGGGTTTGAGCAGTCCGGTGTCAGCTCGCGACGGTGAGCGGACTGCCCGCGGTGTCCACGATCGGCCTGCCCAGCAGCGGCAGCTCCAGCCGCCACGGCACGACCCGCGACGTCGTCGGCGCGGTGCCGCACGAGGGCAGGTCGTGCACGTAGGCGGCGAGCGCCACGCTCCGGACGCCTTCGACGCTGCCTATCCGGTCGAACTCCTGACAGCTCGAGAACGTCAGGTGCACGTGGAGCGTGCGCCCGTCGGTGTCCCGTGCCACCTCGACGTAGTCGATCGGCACGCGGGTCAGATCCGGGCGCGTCACCCACACCACCGCGATGGCGGCCGCGACCGCGCACGCCACCACACCCAGCCACACCATGCTCCGCCGAGCCATCCGGATCCCCCGTCCGTCGGACATCGACGATAGCGGTGGATCCGGATGCCTACAGGCCCGCCAGGCCCGCCCGGACGGCGGCCTCCACGGTGCCGGGGACGGGGCCGCCGTGCAGGGCGTCGAGGGCGAGCAGCGCCGCACCCGCGACCGGCGGCGACGACAGCACCGTCACCGACGCCCGCGGTGACAGCGCCGCGAGCCGCGCCAGGATGTCGCCGTGCAGCTGCGGGTGCCGGGCGGTGAGCACGCCCCCGCCGAGCACGACCGTGTACGCGGCGTCCAGCAGCTCCAGCCGGTCCGCGGCGACCCGGACCAGGGCCTCGATCTCGTCGGCGAGCCGGGCGACGACCCGCGACGCGACGGTGTCGCCGGCCGCGGCGACGGTGAACAGGACCTCGCACAGCTCGTCGAGGCGGCCCGGCGGCAGGTCGCCCAGGTGCAGGGCGACGCTGACCGCCTCGGCGCTGGGCAGCCCGAACAGGTCGGTGACAGCGCCGGTCAGGGCGGTGGGCCGGCCGCGGCCGTCCTCACCGCGGACCGCGTAGTAGAGGGCGAGCGCGGCGAGCGCCTGCCCGCCGCCCCAGTCGCCGGACAGCTGGCCCAGCGCGGGGAAGCGCGACGTCCGCCCGTCGCGGCGGCGCCCGGCGGCGTTGATCCCGGCGCCGCAGACGACGCCGACCGCGTCGGGGTCCGCGGTGCCGGCGCGGAGCAGTGCGAACAGGTCGTTGTCGACGGTGACCGTGTCGGCCAGGCCGAGCGCCGCCACGCCCTCGTTGAGCCGGTCGACCTCGACGGGCAGGTCGGCGCCGGCGAGGTACGCCGAAAGCCGGCTCAACGGCAGCCCTTCCGGCAGGGCGGCGGCGGCCCGGGCCTGCCGGACCAGGTCGCCGAGCGTGTCGAGGCAGCCGGGCAGCCCGATGACGTGCGGGGACACGGTGGGTCCGTGGATGCGGGCGAGGATCCGGCCGTCGGAGTCGCCGAGCACGACGTCGGTCTTGGAGTTGCCGCCGTCGACCGCGGCGTAGAGCCGTGCGGTCACGACAGCCACGCGAGGTGGTCGCGGTTCGCGGCGAGCAGGTCGTCGGTGAGACGGGTCGCCTGCTCGTGCTGGCCGACGAGCGGGTGCGCGAGCAGCGCCTGATACACCCGGTCCCGTCCGCCCCGCACGGCGGCGTCGACGGCGAGCTCCTCGTAGGCGCTGACCGCGCCGACGAGACCGCGCAGGTGCGCGGCCAGGGGAGGGGCCGGCAGCGGGGTCGCGCCGGTCGCGCCGACGCGGCAGGTGACCTCGATGACGGCGTCGTCGGGCAGGAACGGCATGGTGCCGCCGTTGCGCACGTTGACGGCGTGGATGCCGCCGTCGTCGTGCTGCAGTGAGGCGATCAGCCCGACCGCCGCCTCGGAGTAGAACGCACCGCCGCGCTGCCCGAGCAACGCGGGCTTCTCGGTCAGGGCGGGGTCGGCGTACATGCGCAGCAGCTCGGACTCGATCTCGGCCACCTTCGCGCCCCGCGTCGGCTTCCCCCGCTCCTCCGACACGACCTCGTCGTGGCAGTAGAAGTACCGCAGGTAGTACGACGGCACGTTGCCCAGCGAGGCCAGCACCGGAGCCGGGATCTGCACCTCGGCCGAGATGTCGTCGAGGTGATCGGTGAGGAGCGAGGGCAGCCGGTCCACGCCGTCGACGTATGCCGCGCGCTCCCACGTCAGGTGGTTGAGCCCGACGTGGTCCAGTACCACCGCGGACGGCGAAACGCCGAGTGTCGCGGCGAACCGCCGCTGGAAGCCGATCGCCACGTTGCACAGGCCCGCCGCCTTGTGCCCGTGGTCGAGCAGGGCCCGCGTCACGATCCCGACCGGGTTGGTGAAGTTGACGATCCACGCGCCGGGGTCCGCCCGCCGGGCGATGTCCAGGACCACCGGCACCGTGCGCAGCGCCTTGGCGAGGCCGCCGGCGCCGGTCGTCTCCTGCCCGACGCAGTCGCAGGCCAGGGGGAACGTCTCGTCGCTGATCCGGGCCGCCTGCCCGCCGACCCGCAGCTGGATGACCACCGTCGACGCGCCGGCGAGGGCGTCGTCGACGTCGGACGTCCACCGCAGCGTCCCCGGGTGCCCGTGGGCGGCCATCAGGCGCCGGGCGAACGCCCCGACGACGTCGAGGCGCTCCCGGTGCGGGTCGAGCAGGACGATCTCCGAGGCGAACGGTGCGAGCCGCGCGAACCCGTCGATGAGCTCCGGGGTGTAGGTGGAGCCACCCCCGACGACGGCGATTTTCAACCTTTGACTCCTGTCAACGTGACACCTTGCACGAAGGCGCGCTGGGCGAAGAAGAACAGCACCACGACGGGCACCATCGTGAGGATGGTGGCGGCGCTGACGAGGTTCCACTGCACATGATGCAGGGTCCTGAAGGACGCGAGGCCCAAAGAGAGGGTCCAGTTGCGTTCGTTCTCGCTGGTGTACAGCAGTGGCCCGTAGTAGTCGTTCCAGGCGCAGAAGAACTGGAACAGTGCCGCCGCGGCGATCCCGGGCCGGGCCATCGGCAGCACGATCTTCAGCAGGGTCCGCCACTCGCCGCACCCGTCGACCCGCGCCGCGTCGAGGTATTCGGTGGGGATGGTGAGCAGGAACTGCCGCAGCAGGAAGATGGAGAACGCGTCGCCCAGCAGCATCGGCAGCACCAGCGGCCACAGCGTGCCGGTGAGCCCGTAGTTCGCCCACATGAGGTACAGCGGCACCGTCGTGACCTGCGGCGGGATCATCATCATGCAGACGATGACGACGAGGTAGATCCCCTGTCCCCGCCAGCGCAGCTTCGCCAGCGCGTAGGCGGCGGGCACGCTGGCCAGGAGCATGAACGCGGTCGCCGCCACCGCATAGATCACCGTGTTGAGCAGGTACCGCGGCAGCGGCGTCTTGCTGAACACGTCGGCGTAGTTGGCGAAGCGCCACTCCCGCGGCCAGTAGGACGACGTCAGCGCCTGCGAGTCGGTCATCAGCGAGGTCAGCAGCAGGAAGAGCACGGGTGCGACGAACATGACGCACAGCGCGATGGTGATGCTGTGCCGGGCCGTCCACAACAACCAGCGGTTCATGTCACCTTCAAGGATCGGCGCAGGAGCAGCAGCGAGATCGCGAACGCGACGAGGAACAGCACGACCGCCATCGCGTTGGCGTAGCCGAGGGCGCCGTAGCGGAAGCCGACGACGTACAGCCACAGCGGATAGGTGAACGTGGACCCTTCCGGGTAGCCGAAGGTGGAGGAGATCCCGGCGCCGGTCGTCGCCTGCCCGCTGGCCGCCGACGCCGCGACCGCCGCCTGGGTGAAGTACTGCAGGGTGCCGATGACCCCGACGACGGCGGTGAACACCACGACCGGCGAGATGTGCGGCAGCGTCACGTTCCGGAAGCGCTGCCAGGCGTTCGCCCCGTCGATCTGGGCCGCCTCGAGCTGCGCCTGCGGCACGTCGAGCAGCGCCGCCAGGTACAGCACCATGACGTCGCCGACGCCCCACAGGCCGAGCAGGACCAGCGACGGCTTGGACCAGTCGGGGGAGTTGAACCACAGCGGCCCGTCGACGCCGACCTGCGCCAGGGCCGTGTTGACCGGGCCGACGCCGGGTTTGAGCAGGTACACGAACGCGAGGGTGGCGGCGACCGGCGGGGCGAGCGCCGGCAGGTAGAAGATCGTGCGGACCAGCCCGCCGCCCCGTTTGACGGTGGTGAGCAGCCACGCGGTGGCGAGGCCGCCGAGCATCCGGGCCGGGACCATGATCGCGCACAGCCACAGCGTGTTGACCGCGGCGCGGGTCAGGAACGGGTCGTCGAACAGGTGCCGGTAGTTGCGCAGCCCGACCCATTGCGGGGTGCTGAGCAGGTCGAACTTCGTGAACGAGAAGTAGACCGCGGAGCTCAGCGGATACAGGAAGAAGACCACGATGCCGACCGTCGCCGGCGCCATGAACGAGGCGACGGTCAGCGTGTGGCGGAGCTTGTGGTGCACGCTACCCGCCCAGCTGCAGCAGCGAGTTGACCTGCTTGTCCACATCGGACAGTCCCTTGCCCAGGTCGGTGGCGGCGCCGCTCTGCCAGGAGTCGCAGAACGTCTGGAACGTCTCCTGGTACGCGGGTCCGGCCGACGACGGCGGCGTGGTGGTGGTCTTCGGGTGGTTGAAGATGTCCACGAACGTCTTGAACTCCGCGTCCAGGTGCAGGTCCGGCGACGCCAGGGCCTCCTTCGTGGACGGGATGTTCTTGAGGCTGTTGGCGAGCTTGACGATCGCCTTCGTGTCGGTCGTCAGGTACTTGATGAGCTCCCACGCCGCCTCGGGGTTCTTCGCGGTGCGGGAGATGCCGATGACGTTGCCGGTGACGTAGCCGGATCCGTAGCGCTCAGGGCTGGACGTCGGCATCGGGGCGACCCCGAACCGCAGGTCCGGGGCCTGGTCCTTGGCGAACGCGATGCGGTACTCGCCGTCGAAGTTCATCGCGACCTGGCCCTTCTGGAAGGCGTTCGCGTCGGAGTACTCGTCGCCGAGGGAGGCGCGGAAGGCCTCGAGCTTGTCGTAGCCGTACCAGTCGACGAGGTCCTTCTGCCACTTCAGCAGGGTCTGCCAGGCGGGGTCGCCGCCGATCGCGGACTTCCCGTCGCCGGTGAGCCACTGCCCGCCGACCATCGGCCCGAGGTGCGACGGCGCGTTCTCGTAGAAGCCCCACAGCGGCAGGAACCCGGCGACCTGGATGGTGCCGTCGGCGGAGCGCTTGGTGAGCTTCTTCGCCGCGTCGGCGAACTCCTCGAGGGTCTTCGGCGGCCCGGCGATCCCGGCCTCGGTGAAGAGCTTCTTGTTGTAGTACAGCCCGTACGCGTCGGCGAGCACCGGCATCGCGCAGCGCTTGTTCCGGTACTGCGTGTACTCCTTGACGGTCGCCGGGAAGCCGTCCAGGGACACCTTGTCGCGGGTCAGGTACTGGCCGAGGTCCAGCCACGCGCCGCTGGAGCAGAACTGCCCGACGATGTCGGTGGAGTAGGACAGGCCGACGTCGGGGCCCTGCCCGCCGCCGATCGCCTGGGTCATCTTCGAGTCGTCCTGGCCGGACTTGACCACGACCTTGATCTTCGGGTGGGCGGCCTGGAAGTCGGCGACGACGGCGTCGATCGCCTCGGCCTCGCGGTCGGTGAAGAAGTGCCAGAACTCCACGGTGCCGGAGACGTCGGCGCCGGGGTCGGCGATGGGTCTGTCCTTCGGTCCGGGGGTGCAGGCGGTGGCGAGCAGCGCCACCGCGATGAGGGGGATGAAGCGACGCATGGGGTTCCTCCTGGGGGTCGGAACGAGGCGTGCGGAAGCGGCGGTCATGCCAAAGGCATTGACCGAGGTCACTTGCATGGGGGATGGTGTGTGGAGCGCGCGGACGCCGGTCGATGCCGCCAGATCCGGCCGCGGGCGCGGTTGGAGGGGGTGCCGTCAGGC
>NZ_JBEXDG010000064.1:0-57338 GCF_040605635.1 Dactylosporangium sp. NPDC005555
CGGTCCCATTCCGAACCCGGAAGCTAAGCCCTCCAGCGCCGATGGTACTGCACCCGAGAGAGTGTGGGAGAGTAGGACGCCGCCGGACAAATTTTCGATTAAGGGCCGCCCTTTCCTAGGGCGGCCCTTAATTCGTTTACCGGGTCGAGCGCATGCAGCGCACCCCGGTCGGGAAGGATGAAGTCGTGACTGCAGGACCCCACGACCGCGACAACCAGGGCGGCAAGGACCGGAGCGAGCGCCCCGGCTCCGGCGACCGCAAACCCCGTTGGACCGGCGCCGACCGCGACCGCGGCTCGGCTTCAGGTTCCCGAACTCCCCGCGACGGCGCCCCGCGCGCCGGCGGCGACCGCACCGGTGGGGATCGCTCCGGCGGCTTCCGGGACCGTGACGGTGCGCCGCGTGGCGATCGCCCCAGTGGCTCCGGCAGCTCCGGCGGCTACCGCTCGGGTGACCGTACCGGCGGCTACCGTTCCGGCGGCCCTGGTGGCGAGCGCTCCGGTGGCTTCCGCTCCGGTGGCGCCGGTGGTGCCGGTGGTGAGCGTTCCGGCGGCGGCTACCGCTCGGGCGGTGCGGGCGGTGAGCGCTCCGGCGGCTTCCGTGACGGTGGCCCGCGTGGCGACCGCGGTGACCGTCCGGGTGGCTTCCGCGACCGTGACGGCGCGCCGCGTGGCGACCGTCCGTCCGGCTCCGGGGGGTTCCGTGACCGTGACGGCGGCCCCCGCGGCGACCGTCCGGGTGGCTTCCGCTCCGGTGGGTCCGCTGGCTCGGGCGGCTACCGCGCCGGCGGCTCGGGCGGTGGTGGCTTCCGCGACCGCGATGGCGGCGACCGTCCGAACCTCCGTGACGGTGAGCGTTCCGGTGGGTCCCGTGACGGCGGCCCCCGCGGCGACCGTCCCCCGTTCCGGGACAGTGCCCGTGGTGACCGGCCGCCGTTCCGCGGTGGCGCGGACCGTGGCGACCGCCCAGGCTTCCGCGATGGTGCGCCGCGTGGCGACCGTCCGACCGGCTCCGGGGGGTTCCGTGACCGTGATGGTGGCCCGCGCGGCGACCGTCCGGGTGGCTTCCGCGACCGCGACGGTGCGCCGCGCGGCGATCGCCCCAGTGGCTCCGGCGGTTTCCGTGACCGCGACGGCGGCCCGCGCGGCGACCGCCCCGGTGGTTTCCGCGATGGTGCGCCTCGTGGCGACCGTCCGACCGGTTCCGGTGGGTTCCGTGACCGTGATGGTGGCCCGCGCGGCGACCGTCCCGGTGGTTTCCGCGATGGTGCGCCTCGTGGCGACCGTCCGACCGGCTCCGGTGGGTTCCGCGACCGTGACAGCGGCCCGCGCGGCGGTGGCTTCCGGGACCGTGATGGCGGCGACCGTCCCGGGTTCCGTGACCGTGGCGACCGCCCCGCCGGCTCCGGTGGCTTCCGGGACCGCGACGGCGGGTCCCGTGACGGCGGCCCCCGCGGCGACCGTCCCCCGTTCCGGGACAGTGCCCGTGGTGACCGGCCGCCGTTCCGTGGTGGGACCGACCGGGGAGACCGTCCCGGGTTCCGTGACGGTGCGCCGCGTGGCGACCGGCCGACCGGTTCCGGTGGGTTCCGTGACCGTGATGGTGGCCCGCGTGGCGACCGTCCTGGTGGTTTCCGTGACGGTGCGCCGCGTGGCGACCGTCCGACCGGCTCCGGCGGCTTCCGTGACCGTGACAGCGGCCCGCGCGGCGGTGGCTTCCGCGACCGTGATGGCGGCGACCGTCCCGGGTTCCGCGACCGTGATGGCGGCGACCGTCCCGGGTTCCGTGACCGTGGCGACCGCCCCGCCGGCTCCGGCGGCTTCCGGGACCGCGACGGTGCGCCGCGTGGCGACCGCCCGACCGGTTCCGGTGGGTTCCGTGACCGTGATGGTGGCCCGCGCGGCGACCGTCCTGGTGGTTTCCGTGACGGCGCGCCGCGCGGCGACCGCCCGACCGGCTCCGGCGGGTTCCGGGACCGTGACGGCGGCCCCCGTGGCGACCGCCCGGGTGGCTTCCGTGACCGCGACCGGCCGGGCTCCCGTGACGGCGCCCGGGGTGACCGGCCGGGTGGTTTCCGCGACCGCGACGACCGTGGCGACCGGCCCGGTGGTTTCCGCGACCGTGACGGTGGCCCCCGCGGCGACCGTCCGGGCGGCAACCGCGAGGGCGGGCCGCGTGGCGGTGGGTTCCGCGACGGTGACCGGCCCGGCGGCTTCCGGGACGACCGGGGTGGACCGCGCCGCGACCGGGGCGACCGTCCCGGGCAGCGTGACGGTGGGTTCCGGGACCACGGTGGTCGGGGCGCCGGCGCCCAGCGGCCCGACGGGCTGCGACGCGACGACGCCGGCGGATACCGGCCGCGGCAGAGCGACCCAGGCTTCGTCGCCGAGGAGGTCGAGGGCGAGGAGACCGTCAGCCGCGTCGCGGACCCGGTGCTCGCCGACGACATCGACCCGTCGGACCTGGACCGTGAGGTGCGCAGCGAGCTGAGCTCACTCGCGCGGCCGGTCGCCGAGGAGGTCGCCCGGCGGCTCATCGCCACGGGACAGCTCATCGACGACGACCCTGAGCTGGCGCTCGCCCACGCGCTCGTCGCGCGGCGGAAGGCGTCGCGGATCGCTGTGGTACGAGAGGCCGCAGGGCTCGCCGCGTACCACGCGGGCGAGTGGCAGACGGCGCTCGGGGAACTGCGGACGTATCACCGGATGACGGGGCGGCAGACGCACATCGCGGTCATCGCCGACTGTGAGCGGGCCCTGGAGCGGCCGGAGAAGGCGATCGACCTCTTCCGGACCGCGGACCGGGAGAAGCTGACCGCCGAGGAGATCGTGGAGCTGCTCATCGTCGCCGCCGGTGCGCGCGGGGACATGGGACAGCACGACGCCGCCGTGGCGATGCTGCAGGTGCGCGAGCTGACGTCGGCACCTGAGGCGGTCTGGGCCGCTCGGCTGCGGTACGCCTACGCCGACGCCCTCCTGCGCGCGGGCCGCCGGGAAGAGGCACGCGAGTGGTTCGCGCGCGCCGCCGACCTGGACGAGGACCTCGCCACCGACGCCGCCGAGCGGCTCCTGGAGCTCGACGGCATCACCCTGGACGGCGACGAGGACGACGACGACGACGAGGACCTCGCTGACGCCCGCACCCCCGCCGACGAGGACGACGACCGCGACGAGGACGACGACCGCGACGAGGACGACGAGGACGCGGACGACTACGACGACGAAGACGCGGACGACGAGGACGACGAGGACGACGACCGCGACGACGACGAAGAAGACGACTACGAAGATGACGAAGACGAAGACGAAGACGACGAAGACGAAGACGACGTAGAAGACGACGACCGCGACGACGAGGACGCGGACGACGACGATGACTACGACGACGAGGAAGACGACGCGGACGATGACGACGACCGCGACGATGACGACGACTACGACGACGAAGACGACGCGGACGACGACATCGACGACGAGGACGAGGACGGCGCGGACGACGACCGCGACACCGACGCACCCGTCGAGGACGACGATCGGGTGACGGGCGCCGGCCGTACACGCAGCGCAGATGCGGCAACGAGCGGCGACGCGGACGACGACGACCGCGACGGTGACGCCACCCCCGAGGACGGCACCGGAACCGACGGTGATGGCAGCGGGACGAAGCGTGCCTGACGGGCAGACGACCGAGGCTCCCGCCGGCGACACCGCCGGCGGGGACCTCGTCAGCCACTACGACCTGGTCATCTTCGACCTCGACGGGGTGCTGTACCTCGTCGACCAGGTGATTCCCGGCGCCGCCGAGGCGTGTGCGCGGCTGCGTGAGCGGGGGATTCCCAGCGCGTACGCCACCAACAACGCCTCACGGCTGCCCGGTGACGTCGCGGCGTTGCTGACCCGGATCGGCATCCCCGCCGAGGTGCGGGAGGTCGTGACGTCCGCGCACGCGACGGCGCTGCTGCTCGCGGAGCGGTTCGCGGCCGGGACGCCGGTGCTGATCCTGGGCGCGCCGGCGCTGCGCGAGGAGGTCGAGGCCGTCGGGCTCCGGCCGGTCACCGCGGCGGAGGAGGCCGAGGTGGTCGTGCAGGGCTACGGGCCCGACGTCGCCATGCGGGACCTCGCCGACGCGTCGGTCGCGATCCGGGGCGGTGCGAAGTGGATCGCCACGAACGCCGACAAGACATTGCCGTCGCCGCGCGGGCCGCTGCCGGGCAACGGGTCGCTGGTCGTGGCCCTGGCCACGGCCCTCGGGCGGCAGCCGGACACGATCGTCGGCAAGCCCGACCCGACGCTGTTCCTGGAGGCGGCGCGGGAGCGGTCGGCGACGCACCCGATCGTCGTCGGCGACCGGCTCGACACGGACATCGAGGGCGCGTACCGGGCGGGCATGGACAGCCTGCTCGTGCTCACCGGGGTGAGCGACGCGGCAGAGCTCCTCGCCGCGCCGGTCGAGCGGCGGCCCACGTTCGTCGCCGAGGACCTGGCGGGGCTGTTCGAGACGGCACCGGAGGCGGGGACGAACCAGTGGCGGGTCGACGACCACGGCGACCGGTGGGTGCTGTCCGGCGACGGGCGGCGCGTCGACGCGTTGAAGGCGCTGTGCGCGGTGGCGTGGGCGGCCGGCGAGGTCCGGCCGGTCACCGCGAAGGGTGAGGCCGCCGAGGCCGCCCTGTCGTGGATGAGGATCTAGAGCAGTTTCCGCAGCTTCAACAGGTCGAACACGCCGGCGTCGATCTTGATCCGGCCGCTGGTCCAGGCCTGCATGACGTTGAGCTCACCGTTGACGAGGGCGACGAGGTCGTCACTGGAGGCGGTGAGCTTGATCTTCGCGCGGGGGTCGTCGCCGTCGGTCAGGTTGGCGATCTGCCCGCCCTGCAGCTGACCGTGGAACGCCACGTCGAGGTCCGTGACCCGGCAGGCGAGGGACCGGTCGAAGTCGAGCTTCTCCCTGGCCGCGGCCGCGTTCGCGGCGAGCTTCGCCGCGAGTTTCTGCAGCGCGGCGCGGCATTCCTCGACCGTGGCCATGTTTTCCCCGTTTCCGTGCATTCAAATGTCCAATGCGGACACTTGGATTGTGACCGTACCGTACGGCGTCACGGACCGCCCGGTAGCGTGAGCAGGGGTACACCACTTGGAGGAGAGGCGCAAGCATGGCTCAGGAAGCCTGGCGGGCATACCTGGAACTGGCCTACGGCATGACCGAGTCGACAACGAAGAAGGCGACCAAGACGGTCCGCCGGCTCGTCGGCAGGAGCGGCGCGACGGCGGAGCAGCTGCAGGTGATGGCCGAGGACCTCGTGAAGGCCGGCACGGCCAACCGTGAGGCGATGACCAAGCTCGTCCGGTACGAGCTGGACCGCGCCCTCGGCGCCGTCGGCCTCGCCACCGCCGAGGAGGTCGCGGCGCTGACCAGCCGCGTGCACGAGCTCGAGGCGCAGCTGAAGGCGGCGGCGAAGTCCGCGACGCCGGCGGTGGAGCCGGAGCCGGCGCTGCCGGTCGGTGCCGAGGTCGTCGAGCCGGAGCCGGTCGCGGCGCCGGCGGTGACGGCCGCGAAGAAGACGGTGGCGAAGCGGACGGTCGCCAAGAAGGCCGGCCCGGCGTCCGACGTGCTGCCCGCGAAGAAGGCCGCGCCGGCCGCTTCCAAGGCCGCTTCCAAGGCCGCGCCGGCCGCTTCCAAGGCCGCTCCGGTCAAGGCGCCGCCGGTCAAGCGGAGCGCTCCGGCGAAGAAGGCGGCGGCGAAGGCCGCGGTCGAGCAGATCGCCGCGGCGTCCGACGTGCCGCCGGTGAAGAAGGCCGCGCCGCGCAAGCGGGCGTCGTCCTCGTGAGCATCGCCCCCCAGTCCGTTCCGCGACCGGGCCCTGGCTTTTCCGGCGGGCCGACGCCCGGTCCGCCGGGTGCCACGACGCTCGGGCGGGTCGAGGCAGCGGTCGAGGCCCTCAACGGGGTAGCGTCGCTGCCGTTGCAGCGGCAGGTTTCGGTGTACGCCGAAGCCCACCGCGCGCTGCAGGAGACATTGGGCACGATCGAGGAACGGTGATGGCGCGGCGGACACGACTCGATGCCGAGCTGGTGCGCCGCGGCCTGGCCCGCTCACGGGAGCAGGCGGCCGCGTTGATCGCCGAGGGACGCGTCGAGGTGCGGGGCGTCCTGGCCGGGAAGGCCGCCGCCCAGGTCGACCCGGCCGATCCGGTCAACGTCCTGCCCGCGGCCACGGGCGACGACTACGTCTCCCGCGGCGGTCACAAGCTCGTCGGGGCGCTCACGGCGTTCGAGGCGCTGCCGGTGCTCGGGCGGCGATGCCTTGACGCCGGAGCTTCCACCGGCGGGTTCACCGACGTGCTGCTGCGCCGCGGGGCGGCCTCCGTCGCGGCCGTCGACGTCGGCTACGGCCAGATCGCGTGGTCGCTGCGCACCGACGAGCGGGTCACTGTGATCGAACGCACGAATGTGCGCACCCTCACCCCGGACATGATCGGCGGTCCGGCCGACCTGACCGTCGCCGACCTGTCGTTCATCTCCCTGCGGCTCGTTCTGGAGGCCCTGGCGGCCTGCACGTCAGCCGACGGTGATCTGGTACCGATGGTGAAACCGCAGTTCGAGGTCGGCCGGGAGCGCGTCGGCGAGGGCGGCGTCGTGCGGGACCCGGCGCTGCGGGCGGAGGCGGTGCTGGACGTGGCCGCCGCCGCCGCGGGGCTCGGCCTCGGCGTCGCGGGGGTGACGGTCAGCCCGCTGCCGGGACCGTCCGGCAACGTCGAGTTCTTCCTCTGGCTGCGCCGCGACGCGCCGCCCGTGTCACCCGACGCGGTGTACGCCGCGGCTTCCGTGCCAGAAGGGCGGCTTTCGTGAGTGGTCCGGAGCGTAGCGGAGTGACCGCTCACCATGGGCGCAGTGTTTGCTCGCGGCGGCGCTGGAGCGCAGCGGAGGTGACGGCGTGAGTGGTCCGGAGCGCAGCGGAGTGACCGCTCACCATGGGCGCAGTGTGGGCTCGCGGCGGCGCCGGAGCGCAGCGGAGGTGACGGCGTGAGTGGTCCGGAGCGTAGCGGAGTGACCGCTCACCATGGGCGCAGTGTGGGCTCGCGGCGGCGCCGGAGCGCAGCGGAGGTGGCGGCGTGAGAGAGGCCCTGCTCGTCACCCATACGGGGAAGCGGAGCAACAACGAGCACGCCCGAACCGTGGCCGCGGACCTGCTCGACAACGGGTTCACGGTCCGTGTCCTGGCCGAGGAGGCCGGCGAGCTCGACATCCCCCGCGCCGTCCCCGTCAGCGGGGAGACCGCCGCGCTGGGCGTGGAGATCGTGTTCGCGCTCGGCGGCGACGGCACCCTGCTGCGGGCGGCGGAGCTCGCCCGGCCCGCGAAGGCGCCGCTGCTCGGCATCAACCTCGGCAAGGTCGGGTTCCTCGCCGAGGCCGAGATCGGCGACGTCGACAAGGCCGTCCGTGAGGTCGTCGAGCGCACGTACACCGTGGATGAACGCCTCACGATCGACGTCTTCGCCGAGCACGACGGTCACCCGGTCGGGTCCTCGTGGGCGCTCAACGAGGTGACGGTCGAGAAGGGCGCCCGGGAGAAGATGCTGGAGCTGCTCGTCGAGGTCGACGGCCGCCCCCTGTCCCGCTACGGCTGCGACGGTGTCGTGTGCGCCACGCCGACGGGTTCCACGGCGTACGCGTTCTCCGCCGGCGGTCCGGTCGTGTGGCCGGAGCTGGAGGCGCTGCTGCTGGTGCCGATCAGCGCGCACGCCCTCTTCAGCAGGCCCCTCGTCATCGCGCCGACGTCGACGATCACCGTCAACGTCGAGCCGTTCACCAGCTTCGCGCTGCTGTCCTGCGACGGCCGGCGGGTCATGGACCTGGCCCCCGGATCGACGGTCACCGTCCGGCGCGGCGCCCTCCCCGTCCGGGTGGTCCGGCTGCGTGAGCGACCGTTCACGGACCGCCTCGTCGCGAAGTTCGGCCTGCCGGTCGACGGTTGGAGACACAACAAACGGCACGGCTGAGTGGAGAAGTGTCGTACTCCGCAGCTAGTGTCTGTCACTGTGCTGGAGGAACTCCGCATTACCGGACTCGGCGTGATCGAAGACGCCACACTGCCCCTTGGCCCGGGCCTGACCGTCATCACCGGCGAGACAGGCGCGGGGAAGACCATGGTCGTGACGAGCCTGGGTCTGCTGTTCGGCGGTCGCGCCGACGCGGGCCGGGTCCGTGCCGACCCTGGTCGCGCCACCGTCGACGGCCGCGTCAAGCTGCCCGCGCATCTGCGCGCGGCGGTCGAGAGCCGCATCGTCGACGCCGGCGCCGAGGTCGACGACGACGGCACCCTGCTGATGAGCCGCACCCTGACGGCCGAGGGCCGATCCCGTGCGCACGTCGGCGGCCGCACCGTGCCCGTCGCGGTCCTCGGCGAGGTCGGTGAGCGGGTGTTCGCCCTGCACGGCCAGTCCGACCAGCTGCGGCTGCTGCGCCCGTCGGAGCAGCGCGCCGCCCTGGACCGTTATGCGGGACCCGAGCACGAGAAGCTGCTGGGGCGCTTCGCCGAGCTGTACACGCGCTGGCGCGCGGTCGAGGACGACCTCGCCGACCGCCGGGCCAACGCCAGGCAGCGCAGCCAGGAGGCCGACCTGCTCCGGCTCGGCCTCGACGAGATCAGCCGCGTCGACCCGCAGCCCGGCGAGGACGAGCTGCTGCGCGAGGAGGCCCAGCGGCTCGAGCACGTCGAGGGCCTGCGCAGCGCCGCCCAGCTCGCCCACGTGGCCCTCACCGCCAACGGCGACGGCGGCGACGACGTCGCCGACGTGCTGAGCCTGCTGTCCACGGCCCGGCGCACCCTCGAGGCGCAGACGAGCGTCGACCGGGTCCTCGGCGAGCTCGCCGCCCGCCTCGACGAGGTCGCCACCCTCGCCGGTGACGTCTCCACCGAGCTCGGCAGCTATCTCGCGTCCCTGGACGCCGACCCCGGCCGCCTCCAGGAGGTCTATGAGCGCCGCGCCGCGCTGCGCGCCCTCACCCGCAAATACGCCGAGGACGTCGACGGCGTCGTCGCCTGGGCCGACCGCGCCCGCACGAAGCTCGGCGAGCTCGACACGTCCGACGAGCTGCTCGAGGAGCTCGACAAGGAGCGTCGCCGCCTGCACGGCGAGGTCGCCGAGGTCGCCGCGACCCTCTCCGCGGCCCGTCAGGAGGCGGCCGGCAGGTTCGCCGCCGACGTGACCGTCGAGCTGGCCGGCCTCGCCATGCCGCACGCCCGCATCCATGTCGTCGTCGCCTCCAAGCCCGCCGGCGCCGGCCCCACCGTCCCCACCGCCGGCGGCACCGACGCCGGCGTGGGCCCCGACGGCGCCGACGACATCGAGCTGCGCCTCCTGCCGCACCCCGGCGCCCCCGCCCAGCCCCTGCAGAAGGGCGCCTCCGGCGGCGAGCTGTCCCGCGTCATGCTGGCCATCGAGGTCGTCTTCGCGGGCGTCGGCGGCCCGCCCACCCTGGTCTTCGACGAGGTCGACGCGGGCGTCGGCGGCACCGCGGCGGTCGAGATCGGCAAGCGCCTGGCCCGCCTCGCCCGCGACCACCAGGTCCTCGTCGTGACGCACCTGCCGCAGGTGGCCGCGTTCGCGGACCGTCACCTGGTCGTCGCCAAGGACACCGGCGGCGCCGTCACCACCAGCGGCGTCCGGGTCGTCGAGCACACCGACAGGGCGCGTGAGCTGGCCCGGATGCTGGCCGGCCTGCCCGACTCGGACCTCGGCATCGCGCACGCGGAGGAGCTGCTGTCGGTCGCCGACCGCGAGAAGTCCCACCACTGACGCTGCCGGCCCGCCCGCTCGCCGGGTCCGGTGATGGCGGGGGCTGCTCGGCGGTGTCCTGACGCTCCGGCTCGATCTCGGCGACTTCGCGCACGACCCCATGTGGCGAAGTCTCCGAGGTCGAGCCGTTCCCGGTCCACGCGCGGGCATCCGGGCATGCGCGGGCGGGGCGCGGTCCCTACTGTCGGACGCGTGGCTGTGGTGGTGGAGGTGTGGCGGTATCCGATGAAGTCCGCCGGTGGGGAGCGGCTCGGCGCGGCCGAGGTCACCGCCGACGGCCTGGCGGGTGATCGGCGGTGGGCGTGCGTCGACGGTGACGGGGTCGTGGTCAGCGCGAAGCAGCCCAGGCTCTGGGGCCGGCTTCTGCGGGTCCGCGCGAGCGGCGACCACGTACACCTGCCGGACGGGAGAACCGCGGCCCTCGACGGCGACGGGGAGGCCGCCGAGGTGCTGTCGTCGTGGCTGGGGCGGGCGGTGACCGTGACCGACGTGGTGCCGGAAGGGGCGGTGCTGCACCGGTTCTGGCCCCGGGAGGCCGGCATGATCCCCTCGTGGGCGGGCGCCGAGGCCGGCAGTGACGTGCTCAGCGTGATCGGCAGCGGCAGGTTCCACGACTTCGGGGCGGTGCACGTCGTCACCACCGGCGCGCTGCGGCGGCTCGCCGCGGTGCACGGGACCGCGGTCGACCACCGGCGGTTCCGGCCGAACCTCCTGCTCGACCTGCCGGAGGACCCCGCACCCGGGGAGGAGGTCGCGGCCGGGGGTGTGCGGCTGCGGGTACAGGTGCCGACGCCGCGATGTGTGGTGCCGTCGCTGGAGACCGGCAACGGCGAGGTGATGGACGGCGGGCTGCTGCGGACCCTCGCCGGGCACTACCGGATGCCGGTGGGGCAGTTCGGGACGGCGGCGTGCTTCGGCTGGTACGCCACGGTGACGCAGACGGGACGTATCGAAACCGACGGGTGATGGTCGTTCCCGCGACGGTCGGAGTTCGGCGCGTCGCGGGACAGTCGGTCGATGCGGGATCTCGTTGCGTCGTTCGCGGCGACGCCGTGGGTGGTGCTGGTCGTGTTCGTCGTGGCGGCCCTGGACGCGGTGGTGCCGTTGTCGCCGAGCGAATCGACGCTGATCGCGGTCTCGGTGGTGTCGGCGCAGACGGGACGGCCCGCGATCTGGCTGGTCGTCGTCGCCGCGGCGGCTGGGGCGTTCGCGGGTGACGTGGTGTCGTTCCGGATCGGGGTCAGGGCCGGGGCGGGCGTGCTGCGGCGGCTGCGGACGCGGCGGCGTGGGCTGCAGGTGTACGGCTGGGCGCACCGCACCCTGAACGGCCGCGGCGGTCAGGTGCTCGTGTTCGCCCGGTACCTCCCGGGCGGCCGGTCGGCGTCGGCGCTGGCCGCCGGGGTGGTCGGCTACCCGGCGGCGCGCTTCCAGGCGTGGACCGCGCTCGGCGTGAGCGTCTGGGCGGCCATGGCCGGTGGCATCGGCTACGCGTGCGGGCGGTTCCTGGACGGGCGGCCCTGGCATGCGCTGCTGCTCGCCTACGCGGGTGCGGCCGTCCTCCTCGTGGTCGCCGAGGTCCTGCGGCGGATCACCTCGCCGGAGGCCGGCGGGCCGGTCTCGTCACGGGACGCCGACCAGCAGGTTGACCCTGGTGCCGCGCGGGGCGACGGTGAGGGGGAGGGTCGACTGCTCCAGCACGATCATGGTGCCGCCGGGGCCGACCTCGCGGATCACCCCGAGCTCGAGCCCGGCGGCCCGCAGCTCGGTGGCGGCCTCGGTGGGTGACTTCCCGGTGAGATTCGGCACCAGGGTCAGGCTGATCGACGAGAGGGTCACGGCGGCTCCTTTCCGATGCTTCCAGGGACTAGAGAAGCGCGGTGCCGTCGTGAATACGCTGAAAATGTGTCGCCTGGCTGACAGTCGGGAAGGGTGACGGGCGTCACCCGATGCACGAAAAGCCCCCTTCCACCTGGTAGTGGACATGTCGCGCGCGGCTTTTGTCAGAGGTCCATGCCAGGATGGTTGAGATGCGACTTCCAACCTTGCGCCGCACCCGGCCCGCCGAGCCGGGTGTCATCGGTGGCGTCGTGCGGCTGGATCGGCGGACCAAACGTCTGGTGGGACGGCTGCGCCCCGGTGAGATCGCGGTCATCGACCACGTCGACCTCGACCGCGTCGCCGCCGACTCGCTCGTCGCGGCCGGGGTCGCCGCGGTGCTCAACGCGAAGCCGTCCGTGTCGGGCCGCTATCCCAACCTGGGGCCCGAGGGCCTGATCAAGGCCGGGATCCCCCTCGTCGACGACCTCGGCGAGGAGCTGTTCGAGCGGCTCCGCGAGGGTGGGGCCGTGCGCATCGACGGCGACACCGTCTATGTCGGCGACGACGCGGTCGCCAAGGGGCAGCGGCAGGACGCCGAGACGGTCGCGCTGTCGATGGCCGACGCGCGCGAGGGCCTGTCGGTGCAGCTGGAGGCGTTCGCCGCCAACACGATGGAGTATCTGAAGCAGGAGCGCGCGCTGCTGCTCGACGGCGTCGGCGTGCCCGAGATCCAGACCGAGATCGCCGGGCGGCACTGCCTGATCGTGGTCCGCGGGTATGACTACAAGGCCGACATCGACGTCCTGCGGCCGTACATCCGGGAATACAAGCCGGTGCTCATCGGCGTCGACGGTGGCGCCGACGCGCTCGTCGAGGCCGGCTACACGCCCGACATGATCATCGGTGACATGGACTCGGTCTCCGACGACGTGCTGCGCTGCGGCGCCGAGGTCGTCGTGCACGCCTATCCCGACGGGCGGGCGCCCGGGCTGGCCCGCGTGCAGCGGCTCGGCGTCGAGGCGATCACGTTCCCGGCAGCGGCGACGAGCGAGGACATCGCGATGCTGCTCGCCGACGAGAAGGGCGCGTCGCTGCTCGTGGCGGTCGGCACCCACAACACCCTCATCGAGTTCCTCGACAAGGGTCGCGGCGGCATGGCCTCCACCTTCCTCACCCGGCTCAAGCTCGGTGGCAAGCTGGTCGACGCCAAGGGCGTCAGCCGGCTCTACCGGCAGAGCCTGTCGGGCTCGTCGCTGGTCCTGCTGCTCGCCTCGGCGATCGCCGCGATGGCGGCGGCCCTGGCGGTGACCACGATCGGCCGGGCCTATCTGAGCGTCATCGCCGAGTGGTGGGACAACCTGATCTTCACGCTGTTCTCCTAGCGCCTTCTGGACGGGACCGACCTTGATCAACTTCCGGTACCACGTGGTGTCGCTGGCCGCCGTCTTCCTGGCGCTCGCCATCGGCCTCGTCGTCGGGACCGCAGCGGCGAACGGGCCGCTCGCCGATACCCTCAACGACCAGGTCAACAAGATCACCGACGAGAAGGAACAGTTGCGTGACGACCTGGACCAGTCGCGGTCGGAGCTGAAGAAGAACTCGGACTTCGCGACCGAGGTCGCCCCGATGCTGCTCAACAGCAAGCTCCCCGGCCACAACGTCCTCCTCGTCAAGATCGAGGGCAGCGACAAGGACGTCGACACCGCCGCCACGGGCATCGCCACGATGCTGCAGACCGCCGGCGCCAAGGTCACCGGCACCGTCACGATCAAGGAGCGGTTCACCGCCGCGGCCAGCGAAGACACCCTGCTCGACCTCGCCGAGTCCTCCGCCCCGCCGGGGATCAGCGGCGCCCTGCCCAACAACGGCAAGGGCCAGGAGACCTCGGCGGCGCTGCTCGCCGCGGTCCTCGTGGCCGACAAGCCCGGCGCGCCGCAGGTCGACGGCACACGGGCCGTCCTGTCGGCGTACGAGTCGGGCGGCTACATCGACCTCGCCGGCGACCTGAAGACCCCCGCGGACGCGGTCATCGTCATCGCCGGCGCGCCCGCCAGCGGCAAGGACGCGAAGGAGCGCAACGCGGTCGCCCTGACCACCGTCTCCCGCTTCGCCCTCGCCCTGTCCAACGACATGGTGGTCGCCGGCCTGTCCGCCAACGGCCTGGTGTCCTCGGTCCGCGCCGACGCCTCCATCGCGAAGAGCGTCTCGACCGTCGACAACGCCGTCACCGCCAACGGCCAGGTCGCCGCCGTCCTCGCCCTCGTCGAGCGCATCGGCGGCAAGACCGGCCACTACGGCATCGGCAGCGGCGCCACCAGCCTCCTGCCCAAGTCGGCGAGCGCGGCCAGTGGTTCGTAAGCTGCTCGCGGCCGCCGCCGGCGCCGCCGCCGCCCGGGCCGCCCTGCGCGAGCTGCGCGGCCACCCGGCCCTCGACCGCACCAACTTCCGCGGCCGCACCGTCTCCCTCGCCGGCGGCCCCGCCCTCGCCATCGGCGCCGCAACCGGCGCGGTTCTCGGTGCCGCCGGCCGCTCCGGAAACCGTGACGCATCCCGCTCGGAGGCGAAAGCGGCCCGCCGCCGGTCCGACGCCGTGCGCACCGCCGGCGCGGCGGGGCATTCGCGCTCGGCTGCGGAAGCGGCCCGTCCGTCCGGCGACGCGAGGGCGGCCCGAGCGTCGTCCGACGGATTCGAGCCGCCCGCTGCCGCCGCAGACGAGCAGGACGCGCTCGGCCCGGACCGCGGGCAGCGCAAGACCGGGCGCCGCGGTCCAGCACGGCTTGGGGCGGCCCGCGCCGACGCCATGCAGGACACGTCTGAGCGCGGCGGGATTGTGTCGGGCCGGGCAGGACGAGACACGGCGGGGCAGGACACGTCTGAGCGCGGCGGGATCGGGTCGCGCCGGGCTGGGCGTGACGCGGGCGGGCGCGCCGGGTCCGTGTCGGGCCGGGCCGGGCGTGATGCGGACGGGCAGGACACGTCTGAGCGCGGCGGGACCGGGTCGGGTCGGGGCCGGCGCGGCGGGGGTGCGCGGCGGCGGGACGGGCTTCGGAGGAGCGGGTGGGATCGGAGTGGCCGCGGACCTGCCGTCATGGGCGCCGCGGCGGTTGCCGGGCTCGGGGCCGGGGCGGTCGGGTTCTACGACGATCTGGTCGGTGGGCGGCCTGAGCACTCGGCGAAAGGGTTCCGGGGGCATCTCGGGGCGCTGAAGGAAGGCCGGGTGACCAGTGGCCTCGTGAAGATCGCCGGGGTCGGGGCCGCGGCGCTCGTGGCGGCGGCGTTGCTGCCGCGGCGGCGGGCTGTCGACGTGGTGCTCGGGGCCGGGGTCATCGCGGGGACGGCGAACCTGTTCAACCTCCTCGACCTGCGTCCGGGGCGGGCGATCAAGGCGGGGATCCTGGTCGGCACGCCGCTCGCGGCGGGGAAGGGCGGCGGGGTCGCCGCGGGGGCGCTCGGGGCGGCCGGGGCGCTGCTCGCCGAGGACCTGGGCGAGGAGATCATGCTCGGCGACGCGGGGGCGAACGCGCTCGGTGCGGTGCTCGGCACGGCGTACGTGGCGCGCACCGGCACCTTCGGGCGGCTCGCCGCGCTCGCGGGGCTGGTCGCGCTGACGGCGGCGAGCGAGAAGGTCAGCTTCACGCAGGTCATCGAGAAGACGCCGGCGCTGCGGGCGATCGACCACTTCGGCCGGCTGAAGCCCACCTCACCCGCCGCGATGGCCACGCCACCCGCGGTCAGCCCCGACGACATCGCCGCGGCCTCCGGAGCCGGCGCGTCCGACACCGGCCCGACAAAAGAGGCTGGCCCGACAAAAGGGGCCGACGCGTCCGAAGGGACAGGCGCGACCGACGCGGGCTCGTCCGAAGGAGCAAAGGCGATCGAAGGGGCCGGCTCGACAGAAGGGGCCGGCGTGATCGAGGGTGCCGGAGCCGGGGACGCGCCCGGAAGCGCGGCGACGCCCGGCGGCGAAGCGGGCGAAGCTGTGGGCAAGATGGCGGTGCGGGCCGGGGCCGACGCGGACAGCGGCGGCCGGGTGAGGCCGAGGCCGTCGCCGAGACCACGACGCGACGGGTGACCGGTAGGCGGCTGATCGGGGCCGCGGCGTTGGTCGCGGCGCTCACCATGCTGAGCCGGATTGCCGGATTTGCGCGCATTCTGGTGTTCAACTGGTCCGTCGGGCCGACGTTTCTCGGGAATGCGTACACCGCGGCCAACACCATCCCGAACATCATCTTCGAGCTCGTCGCCGGCGGTGCCCTCGCGAGTCTCGTGGTGCCGATGCTCGCCGGGGCGGTCGCCCGGCAGGACAAGCAGGCCGTCGCGCGGACGGTGTCGGCGCTGCTCGGCTGGGTCGTCGTGCTGCTCGTCCCCGCCGCGGTCCTCGTCGCGCTGCTCGCCCGGCCGCTGGTGACGGTGCTGATGCCCGGCCAGCCGGCGAGCGCCGTCGACGCGGGTGCCGACATGTTGCGCGTGTTCGCCCCGCAGCTGCCCCTGTACGGCGTCGGCATCGTGCTCACCGGGACGCTGCAGACGTACCGGCGGTTCGCCTGGCCGGTCATCGCCCCGCTGCTGTCGAGCGTGACGGTGATGACGGTGTACGTGACGTTCGGCGTGCTCGCCGGACGTGGCACGGACCTCGGCCGGGTCAGCGCCGCCGACCTGTGGCTGCTGTCCGGCGGCACGACCCTCGCGGTCGCCGTGCTGACGCTGAGCCTGCTCGTCCCGCTGCGCCGCCTGCGGCTCAGCATCCGGCCGACGCTGCGCTTCGACGTCGCCGGGATCAGCACGCTCAAGCCGCTCGTCGTCGCCGGGATCGTCACCGTCGGCAGCCAGCAGCTGGTGCTCGGGCTCGCGATCGCGTTGAGCGGCTACGCCGGCGAGGGCGCCGTCGTCGTCTACAGCCTCGCCCAGACGATCTTCCTGCTGCCGTGGGCGGTCCTCGCGGTGCCGGTGGCGACGACCGCGTACCCGGGCCTGGCGGAGGCGGGCGAGGCGAAGGACCGGCAGCGGTTCGCCGACGTGCTCGCGCCCGCGCTCCGCACGGTGGTCGTCGTGACGTGCCTCGGCGCGGCGGCGCTGGTCGTGCTCGCCGAGCCGATCGCGGTCGTCCTCGCCGAGCTGTCGTCGAAACCGCCGGACATCGGGCAGCTCGCCGCCGGCATCACCTGGTTCGCGCCGGGACTGGTCGGCTACGGGGTGTTCGCGCTGCTGTCCCGGGCCCTGTACGCGGGCGGGAACGCCTACGCCGCCGCCTGGGCGACCGGGTTCGGCTGGGCCGTCGTCGCGGCCACCGCCGTGCCGCTGTCCGTCGCGCTGCCGCTGGACCGCCGGGTCGCCGCGTTGGCCGCTGCCAACTCGACAGGCATGCTCGTGCTCGCCGCCGCTCTCGCGCTCACCGTCCGGGCCAGGGCCGGAGCGCAGGCCGTCGGTGGCGCAGGTCGTACAGCAGCTGCCGCCGTGACATCGGCAGCCGTCGCCGCGGCCGTGGCATTGACGCTCAAGGATGTCATCTGGGGCGGCGACACCCCAGGTGCGCCCGGCGCGATCGCACAGGGCATGCTGTGCGGAGTCGCGGTGGCGGTGGTGTTCCTCGCCGGGGTGGCGGTCATGGACCGGCGGACCCTGCAGCGGCTCAGACACAGGAAGGGCTGAGGGTGGGCGCCCGCATCGCGTTGGTCATGGCGTCGAGCACCGGCGGCGTCGGGCGGCACGTCGGCATGCTGGTCGACGGCCTGGTCGCGGGCGGCGACGACGTCAGCGTGCACGGGCCCGCCGCGACCGGCGAGCAGTTCGGGTTCGCCCGGAGGGGCGCCACGTTCGTCCCCGTCGAGATCCCCGCGAGTCCTCAACCGGGTGACGTCCTCGCCGTCCGGGCGTTGCGCCGCTCACTCAAAGGTGTCGACGTCATCCACGCGCACGGGTTGCGCGCCGGGTTCGTCGCCGCGCTCGCCCGGCCCACCGGCACCCCGCTCGTCGTCACCTGGCACAACCTCGTCCTGGCGCAGGGCCTGCGGGCGAGGCTCTACCACCCTCTCGAGCGGCGGGTCGCCCGCGCCGCCGACGTGACCCTCGGTGTCTCCACCGACCTCGTCGAGCGGGTCCGCGAGCTCGGCGGCCGGGACGTGCGGCTCGCGCTCGTGCCCGCCCCCGTGCTGCCGCCGCCGGCGCGCACCCGCGACGAGGTCCGCGAGGAGCTCGGCGTCGAGGAGGGCCGGCCGCTGCTGCTCGCCGTCGGCCGCCTGCACCCGCAGAAGGGGTTCGAGTCCCTCGTCGCCGCGCGCTGGTCAGCGGATGGTGACAGGCCGCAGCCGTTCGTGGCGATCGCGGGCAGCGGACCGTCCTACATGACGCTCGCGCAGCGGATCTCCGCCGAGCACGCGCCGGTGCACCTGCTCGGCTACCGCGACGACATCCCCGACCTGCTCGCCGCCGCCGACCTCGTCGTGGTGACCAGCGTGTGGGAGGGGCAGCCGCTGTTCGTCCAGGAGACCCTGGCCGCCGGTGTACCGCTCGTCGCGACCGCCGTCGGCGGCATCCCCGAGGTGGTGGGCGACGGCGCCCGGCTGGTCGAGCCGCACGACGTGGAGGCGTTCACCGCCGCCGTCGAGGCGCTGCTCGCCGACCCGGCCGCGCTGCGGGAGCTCGGCAGGCGCGGCCTGGCCAGGGCGGCGACCTGGCCGACCGAGCGGGACACCCTGAAGCAGGTCGAGGCGGTGTACGCGCAGCTGCCGGGAGCTGCCGGAAGGGCGTGACCCGCCGCACCCGCGGGGAGCGTTGATGCGGCAGCGGCTGCATCGCTTCACGCCGGCGCTGCTGTCCCTGCTCGTCGGGGTCCTGGCGCTGCTCGCGCTGATCCCGCGGCCCGCCGCGGAGGCCGTCCCGCCGTCCGCCGACTACGTCATCGTCGTCGGGGTCGCCGGGCTGCGCTGGGACGACGTCAACCCCACCGACACGCCGACGATGTGGCAGCTGGCGGAGCACGGCGCGATCGGCGCCCTGTCGGTGCGCTCCGCGCGGCGGGTCACCTGCGCCGGCGACGGCTGGCTCACCCTCGGCGCCGGCAACTACGCGACGTTCACGACCGGTCCGATCACCTCGACGTGCCCGCCGCTCGCCGTCACGATCTCCCCGGACGGGACCAAGACCGGCGCGTCGCTGCCCGAGCACGGCATCGTCGTGGCGAAGAACCGCGCCCTGCACTGGGGTGCCCAGCCGGGCGCGCTCGCCGAGGGCGTGCGGTGCACCACCGCCGTCGGGCCGGGCGCCGCGATCGCCGCCGCCAGGCCGTACGGGCGGGTCGACCGGTACGCCGACACCGTCGACGAGAGCCTGCTGTCCGCGTGCGCGCTGACCCTCGTCGACGCCGGCCAGATCGTCGGGGCCGACGCCGCGTCCCGCGCCATGGACGCCCGCCGCTCCGACGCCGCCCTGGCACGGGTCATCGAGGCCCGCCCCGAACGCGCCGTCGTCGTCCTCGCCGGCCTGTCCGACCTGGACGCCAGCAGCCGCCTGCACGTCGCGATCGCGCAGGGCCCCGGCTACACCGGCGGCTGGCTCACCTCGCCGTCGACGTCGCGGCCCGGCTACGTGCAGGTCGTCGACCTCGCCCCGACCGCGCTGTCCGCCCTGGACCGGCCGATCCCCGGCAAGCTCTTCGCCGGCGGCGCCGCCACCATGGACAACGGCAGGCCGGCATCCGTCGACCAGGCCGTCGAGCGGCTCGCCGACGCCGACCGCGAGACCAGCGTCCAGCAGCGGGTCGGGTCCACGTTCTTCACCCTGCTCGTCGTCGCCGAACTGGCGCTGTTCGTGCTGGTCGTGCCGCTGCTGCGGTGGGCCCGCCGACCGGCCGGCCCGATCGCGCACCCGCCCGCGCCGCGGCTCGTCGTGCGCGCCGCCGAGGTCCTGCTCATCGCCGCGTCCCTCGCGGTGCCCGCCGCGCTGGTCGCGGACCTGCTGCCGTGGTGGCGGTGGTCGTCGCCGGGTCTCGGGTTCGGCGGGGTGACCCTCGCCGCGCTCGCCGTCGCCACCGCCGTCATCGCGCTGACGTCGTCGCGGAGCCGCGCCAACGCGCCGCTCGGCGGGGTCGCCGCCGTCGGCGCCCTCGCCGTCGCCCTGGACGTGCTCACCGGCGCGCGCCTGCAGCTCAACGGCGTCGCCGGCTACTCCGCGGCCGCCGGTGGGCGGTACGCCGGCGTCGGCGTCATCGGGCTCGGGCTGCTCGTCACCGGGGTCCTCCTCGGCGGCGCCAGCCTCGCGCAACGCTTCGAGCGGCGGTGGCGGCCGTTCGTCATGGCCGTCGTCGGCGCCGCCGGGCTCGTCGTCATCGGCAGCCCGTACCTCGGCGCCGACGCCTCCGGGGCCGTCGCCCTCACCGCCGGGGTCTGCGCCGCCGCCGCGATGGCCGTCGGCGGCTGGCTGACGATCACCCGGCTCGCCTGGGCGGTCGTCGCCGCGCTCACCGTCACCGCCGGGATCGGCGTGCTCGACCTGTTCCGCCCCGAGGATCAGCGCAGCAGCGTCGGCAGGCTCCTCGTGCGGACCCAGGACGGCACCGCCGGGTTCATCGCCCGGCGGATCGGCGAGGCGAACGTGGTGACAACGGTCACCAGCCCCCTCACGATCCTGGTCATCGGCACGGTCCTCTACGTGACGTTCGTGCTGCTGCGCGACTGGGGCGGCTTCCGCCGACTGCTCGGCGTCTTCCCGCCGGTCCGCGGCGCTCTCGCCGGGTTGGTGCTGGCCAGCGTGCTCGCCGGGGTCGTGGAGGGCGTGTCGCTCAACGTCCTCGGCGCCGCCCTCGCCACCGCCGCGCCATTGACGGTCCTCGCCTGCCTGCGCGTGCTCGACCACGCCGACGACCGGACACGGTGAGCGTCCCAACGGCTGAGCCGCCCGGAGTGTCCGAGGCGGGGCCGTTCACCTGCTGTTAGGCTGAACTCCCGTGGATCGCTCTTCGACACGGACCGGTGCGAGCCGGCAGGCTAAGCACATCTTCGTCACCGGGGGCGTCGCCTCCTCACTCGGCAAGGGTCTGACCGGCTCCAGCCTCGGCAGTCTTCTCAGCGCCCGCGGTCTGCGGGTCGTCATGCAGAAGCTGGACCCGTATCTCAACGTCGACCCCGGGACCATGAACCCGTTCCAGCACGGCGAGGTGTTCGTCACCGAGGACGGCGCCGAGACCGACCTCGACATCGGTCACTACGAGCGGTTCCTCGACCAGGATCTGTCCCGCAACGCCAACGTCACCACCGGCCAGATCTACTCCGCCGTCATCGCCAAGGAGCGGCGCGGCGAGTACCTCGGTGACACCGTCCAGGTCATCCCGCACGTCACCAACGAGATCAAGGCCCGCATCCGGGCGATGTCCGCACCCGACGCGGACGGCGTCGCGCCCGACGTGATCATCACCGAGGTCGGCGGCACCGTCGGCGACATCGAGTCGCTGCCGTTCCTCGAGGCGATCCGGCAGGTCCGGCACGACATCGGCCGCGACAACTGCTTCTTCCTGCACGTCTCGCTGGTGCCCTACCTCGCGCCCAGCGGCGAGCTGAAGACCAAACCGACCCAGCACTCCGTCGCCGCCCTGCGCAGCATCGGCATCCAGCCCGACGCGCTCGTCTGCCGCTCCGACCGGCAGATCCCGGAGAAGACCAAGAACAAGCTGGCCCTGTACTGCGACGTCGACGCCGAAGCGGTCGTGTCCGCACCGGACGCGCCCAGCATCTACGACATCCCGCGGGTCCTGCACGAGGAGGGCCTCGACGCGTACGTCGTGCGCCGCCTCGGCCTGTCCTTCCGCGACGTGGCGTGGAAGAAGTGGGACGACCTCCTCGAGCGCGTCCACCACCCCCGGCAGACGGTCACCGTCGCGATCGTCGGCAAGTACGTCGACCTGCCCGACGCATACCTGTCGGTCACCGAGGCCGTCCGCGCCGCCGGCTTCGCGCACCGCGCCCGCGTCGAGATCCGCTGGGTGCCCAGCGACGCCTGCACCACCCCGGCGAGCGCCGCCCAGGCCCTCGCCGGTGTCGACGGCGTCGTCATCCCCGGCGGCTTCGGCGTACGCGGCATCGAAGGCAAGATCGGCGCCGCGCAGTACACCCGCGAGCGCGGCATCCCGACCCTCGGCCTGTGCCTCGGCCTGCAGTGCATGACGATCGAGGTCCTGCGCAACGTCGCCGGCGTCGAGGGCGCCAACTCCCTGGAGTTCGACGCCGACGCCACCGACCCGGTCATCTCCACCATGGCCGACCAGGAGGACATCGTCGCCGGCAAGGGCGACCTCGGCGGCACGATGCGCCTCGGCGCCTACCCGGCGGTCCTCGCCCCCGGCACGCTCACCTCCGACGCGTACGGCACGCCGGAGGTGTCGGAGCGGCACCGCCACCGGTACGAGGTGAACAACGCCTACCGCGAGGCCATGACCTCCGCCGGCCTGCTCATCTCCGGCACGTCACCCGACGGCCGGCTCGTCGAGTTCGTCGAACTGGACCGGGAGCGGCACCCGTTCTTCGTCGCCACCCAGGCCCACCCCGAGCTCAAGAGCCGCCCGACGCGCGCGCACCCGCTGTTCGCCGCGTTCGTGGGCGCGGCGGTCGCCTACAACGCCGCCGACCGCCTCCCCGTCGACCTCGAAACCGTCGACGCATGACGTATGAGGTGCTGTCGCACACCGAACGGCTGCGCAACAGGGTCTTCGCCATCTTCACCGATGACGTCGTCATGCCCGGCGGCGGCACCGCCCTGCGGGACTACATGGTCCATGTGGGTGCGGTCGGGGTCGTCGCGGTCGACACCGGCGGCCGGGTCGCCCTCGTGCGGCAGTACCGGCCCGCGGTGCGCACCGTCCTGTGGGAGCTTCCCGCCGGCCTCGTCGACGTGGAGGGCGAACCCCTCGTCGACGCGGCCGCTCGCGAGCTCGCGGAGGAGGTCGACCTCGCCGCCGCGACCTGGGACCTGCTCGCCGAGGTGCATCCGTCGCCCGGCTGCTCCAACGAGAAGATCCGGCTCTTCCTCGCCCGTGACATCTCGCCGGTGCCGGAGGGGTCGCGGCACGCCCGCACCCACGAGGAGGCGGAGATGGAGCTGCACTGGATCGATCTCGACGTGGCCGTGGGGATGGCCCTGAGCGGCGAGGTCACCAACGCGGCCTGCATGGTTGGCATCCTCGGCGCCGCCCACGCCCGGGACCGTGACTGGACCACCCTCCGTCCGGCGGCCTCCGCCACCTGACGTGCTTCGGGCCTGGTCGCGCTTCCTGCTGCCGCGACCGGGCCCGTGCCGCGGGGGCGCATTCTGTCGTCCGGCCCAAGTGGTGGCGGCCATTCGCTGGGCCGATGGTGCGCGCGGCCTTCGGCTGCGCAATGGGTGGCGTGGTGGCGGTGGTTGCCGTGCCGGAGGTGACCTCCGCGCCGCCGTCCGCACATGGTTCGCGCCGTCGAGGTACATATTCGGTGGTGACGCCACCGCCGCTGGCTGCAAAACCGATAGTGGGCTGGGCGGTGGGTGTCGCATTGGTCTTTGCTTTGGAACCAGCGGCGGTGGTGCGCCACGACATAGGTACCTCGGCGGCGGTTCATCGTGTGAGCGCGGCGGTGCGGAGGTCACCTCAGGCACGGCACTCAGGGCGACCACGCTACCCGTCGCGCGGCCGGAGGCTGTGCGGGACCATCGGCCCAGCGATTGGCCGCCCGCACACGGACAGGACGGCGGAAGGCGCTCCCGCGACAAGCCTCGCGGACCGAAATGCCGTACGAGGGACGAAACCCGCCATCAGTGCCGAAGCAGCGCCACTGCCAGGCAGAGAAGCGCACCCGCCGAGGAGAGCGTGCGGACGGTGTTCCAGCGGTTCCAGGTGTCCTCGAAGGCCGCGCGGACCGTGGCCGGGTCGGGGATCGAGGCGACGGGACCCGCGGCGTCGAGCTGGTTGTTCAGGGGGACGTTCACGGCGGCTGTCGCGACGAAGACCACGAGGTACAGCACCGTGGCCGCGATGAGCCAGGGCAGCATCGGCCGGTGGGTGCCGCCGAGGTGGAGCAGGACCGCGGCGATCGCGGCGAGCAGGGCGCCGACGTAGGCGGTGAGGAACCAGCCGTTGAGGATGGCGGCGTTGATCTTCTGCATGACGTCGACGAAGGTGCGGTCGTCGACGCGGCGCAGGGCGAGCATGACCGAGGTGGAGTAGGCGAAGAAGACGCCCGCGGACAGGCCGACGAGGAGGGTCGCCGTGGCCAGGACGGCGCTGCGCAACTGTTCCATGCGGTTCAGTCAATCCGGTGCACCGCAGACGCGCCATGGCCGAGCATCGCCGATCCATGTGTCATCGTCTACGGTGTGGATGCTTTGACGGCGTTGCTCGACGGGCCGCGGGCGCGTGGGGCGTTTCTGCTGCGGTCGGTGCTGACGCCGCCGTGGTCGCTGCGGATCCGGGACGAGGCCGCGATCGCCCTCGTGGCGATGGTCCGGGGTGAGGCGTCATACATCCCCGACGACGGAGATGTCCGGAAGATCGGACCGGGCGAGGTCATGGTGATCCGCGGGCCGGGGCACTACACGGTCGCCGACCCACCCGGCACGGCGCCGCAGATCATCATCCACCCCGGGCAGCGGTGCACGACCCCCGACGGGACGGAGCTCCACGAGGTCATGCACCTCGGAGTGCGCACCTGGGGCACCGACGCGGACGGCCCCACCCTGGTCATCACCGGGGCGTACGAGCTGACCGGCGAGGTCGGCCGGCGGCTGCTCGCCGTCCTGCCCGACGCGCTGGTCGTGCGGGAGGAGGGGCCGCTCGTCGGGCTCCTCGCCGCCGAGATCGCCAAGGACCGCCCCGGGCAGGAGGCGGTCCTGGACCGGCTGCTCGACCTGATGCTCATCTCGGCGCTGCGCGGCTGGCTGGACCGGGCCGGGGACGGCGCGCCGGGCTGGTACCGGGCCCAGGCCGACCCCGTCGTCGGACCCGCGTTGCAGCTGCTGCACCACAACCCGGCGCACCCGTGGACGGTCGCCGTGCTCGCCGAGAAGGTGGGCGTGTCGCGGGCGTTGCTGGCCCGGCGGTTCACCGACGTCGTGGGGGAGCCGCCGATGGCGTACCTGGCCGGGTGGCGCCTGGCGCTCGCCGCCGACCTGCTCCTCGAACCCGGCGCGACCCTCGGCGCGGTCGCGAGGCGGGTGGGCTACGGAGGTGCTTTCGCGTTGAGCGCCGCGTTCAAGCGTGTCCGCGGTGTGAGCCCGCAGCAGCATCGTGGACAATCCTGACATGTCACTCTGCCCGTGCGGGCTCGGCGAGCCCTACGACGACTGCTGCGGACGCTTCCACCGGGGCGCCGAGGCGCCGCCGAGCGCCGAGCTGCTCATGCGTGCCCGGTACAGCGCCTACGTGGTCGGCGACCGCGACTTCCTGCTGCGCAGCTGGCACGAGAAGACCCGGCCGCGGATGCTGACGGTCGAGGACGGGCAGCACTGGAAGGGCCTGTACATCCTGGACCGCACCGGCGGCGGGCTGTTCGACAGTGAGGGCACGGTCGAGTTCAAGGCGCGCTACGAGGCGGACGGCAAGCCCGGGGTGATGCACGACACGAGCAGGTTCGTGAAGGAGAACGGGACCTGGCTCTATGTGGACGAGGTCTGACGGGCCCGCCACTCACGGTCGAGCATCGCGTAGACGTACTGGTCGCCGAACTCGCCCTTGAACAGCTCGTCCTCGACGAAGTGCGCCTCGCGGCGCATCCCGAGCCGGGACAGCAGCTGCCACGAGGGCACGTTGCGGGTGTCGCACTTGCCGCAGATGCGGTGCAGGCCGAGGCCCTCGAAGCCGAGCCGCAGCATCGCCTCCGACGCCTCGCGGGCGTAGCCGCGGCCCTGGAAGTCGGGATGCAGGACGAACCCGAGCTCGCCCTGGCGGCTCACGGCGTTCTCCCACTTCAGCACGACCTGGCCGATGACCCGGCCGCCGAGGTCCATGGCGAGGACCAGCCACTGGCCTTCCTCGGTGAGCGCGTCCTGGGCGATCCGGTTCTTCAGCGACGCCCGGGTCATCTCCTCGTCGTGGACGTCCCAGTAGAGATACCGCACGACGTCGGGATCGCCGGTGAGGGCGTGCAGGTCGGCGAAGTCGCCCTCGGTGAACGGGCGCAGCGTCAGCCGGCCGGTCAGGATGGGGTAGGAGGGGCGCAGCACGTCAGGATGCTAACCCGCCAAAGCGCTCCGGAGCGTGACAATTGTGCCCGCCGGCGTCGACTGCACCGTGACCTCATCGACGAGGTGCCGGGCCAGCCAGAGGCCGCGGCCGCTGACCGCGTTGCTCGGCGGGAGCGCCCGGCCGTCGAGCCGCTCGGCGGGGATGCCGGAGCCCTTGTCGGTGACCTCGCACAGCAGGATGCCGTCGAGGGTCCACAGCCGCACGGCGCCGCGCCCGCCGGCGTGACGGACCGCGTTGGTGACGATCTCGTTGACCGCCAGGACGAAGTCCTCGAGCCGTTGTCCGAGCAGGCCGACGGCGGCGGCCGCCCGGCTCACGGCGTGCCGCACCGGGGTGATCCGATCAGCGTTGAACTCCTCGACCAGCAGCGCCGTCTCGACGGCCTCAGCCACGGTGTCACCTTTCCGCTGCGTCTCCGCTGCGACCAAGCCGAGAGTACCCCGAGCCGATCCGAAACAACCGGGGAAGTCACCCTGGAGTGCAAGATGCAGATCGCTACCCGCATCCTTGACGGCGTGGACGACGACTTGCGGGTCACCGACGACATTGCACTGCCGCGCGCCGAGCTGGGCTGGAAGTTCAGCCGCTCAGGCGGGCCCGGCGGGCAGTCGGTGAACACCACCGACTCCCGGGTCGAGCTGCGGTTCGACCTGGGCGCGACCCAGGCGCTGCCGGAGCCGCTGAAGGAGCGCGCCCTGGCGCGGCTCGGCAACCGGCTCGTCGACGGCGTCCTGTCGATCATCGCGTCCGAGCACCGCTCTCAGCTGCAGAACCGGCGGGCCGCGGAGGAGCGCCTGGTGGCGGTGATCGCGCAGGCGATCGCGCCGCCGCCGCGGCCGCGTAAACGGACAAAGCCCTCGAAGGGTGCGATCGAGCGGCGGCTGACGGACAAGCGCCGCACCGCGCTGCGGAAACAGGAGCGGCGGCGCCCTCAGGACTAGAAGATCATGGTGTGGTACGAGCACTGTTCCTCTGCGTGACGCTGCTGGCGGCGTGCTCGTCCCCGGTGGAGCCGAGGGCGGACGTCACGGAGACGCCGGGCCATCCGCCGCAGACCGGCGCGCTGCCCGGCATCTCAGCGATGTCGGACATGCCGGCGCTGACGGCCGGCCCGGTGACCTCCGCCGGGTGGGAGGTCACCGTCTACTACACGGCCGTCGCGGCCCTGCACACCGGCGGGACGCAGCAGGTCACCGGCTGCCCCACGATCGACTGCCAGAAGAACCGCGACCAGCGGGACCTCGGCACGTTCCCGGCGTCGTTCGTCAAGGCCGTCAAGGACGAGGGCACCGGGAAGACCACCGACGGGCGGTACCTCAACTGGTCCTACGACACCGGGTACTGGATGGACACCGCCCCCCGCGACACCGCCGGCCGCCCGCTCGTCCCGTGGGTGTCCGCCGCCGCCGACGGTGACGTGCTGCGCGCCGGCGCCCGGTTCAGCGTCCAGCGGTGCGGCACCGCCGAGGTCACCGCCGCCGTCTGCGCCCGGCTCAAGGCGCCGACGTGGACGATCGTCGACGAGTTCACGCCCGGCATGGGCGGCTCGAAACACGTCGACGTCTACGTCGGCGAGGAGACCGGCGCCGACTTCACCGGCTCCGACCTCTACACCACCCTCGAAGGCGCGACCCTGTCCGTACTGAAGCCATGAGGGCATGATGTCGGGCATGAAGGTCATCGTCTTCGGCGCCACCGGCATGGTCGGCAAGGGTGTGCTGCGCGAGTGCCTCCTGGCGCAGGACGTCACCGAGGTCCTCGTCGTGGGCCGCAGCGCCACCGGTCAGCGGCACCCGAAGCTGCGCGAGGTCACCCACAGCGACTTCACGGACCTCACCGGCGTCGACCTCACCGGCTACGACGCCTGCTTCTTCTGCCTCGGCGTCTCCTCCGTCGGCATGTCGGAGGAGGTGTACCGGCGGATCACCGTCGACTACACCCTCGCCGCCGCGCGCGCCGTGTCACCCGGCTCGGTCTTCGTCTACGTCTCCGGCGCCGGCACCGGCAGTGGCCGCAAGGCCAAGTGGGCCCAGGTGAAGGGCGCCGTCGAGGACACCCTGCTCGCCATGGACCTGCGCGCCTACATGTTCCGTCCCGGCTTCATCCAGCCGATGCACGGCGCCGTGTCGAAGGTCCGGCTGTACCGCGCGATGTACACCGTCCTGCGCCCGCTGACCGCGGCCCTGGTCCGCTTCGCCCCCGGCATCGCCACGACCATCCAGCAGATCGGCCTGGCCATGCTGCGCGTGGCCCGCGAGGGCGGCACCAGGCACGTCCTGGAGTCCCGCGACATCGCCGCCATGTAAAGGGGGGTCAGGTCGGCAGCTGCCAGCGCTGGTTGGGGGAGCCGTCGCAGTCCCACTGGCGGGCGGCGGCGCCAGGGGCGGGGCTGCCGGAGTCGACGCCGATGCAGCGGCCGCTGTTGACGCTGACGAAGCGGAAGCCGTCGCCGTCGCGCTGCAGCTTCCACTGCTGGTTGGGGCCGCCGTGGCAGTCCCACTGCAGGACCTGGGCGCCGTTGTCCTTGGAGCCGCCGTTGACGTCGAGGCAGCGGTTGTCCTTGGTGTTGACGAACGCGAACACGTCCGGCGTGCCGGCGACCGACTGCGGCATCCACACCTGCGTGGGGTTGTTGTCGCACGGCATCTGGGTGGCGGCGCCGCCGTTGCCCTCGGCGGCCTGCATGCACATGCCGGAGTGCGCCGCGCGCAGCAGCGTCGGCTTCGCCGGGATCAGCGCCGCCGGCGGGGTCGGCGACGGGGCCGCGCTCGTCGGCGCCGGCGGGGGAGCGGCGCTGGACGCGCCCTGCGACGAGGGCTGCTCCGCGGGTGCCCCGCTCAGCCGCTCGGCGGCGCTCGGCGTGCCGTCGCCGTCACCGCCGCCCTGGAACGCGAAGACCAGCCCGAGGACGAGCGCCACGACGAGGAACCCGAACGCGCCGAAGAGCAGCGGGTCAGGCTTGAAGCGCGGCGGCCCGCTGGGCCCACCGGGCGCCCCGGGCGAGGTCGGGCGGGGCCCGCCGTAGACGGTCATGGCCGCACAGCATAGATCAACCACCCGGCCGGCTCCGTTCGGCTTCCGGACGGGTTTCGCCGGCGAACGTGCCGGAGAAAGGAACACTGTGTCAATCCGGCCGCGGAGGAGTTCACAGTGTGCTGGCTTCGCCGGTGTTCCGAGCGCCATAGACTGCCGCTGGTACACGCAGCGTCACCGTCGTCGCTGGTGGAGAGGGGTCACGCAACGTGAAGGTCGCAGTCCCACGCGAGGTCAAGAACCACGAGTACCGGGTGGCGATCACCCCGGCCGGAGTCCACGAGCTCGCCGCGAACGGGCATGAGGTCTTCATCGAGGCCGGCGCCGGCGACGGCTCGTCGATCACCGACCAGGAGTTCCGCGAGGCGGGCGCGCGGATCCTGCCGACCGCGGACGACACCTGGGCCGCCGGCGACCTGGTCCTGAAGGTCAAGGAGCCGATCGCCGAGGAGCACCACCGCATGCGCGAGGGGCAGGTCCTCTTCACCTACCTGCACCTGGCCGCCTCCAAGCCGTGCACCGACGCGCTCGTCGACCGGAAGGTCACCGGCATCGCGTACGAGACCGTCGAGCTCACCGACCGGTCGCTGCCGCTGCTCGCCCCCATGTCGGAGGTCGCCGGGCGGCTCGCCCCGCAGGTCGGCGCGTACCACCTGATGCGCGCCGGTGGCGGGCGCGGTGTCCTGCTCGGCGGCGTCTCCGGCGTGTACGCGGCGAAGGTCGTCGTCATCGGCGCCGGCGTCTCCGGGCTCAACGCCGCCGCGATCGCGCTCGGCATGCAGGCCGAGGTGCTGCTGCTGGACAAGAACATCTCCCGGCTGCGCGGTGCCGACGCCATCTACCAGGGGCACCTGCAGACGGTCGCGTCCAACAGCTACGAGATCGAACGCGCCGTCCTCGACGCCGACCTCGTCATCGGCGCCGTGCTGGTCCCGGGCGCGAAGGCCCCGAAGCTCATCACCAACGACCTGGTGAAGCGGATGAGGCCCGGCAGCGTCCTCGTCGACATCTCGATCGACCAGGGTGGCTGCTTCGAGGACTCCCGCCCCACCACGCACGCCGACCCGACCTACCGGGTCCACGACTCGATCTTCTACTGCGTCGCGAACATGCCGGGCGCGGTCCCGCACACCAGCACGTACGCGCTGACGAACGTCACCCTGCCGTACGTGGTGGAGCTGGCGAACCGGGGCTGGCGGGACGCGCTGCGCCGCGACCCGGCCCTCGCGCTCGGGCTCAACACCCACGACGGGCACGTGACCTACGGGCCGGTCGCCGAAGCGCACGGGATGGCCCACCTCGCGCTGGCGGACGTGCTGGCCTAGCGGTGACGTCCCAGCCGGCGGACACCGCCGCGGCCCACTTCACGGCCGCGGCGGTCGCCGGGCTGCGCAAGTCCGTCGAGGTGTACCTGGACCACCTGACCGTCGAGCGCGCACTCGCGGAGAACACCCTGGCGTCGTACCGGCGCGACCTCGACCGCTACGTCGAACGGCTCGCCGCGGGCGGCATCGGCGACCTCGCCGACGTCCGGGCGCGGGACATCGCCGGTCACGTGGCGGCGCTGCGGACCGGCGACGAGGACCACCCGCCGCTGTCGGCGTCGTCGGCGGCCCGGGCCGCGAGCGCCGTGCGCGGGCTGCACCGCTTCCAGCTCCTCGAGGGGCTCGCGCCGACGGACCCGTCACGGGACGTGAAACCGCCGTCGCTGCCGAAGCGGCTGCCGAAGGCCATCGACGTCGACCAGGTGTCGCGGCTGCTCGCCACCGCCGCCGACGCCGGCCCCCTCGGGCTGCGCGACCAGGCGCTGCTGGAATTCCTGTACGGCACCGGCGCCCGCATCTCCGAGGCCGTCGGCATGGCGGTGGACGACCTCGACCTCACCGGCTCGCACGGCATGGTCCTGCTGCGCGGCAAGGGCGGCAGGACCCGCCTCGTCCCGATGGGCAGCTACGCGCGGACCGCCATGGACGTGTACCTGGTGCGGGCCCGGCCCACGCTCGTGACGAGGGGCACCGGCGTGCCCACGGTGTTCCTCAACGCCCGCGGCGGCGCGCTGTCGCGGCAGAGCGCGTGGACGATCCTGCGCAAGGCCGCCGTCCGTGCCGGGCTGCCCGTCGACGGCCCGCACGGCGTGTCACCGCACACGCTGCGGCACTCGTTCGCCACGCACCTGCTCGACGGCGGCGCCGACATCAGGGTCGTGCAGGAGCTGCTCGGGCACGCGTCGGTGACCACGACGCAGGTGTACACCCTCGTCACCGTCGACAAGCTCCGCGAGGTCTACGCGACCGCTCACCCACGGGCGCGCTGAGCGAGGATCCGCAGGACGTTGCCGGGTCTGCGGAACGTCTCCACCGGCACGGTGCCGGCGAACACGCCGAGGAACTGCTCGACGCTCTCCTGCCGGCGGGCGACGGCCTTGAGCAGCAGCGCGCTGAGCCCCCTCACCGGTCGCAGCCGTGCCAGTCCCGTGGTCAGGTCGAAGATCCCCCGGCGGGCCTCGTCCCGGCGCCGCTGGTAGTCGTCCCTGCCCTGGACGATCGTGTCGGCGAGGAGCTCGGCGTCGGCCAGGGCGTTGCCGATGCCCTGAGCGGTCACCGGGTCCATGACCAGGCCCGCGTCGCCGGCCAGGAACCAGCCCGGACCCTGCGCCCGGCGCACGACGTTGGGCAGGTCGACGGTGGTGCGCAGACGCTCGACCCGCTTGCCGGCCCTGACCCGCTCGCCGAGGTCGCCGCAGCCGTCGACGGTGGCCAGCAGGTTTCCCTCGATGTCGCGGCGCCAGGCGTCGAACTGCGTTCTGGGGGCGGCGGCGTACACCATCGTGAGGCCGTCGTTGGTGGGGAACGCGGCGACGGCCCTGCCGGGGCGGTGGTAGAGCTCGCCGACGGGCATGTCGACGCCCTCCCAGTAGGAGTAGCTGGCGACGGTGCCAGGGGCGGTCTCCCGCAGTACCGTGGCGGCGACCTCCTTCGCGACCAGCGAATGCTTCCCGTCGGCGCCGACGACGACCGGCGCGCGGAGCTCTTCGCCGCCGCGCCCGCGGATGCCCGTCACGCGGCTCCCGTCGTTGACGACGCCCGCGACGTGGAAGCCCTCCCGCACCTCGGCGCCGGCGTCGCGGGCGGCGTCGACCAGGATCTTGTCGAGGACGGTCCGCCGGGGGCTGCACAGGAAGCCGTCCGGGTAGCGGCCCTGCACGACGGTCCCGGAGATGTCGAACCTGACGCTTCCGGTCGCCGGTGTACCGGCGGCGAGCAGCGTGTCGAGCAGCCCCCAGTGGTCCAGGCGTTGCACGCCGGCCGGCTGGATCTGGTGCGTGGACAGGGTGTCGCTCGGGAACCGGGCCCGGTCGACCATCAGGACCTTGAGGCCGCGCCGGGCCAGGAGCATGCCGGTCGCGGCACCCGCCGGCCTTGCGCCGACCACGATGACGTCGTACACCCACCTATGCCAACACGGGTTGACTAGCGTGTCAACGCTTGTTGGCCTACGGTTGTGGGCATGGGTTTCGTCCTACGGTCGCCGGCATGACTTCGACGCCGCCTCCGCGCCGGTCCGACGCGACCCGCGCGGAGATCCTGCGCGCCGCCCGCGCCAGGTTCGCCGCCGACGGCTACCAGCGGGCCACGATCCGCGCGATCGCCGCCGACGCCGGCATCGACCCGTCGATGGTCATGCGCTACTACGGCAACAAGACCCAGCTCTTCGCCGCCGCCGTCGACGTCCACCTGCACCTGCCCGACGCCGCCGGCATCCCGCGCGACAAGCTCGGCGAGACCCTCGTCGCCCACTTCCTCAAACGCTGGGAGGGCGACCCGACCGACGACGCCCTGCTGACCCTGCTGCGCTCCGCCGCCACCGACGACGACGCCGCTTCCCGGCTGCGCGAGATCTTCGCCGCGCAGGTCGCCCCGGTCGCGCTCGCCGTGTGCCCCGACCCCGCCGAGGCGGCGCTGCGCGCCGGGCTGGTCGCCACGCAGATGCTCGGCCTCGCCTTCTGCCGCCAGATCCTGCGCCTCCCCCCGGTCGCCGCCGCCACCCCCGACCTGCTGGTGGTCCACGTGGGGGCGACGGTGCAGCGGTACCTCACCGGGCGGCTGTGAACCGTGTTACCGTAGGCGCATGCGTTTCTGAGCCCACCAACGCCGCGCGTGCCGCCGCGACCCTTCGCCGGGTCTGCCGCTGCCCCCGTTGTGGGTTCGTCCGATCCCCGCTTCGTGCTCTGCGCGGCTGACGCCTGTCCATGTCCTTGAGGCCATCCGCAAGTCATCCGCGAAGGAGACGCTCATGCCTGCCGCAACCGCAGATAACCAGCCCGACGACACCCAGGCCACCACCGACGCCGAGGCCGCCCCGCTGAACCCGCTCGAGGCGATCCGCCGCGCCCAGGCCAACCGCTCCCTGCCCCCGGGCACCCAGCAGCACGGCGGCGGCAAGGGTGCCGGCGGCAAGGGCGCCAAGGGCAAGTCCCCTCGCATGTACAACCGCCACAAGTAACCCTCCCCGCCGGCCTATTTCCCATGATCCGGAAGACTTTGTGCTGCTATGACGTGCTATGACGACACAAAGTCTTCCGGATCATGAAGGGAATGCGGCCGGGGTCACGGGTCGGGCGTGAAGACCGACGTGGCGGCGGGCCAGGTGGTTCTGTCGTCGGGTTGTTCGGCGGTCAGGGTGCCGACGATCGCGGAGAGCTCCGTCGCGGTCAGGGGGCGGTCGCCGACGCTTTCGACCTGGAGGAAGAACTGGCGGTCCTCGACGAGCGTGGCGCAGACGTTGCCGCCGGGCCAGCAGGCGCTCTTGCCGATCTTGTCGCTGGTGAGCTGGTCGGCGACGCCGAGGGTCAGGATGATCGACGGGTACTGGCCGAGGTCGACCGGGGCGGTGAACGGGCCGGTCAGGGGTTTCAGGCCGAGGCGGACGACCGACAGGTTGGTCTCGTCGTACGGCGAGGTGCGGGTGCCGGCGGCGAGGAGACGGTAGCCCTTCGGGACGGGGTCGGCGCGGATGCCGGTCGGGAACGGGCGGGGGTCGGTGGCGGGCAGGGCGTCGGCGAGGGCGATCAGCTCGTCGCGGGTCGGGGCGGTCTCCAGGGACGACCAGTAGATCGCGGCCCAGGCACCGGGCATGTACTGCCAGGCGAGGGTCGGGACGACCGGCTCCCTGCAGCAGCCGGCCTTGTCCGCGGCCGCCGACGTCGACGGCTTGCCGGTGTGGCGGAGGAGGGCGGTCCGGCCGCCGACGGTGACCTTGCTGCCGCCGGCGAACTCACGGGTGTCGAAGGCGCCGGTGTTGTAGACGACGAGCCGGCCCTCGCGGGGCACGGGGTCGCCGAGGTCGCCGGGGGGAGTGGCGCTGACGGCGCCGCGGGGCGAGACGGACGGACCGGTGCGGGCGAGCGCGGGAGCGGACACGGAAGCGGACACGGAAGCGGCGGCCGTCGGAGCCGGGTTCAGGTCGATCGTCGACTGCTGATAGCCGGTGGTCACCAGATCGGGGTCGCCGACGATGTACCGCCCGGAGGTATATCCCGAGTAGGTGGTCTCGAAGGGGCGGCCCTGCGTGAACTCCGCCCGGCGGGCCGGGGACGGGGACGCCTCGGCGACGGCGAGGTTGCCGTCGGGGTCGGCGGCCGGGGCGATCGCCGGCGGGGTGAGCAGCATCACCGCGGCGGTCGCGCCGGCGATCACGGCGGCGAGGCCGCCGGCGACGGAGGAGAGCAGGACGGTGCGGCGCCGGCGCCGGGCGAGCCGGCGGCCGGCGGCGGTGATGTCGTCAATGCCGAGTCGCGGTGGCGGCGCGTCGTCCCTGGCCGCCGACAGCAGCCTGTGCAGGTCGTGATCCATGCCCTTCCCTCCCCTTCTCCATCTCGTGAGCACCCGTCGGCGGCCGTGCGTGCCGGCCGGGTCGCGCGTCGGCGCCGGGGCGGACGCCGGCTCCGAGGCCTGGGAGGCCGGGGTCGTCGTCGTCGCGCGGCTCCGCGCCGAGCAGGGCGCGGAGGGCGGTGAGCCCGCGGGCGGTCTGGCTCTTGACGGTGCCCGGCTGCCGGCCGAGCACCTCGGCGGTCTCCTCAACGCTCAGCCCCTCGTAGTACCGCAGGACCAGCACGGCGCGCTGGCCGGGCGCCATCCGGGCGAGCGCGGCGCGGATCCGGAGCCGCTCGTCGACCTGGTCGGCGTGGTCTGGGCCGGGCAGCTCGGGCAGGCTGTGGCCCACCGAGCGCTCCCTGCGCCGCCACGGCCGGCGGCTCTCGTCCACGAGGGCGTGCACGACCGCCCTGCGCACATAGGCGAGGGGTGTGTCGACGCGGTGCCAGTGCGCGTAGAGCTTCGCCAGGGACGAGGCGACGGCGTCCTCCGCCGTGTGCCAGTCCCCGCACGTCAGGTAGGCGAGCGAACGCAGGCCGTCGAACCGTGCGGCGACGAACTCCCGGAACTGCGCTTCGTCGTCTTCGTTCACCCGATCGGGCTCCCTTCGTCGCGGGGTAGACGAGGCCCCGGCACGAAGGGTTGCACGTGGGTACGACGAAACATCGCCGCCGTCGCAGATGTGGCCGACCGGCTACGCGGGCGGCACCGAGCCGTCGACAGGGGGTGTGGTGCCGCCCGCGGTCGGGGTGGGCGGCGCCGCCGTCGTCGGTGGCGGCGGCTCGCTCGTCGCGGGCGGCGGCGGGGAGGTGGAGGTGTCCGGCGTCGGGGATGTCGAGGCCGACGCGCTCGCTGTCGCCGCCGCCGAGGTACGGGTGGCGCTCCCGCCACCGGGTGCCGGCCCGGAGGTGGCCACGGTCGCGGACTGCGACATGCCCGGCACGCCGCTGGGCATGTCGCCCTTGGTGCCGTCGCGGGTGAGCGCGATCACCGCGAGGATCACGCCGCCGGCCATGGCGAGCAGCGCCAGGCCGATCGCGACCGGGATCCAGGCGGGCCGCTCCGGCTTCGCGCCGGACGATCCGGGCCCGCCCAACGTGGTGGCGCCTACCCGTGGTGACGTCACCGTCGCAGAACGTCGAGCGGGGACCGGTACCACACCCGGAAGATCCTGGAGTGTGTCGTCCTCGGCGGCCCGTGCGGCCGCGGCGAGCGCAGCGGCCGTCGGGAACCGGTCCTCGGGGTCCTTCTCCATCGCGCGCTCGACCAGGGCGCGGACGTTGCCGGGCAGGTCCAGCGGCAGCGGCGGCGGGTCGTCCTGCAGGTGCTTGATCGCGATCTCGAGCGGCGAGTTGCCCGTGAACGGCGGCGCGCCCGTCAGGCAGTGGTAGGCGACCGCGCCGAGCGCGTAGATGTCGGTCGACGGCGCGATCGGCTTGCCCGACGCCTGCTCGGGCGACATGTACAGCGCGGTGCCGATCACCGCGTTCACCTTGGTGACGGACGTCACGTTGGACGAGCGGGCCACGCCGAAGTCGACGAGGGTCACCGCCCCGTTGTCCCCGACCAGGAGGTTGTTGGGCTTCACGTCGCGGTGGATGATCCCGTTGCTGTGCGCGGCGTGCAGGGCGTCGGCCGCCTGCGCCACGATCGCCATGGTCTCCTCGGGCGACAACGCACCCTCACGGATGCGCTCGCCGAGGGGACGGCCCTCCACGAAGGCCATGACCAGGAACATGGTGCCCTCGGGCGTCTCGCCGTAGTCATAGACGCCGACCACGCCCTTGTGCCCGATCGACGCCATGATCCGCGCCTCGGCTCGGAACCGGCTGCCGAACTCGGCGTCGCTGGTCAGGCCCGGCAGCAGCACCTTCACGGCGACCGTCCGGTTGAGCGTCTTGTCGGTGGCGCGGAACACCTGCCCCATGCCGCCGCTGGCGACGAACTCATCGAGGCGGTACCTGTCGCCGAGCACGTCTCCTGGTCCCAACACGACGATGACCGTACCCAACGATGCCGTTCGCGACACGCCGGGCGCGCGGACTGGGGTATGTACCCTGCAGTGACGTAGAGTCGGGCAACGGCCGTCCCGCTTCCCCAGCTCGCCGACGACGAATCGGACCCGGGTGGAGATGAGCCGCCGGGAGGGGCTGAAGAGGTTCGATGACAGGCATGGGTGACCAGGCGGAGTCGTGGACGACGCAGATGCGCGCCGAGCAGGCATCGCTCGACCTCGGTGCTGAGCTCGGACCTGCCGACCCGACGGCATACACGATGCGCAAGCCGATCCCCGAGCCGATGCCGATGGACCGGCACGGCCCGGCGCGGATCATCGCGATGGCCAACCAGAAGGGCGGCGTGGGCAAGACCACGTCGACCATCAACCTGGGTGCGGCCCTCGCGGAATACGGGCGACGGGTGCTGCTCGTCGACTTCGACCCGCAGGGCGCCCTGTCGGTCGGCCTCGGCGTCAACCCGCACAACCTCGACCTGACGATCTACAACATCCTGATGGACTCCGACGTGACCGTCGAGGACATCAGGATCAAGACGGACATCGCCGGCCTGCACCTGCTGCCGGCCAACATCGACCTGTCGGCGGCCGAGATCCAGCTGGTCACCGAGGTCGCCCGGGAGATGGCCCTCGCGCGGGTGCTGCGGCCGGTCCTGAAGGAGTACGACTACATCCTGATCGACTGCCAGCCGTCGCTGGGTCTCCTGGCGATCAACGCGCTGACCGTCGCGCACGGCGTCATGATCCCGCTCGAATGTGAATTCTTCTCACTTCGTGGTGTGGCGCTGCTGCTCGACACGATCGACAAGGTCCGCGAGCGGCTCAACTTCGACCTGGAGCTCGAAGGCATCCTCGCCACCATGTATGACAGCCGCACCACCCACTGCCGCCAGGTCCTGCAGCGGGTCGTGGAGGCGTTCGGCGACAAGGTGTATCAGACGGTCATCACCAAGACCGTCAAGTTCCCCGAGTCGACGGTCGCCGGCGCGCCCATCACCACGCTCGACCCGTCGTCCTCCGGCGCCCGCAACTACCGGCAGCTCGCCCGTGAGGTCATCGCCCAGCAGGCCGAGCGGCGGTTGTAGCGGTTTTCGCGGGCTCTTGCGCTACGGTCTTCCGGTGACCGACCCCGCCACCGTGGACTCCGCGGGCGCCGCTGACGTCGTGGCCGCGGCCGTCACGGCTCCGGATGTCACAGCTGCGGCCGTCACGGCTCCGGAGGTCACGGCTTCGGGCTTTCAGGTGCGGCTGGCCAACTTCACCGGCCCGTTCGACCTGCTGCTGCAGCTCATCGGCAAGCACAAGCTCGACGTGACCGAGGTGGCGCTGCACACCGTCACCGACGACTTCATCGCGTACATCCGCGCCATGGGCGACGACTGGGACCTCGACGAGGCGTCGGAGTTCCTGGTCGTCGCCGCCACCCTCCTCGACCTGAAGGCCGCCCGCCTCCTGCCGTCCGCCACCGTCGAGAACGAAGAGGACCTGGCCCTGCTCGAAGCCCGCGACCTGCTGTTCGCGCGGCTGCTGCAGTACAAGGCGTTCAAGGAGGCGGCGGCCCACATCGCCGGCCTGGAAGCGGTCGGGTCCCGGCGCTACCCGCGGTCGGTCTCCCTGGAGCCGCAGTACGCGGAGGCCCTGCCCGACCTCGTCCTCGGCGTCGGCCCGGCCCGCCTGCTGAAACTGGCGCTGCGCGCGTTCACCCCCAAGGCCGACCCGCCCCTGGTGTCGATCGCCCACATCCACATGGTCCGCGTCAGCGTCCGCGAACACGCCAACATCGTCCGCGACCGCCTCATCGAACAACGCGAAGCCACGTTCAGCGCCCTGTGCATCGACTGCGAGTCGACGCTGGAAGTCGTCGCCCGCTTCCTCGCGCTCCTCGAGTTGTACCGCGAGGACCTCGTCTCCTTCGAGCAGATCCAGGCGCTGGGCGAGCTGGTGGTCCGGTGGACCGGCCCTGATGACGCGACGGCCGCCGCGATCGAGGTCGAGGAGTACGAAGGCTCACCCGCCCCACCGGACACCGCCGCCCTCGACGCCGACCCCGCGCACGACGCCGAGCCTGTGGACGACGCCGGGGCCGCTCCCACTCTCGCGGACGCCGCTGAGCCTGTGGAGGACGCCGAGGATGTGGACGAGGTGGACCCGGCCGCGGATGGTGTCGAGGATGCGGTCGTGGACGTTATGTCTGCGGACGACGTGGACCCGGACGACATGGACCAGGACGACGCGGACGCGGCTGACCTGAATGCGGATGACGTCGAAGCCGTGACCGCGATGGACGCGGGGGCGTCGGACGTCGAGAGCGTGGACGCGCAGTCCGTCGAAGGCGTGACCGCGATGGACGTGCGGGCGTCGGACATCGAGAGCGTGGGCGCGGAGTCCGTCGAGAGCGTGAACGCGGACGGCGTGGACTCGGACGAGCCGGCCGCCGACCCTGCGGGTGACGTGGACGCGGATGTGCGTGTGGAAGTCGGTCAGGAGCCCGCCGGTCCCACCGGCGACCCGGCCGAGGCGGACAGCGAGGTGGACCAGTGAGCCAGGACGACCAGTCGAGGTCGCTCGCCGACCAGGCCGCGAACTGGGTCCCGCCCTGGGCCCGCCCCCAGCCCCCGGCCGAGCCCTCCATTGAAGCCGCCGCCTCGCCCGCCGAGCCCGACGAAGCCGCCGCCGCCGATCCGCACGACGCCGCTGCCGAAGCCGACGGGTCCGCCGCGCCCGTCGAGGCCGAGCCCGTCGAAGCTGCTGAGCCCACCGTCGAGGCCGCGCCCGACGTCGCCGCCGGCTCGCTGGACGACGCCGACGAGCGCGATGAGCGCGATGAGGCCGTTGAAGCTGTGGCCGTCGCCGCTGCGGATTCGCCCGAAGTTGACCTTGGAGACTTTGTCGCACCAGGGCCAGCCAAAGTCTCCAAGGTCAACTCGGACCGGTCCGCGCCCGAACCTGAGGCGGTGGCTGAGCCCGGGTTCACACCTGATCTCGAAGCCGAGACCGGGCCAGCCGAGCCGGCCGAGCCAGCCGAGCCCGAGCCCGCCGAGCCAGCCGAGCCCGAGCCAGCCGCCGAACCCGCTGAGACCGAACCCGGCCCTGAGTCCGAGGTCACGGCTGAGCCGGAGACCGCGCCCGGGCCTGCGGCCGAGACCGGGTTCACGGCTCAGCCGGTGGGGGAGTCCGAGCCTGAGCGCGAGCCCGTGTCCGCGCCGGACGCCGGCACCGCGCCTGAGTCCGTGGCTGAGCCGGAGCTCGAGGGGGAGCCTGAGGCGGCGGCTGAGGCCGGGGTCACCCCTGAGCCTGAATTCACGGCTGAGCCGACCCCCGAAGCCGAGGCCGTGCCGGCGCCCGAGGCGGACGAGGCGCTCGCCGGCGGGCGGGTGCCGGTCGGCGAGCCCGCCCCCGACGACAGCGGCGTCCTGTTCGACGTGCCCCGGGCCGCCCCGCCCGCCGCGGAGCCCGAGCCCGCCCCGGTGATGTCCGAGGCGGAGCTGCGGGGGGCGGTCGAGGCGATCCTCCTCATCGTCGACGAGCCGGCCACCGAGATCACGCTCGCGCAGGTCCTCGATCAGCCCGTCGACCGGATCCGTGGCGTGCTCGAGGACATCGCCCGGCAGTACACGCAGCTCGGGCTCGGGTTCGACCTGCGGCGGGTGGCCGGGGGGTGGCGGCTGTACACGAGGGCGGAGTTCGCGCCGTACGTGGAGAAGTTCGTCCTCGACGGGCAGCAGATCCGGCTCACGCAGGCGGCGCTGGAGACACTCGCCGTGGTCGCGTACAAACAGCCTGTCACCAGATCGCGCATCTCGGCCATCCGCGGTGTCAACTGTGACGGCGTGGTCCGTACGCTGGTGACGCGGGGTCTGATCGAAGAGACCGGCAGTGAGCCCGAAAGCGGGGCGTTCCTGTACCGGACGACGTCGCTGTTCCTGGAGAAACTCGGCCTGGACAGCGTCGACCAGTTGCCGCCGCTCGCCCCGTTCCTTCCCGACGACATTGATGAGATCGCCGATGCCCAGCGTTGACCCGTCCACCAATCCAGTAACCGACTTCGAAGGCTCCGCGTTCGACGCGCCGCCGGATGCCGAGGTGCCGCGGAACGAGGAGCGGCTGCAGAAGATCCTGGCTGCCGCCGGGCTCGGGTCCCGGCGCAACTGCGAGCGGATGATCGACGAGGGGAAGGTCACCGTCAACGGCAAGGAGGCCACCCTCGGCGACAAGGCCGACGCGACCCGGGACGTCATCCACGTCAACGGGTCGCGGCTGGTCACCGACACCCGGATGGTGTACATCGCGCTGAACAAGCCCGCCGGCGTCGTGTCCACGATGGACGACGACAAGGGCCGTGAGGCGCTCGCCGACTACGTGCCCAACATCAGCACGCGGGTCTTCCACGTGGGGCGCCTCGACCTGGAGAGCGAGGGCCTGCTGCTGCTCATGAACGACGGCGGGCTGGCGCACAAACTGATGCATCCCTCGTACGAGGTGGCGAAGACCTACCAGGTCGAGATCTCCGGGCCGGTGCCCCGGTCGATGGGGCGCGAGCTGAAGTCCGGCATCCAGCTCGACGACGGGCCGGCGAAGGTCGACTCGTTCAAGGTCGTCACCGCGTACGGCAAGGTCGCGCTCGTCGAGGTCGTGCTGCACGAGGGGCGCAACCACATCGTGCGGCGCATGTTCGACGCGGTCGGCTTCCCGGTGCAGCGGCTGATCCGCACGCAGATCGGCCCGATCCGGCTCGGCGACCTCCGCCCGGGCAGGACCCGGCACCTGTCCCAGGCGGAGATCGGCGCACTCTTCAAGGCGGTAGGGGAGTAGACCCCGGTCAGGTCGAGCGGCGCATCGCCCGGATGCCGACGGCGAGTCCCACGATCGCCGTCGCGCCCGCGGCGAGGAAGCCCCACAGGACGGCGCGGTCGCTGACGGTGCCGGCGAAGAGCAGACGCTCGGCGGTGACCATGTGCGCCAGCGGGTTGAAGTGCGCGACGGCGCGCATCCAGCCCGGCCCTGTCTCCAGGGGCAGCAGCATGCCGGACAGGATCATCAGGGGGAACAGCAGCGTCTGGTGCACGACCCAGAACATCCAGTCGTTGCGCCGGACCGCGACCGCCAGGGCGTAGCTGAGCGAGCCGAGCCCGACCCCGAAGACGGTGAGCAGCACCAGGCCGAGCAGCGCGCCGGCCGGGTGCAGCTCGAAGCCGAACGGCAGCATGACCAGGACGATGACGAGCGCCTGCCCGGCCAGGGGCACCATCTCCTTCAGTGCCCGGCCGACGAGCAGCGCGTGCCGGGCCAGGGGCGTGACGAGCATCCGCTCGTGCGCGCCGGTGACGAACTCGCTGAGCAGGTTCGCCCCGACGGTCGACGTGCCGAACAGGGTCGTCATGACGAGGATCGCCGGCACGAACCACTGCCACACGTCACCGCCGAGGCCGCCCTGCTGGCCCTGCAGCGAACCGGCGAGCAGCGGCCCGAACAGCGCCAGGAACACCAGCGGCTGGATCATGCCGAAGATCAGCGAGAAGGGGGAGCGCAGCAGCGGGCGGAGCTCCCGGCCCGCGACGATGCCGACGTCGCGGACGGCGAGGGTGGCGAGGGTGGTCATGCGTTCTCCCGGAGGTTGCGGCCGGTCAGGGACAGGAAGACGTCGTCGAGCGTCGGTCGTCGCAGCTCGGCGGTCCGCACGGCGCCGGGAACCGCGGCGATGAGCTCGGGCAGCGCGGCCGGCCCGTCGTTGACGCGGAGCTGCACTGTGTCCGAGATCTCGGAGATGTCGCGCGCACCGGGGAGCGCGCCGGCGGCCTTGGTGATCAGCGGCAGATCGCCGGTCAGGATCAGCCGGTCGCCGGCCAGTTCCGCCTTCAGCGCCGATGCCGTGTCGTCGGCGATGACCTCGCCGTGGTCGACGACGACGACCCGTTCGGCCATGGTGTCGGCCTCGTCGAGGTAGTGCGTGGTGAGCACGATCGTCATCCGGTGCTCCTCGCGCATGCGCAGGATGTGCTGCCACAGGTTCGCGCGGTTCTGCGGGTCGAGCCCGGTCGACGGCTCGTCGAGGAAGAGCAGCTTCGGCGCGTGGACCAGGCCGATCGCGACGTCGAGGCGCCGCCGCTGCCCGCCGGACAGGTCCGACACCTTCCGGTCGCGCAGCTCGGTGAGGTCGAGCGCGTCGAGGAGCTCGTCGCAGCGCCGGGTGGCCGCGCGCCGGTCCAGGCCGTAGATGCGGCCCTGGGTCCGCAGCTCGTCGCCGACCCGGTGGATGTGGCCGGCACCGTTGCCCTGCCCCACGTAGCCGATCTGGCGTCGTACCGACGCGGCATCAGCGGACACGTCGTGGCCTGCGACCGTGGCGGTGCCGCTGGTGGGCGGGATCAGGGTGGTGAGCATCCGCAGGGTGGTGGTCTTGCCGGCGCCGTTCGGGCCGAGCACCGCCACGAGCTCGCCCGGGCCGATGTCCAGGCTGATGCCGCGGACCGCGTGCACCGTGGTCTTGCGGTTGACGACGAAGTCCTTCGTCAGCGCTCTCGTGTGAATCATGCCGGGGACATTGCCAGCAGATCCGGACAGCCTCTGTCCTCAATCGGTGGCGATACTGGACAGATGTTGGAGACCTCGGCCCGCCTCCTGGCACTGCTGTCGCTGCTGCAGGCCCGCCGCGACTGGCCGGGCCAGACCCTCGCCGACCGGCTCGAGGTGAGCCCGCGCACGGTCCGCCGCGACGTCGACCGGCTGCGCGACCTCGGCTATCCGGTGCAGGCCACCCGCGGCCCCGACGGCGGCTACCGCCTCGACGCCGGCTCGGAGCTGCCGCCGCTGCTGTTCGACGACGACCAGGCGGTCGCCGTGGCGGTCGCGCTGCAGACGGCGACGATGTCCGTCGAAGGCGTCGAGGAGGCCGCGTTGCGGGCATTGGCGACGGTACGGCAGGTGATGCCGGCCAGGCTCCGCCAGCGGGTCGACGCGTTGCAGGTGACGAGGGTGGCGAAGGCGGGCTGGCAGCCGTCGCGGGTCGACACCGGGGTCCTGCTCGCGATCGGGCAGGCGGTGCGGGCGCGGGAGGTGCTGCGCTTCGACTACGCGGGTGTCCGGGAGATCGCGGCCGGGCTCACCGGCGACCGCCGCCGGGTCGAGCCGTGCCACGTGGTGACGTGGGGCGGCCGGTGGTACCTGGTCGGCTTCGACCTCGATCGGGAGGACTGGCGCACGTACCGCGTGGACCGCATGACCCTGCGCACGCCCACCGGTCCGCGCTTCACGCCCCGGCCGCTGCCGGCGGCGGACGTCGCGGCGTTCGTGGCGCAGCGCTTCGAGGGGCACGACCCGCTGCCGTGCCGCGGCGAGGCGATCCTGCACGCGCCGGCGGCGGCGATCACCGAATGGACCCGTGGCCAGGCGATCGTGGAGGAGGTGGGGCCCGGCCGGTGCCGGGTCAGCGCCGGATCCTGGTCGTGGACCGGGCTCGCGGCGTGGTTCGGGATGTTCGACGCGGAGGTCGAGGTGATCGGCCCGCCGGAACTGCGCTCGGCGACCGCGGCGCTGGCCGCCCGCTTCGCACGGGCGGCCGCCGTTTCGTAGTTACTTCTTGCGGACCGTTTCGAGGGCCTTCGTCCAGCTGACCGTCTGGTCGAGCACCACGCCGAGGGTGCCCTCGTGCTGCGGGCCCGGCTTGAACGTCGAGAAGTTCTCGAAGTCGGCGAACAGCGACAGCGCCACCTGCGCCCGCACGTCGGCGACCTGGAGCTCGCCCATGATCAGCCGCAGGTGCTCCACCGCGCGGGTGCCGCCGGCCGAGCCGTAGCTGACGAAGCCCGCGGCCTTGTTGTTCCACTCGCCGTAGACGAAGTCGATCGCGTTCTTCAACGCGCCGCTGGTGGAGTGGTTGTACTCCGGCGTCACGAACACGAAGCCGTCCAGCTCGGCGATCTTCGCGGCCCACTGCTGGGTGTGCTCGTTGGCGTACTGCCCCATGGACGCCGGGACGGCCTCATCCAGGTGCGGCAGGTTGTAGTCGAGCAGGTCCACCAGCTCGAACTCGGCGTCCGAGCGGCGGCTCGCGATGTCGTAGACCCACTTGGCGACCGCCTCGCCGTTCCGGCCGGGCCGGGTGCTGCCGAGGATGATTCCGATCTTGGTCATTGCACAACCTTTTCGTCATGGGTGACGTGTCACCGACACCCTAGCTCGGACCAACGGTGATGTGTCACCCACGGGCGTAGACTTCCGGTGTGACGGATCCCAACTGGCTCGACGAGCGGGAGCAGCGCGCCTGGCGCGGATTCCTCGCCGTCAACGCCGCGGTCAGGGGTCGCATCGCCCGCCAGCTGCAGCAGGAGACGGGCCTGTCCAGCGCCGACTACGCCGTGCTCGTGAGCCTGTCGGAGGCACCCGGCGGCCGGCTGCGCGTCTTCCAGCTCCGCGTCGCCGCCGACTGGGAGAAGACCCGGCTCACGCACCAGATCACCAGGATGACCGCCCGCGGCCTCGTCGCCCGCGAGCCCTGCGCCGACGACCCCCGCGGCGCGTTCGTCGTGCTCACCGACGCCGGCTGGGAAGCGATCACCAGCGCGGCGCCCCGGCACGTCGAGCACGTGCGGCACTGGTTCTTCGATGCCCTCGGACCCGGGCACGTCGATGCCCTCATCGAGCTCAACGACACGGTGACCCGGCACCTGCTCTCCACGGACGGGCCCTGTGCGCCGTGCGACGTGCCATCTTCCTGCGACGACGTCCTCCCGTGAGGTAGGGCCACCTGCGGGTCAAGTAGTGTCGAACAGCAGGCGTCATCGGGGTTTCGTCAGTGCGAAGGAGCGGGCGTGGCAGGAGAGCGCGGCCAGTTGGTGGTTGCCGTCGACGGGCCCTCCGGGTCCGGCAAGTCCACGATCTCCCGCCGGGTGGCGCATGCCCTCGACGCCCGCTACCTCGACACCGGCGCCATGTACCGGGCGGTGACCTGGGCCGTGCTGCGCGACAACGTCGACCTGACCGACGCCGAGAAGATCCACGCCGTCGCGGTCGCGGCCGAGCTCACCGTCGGCACCGACCCGGCCGCGCCGCACATCAGCGTCGACGGCGTCGGCGTCGACCGGGAGATCCGCGGCGCCGAGGTCACCCAGGCCGTCTCCGCCGTCTCCGCCGTCCCCGCCGTGCGGGCGCTGCTCGTCGCGCTCCAGCGGGACATCATCGCGGCCGCCGGGCGGATCGTGGTCGAGGGCCGCGACATCGGCACCGTCGTCGCCCCAGACGCCGACCTGAAGGTCTACCTGACCGCCTCCGCGGACGAGCGGGCCAGGCGCCGGAGCACCGAGAACGCCGCCAACCAGGCCGCGACCGCAGCCGACCTGGCCCGGCGTGACAGACTTGACTCGACGCGCGCCGCCGATCCGCTTCGCCAAGCCGACGACGCCGTTGTGCTCGACACCACCGCGCTCGGGATCGACGAGGTGGTCGAGCGCCTCCAGCGCATGCTGGACAAGGTCACCGCATAGGCGAGCGCCGGCCCCCCGGCCGTGAACAAAGGACCCCCGTGAGCGCTGAGGCATCCACAGGTGCCGAGGTCGACGTCGACGTTGTCGATGACGTCGAGCTGAGTGTGCCGATCGTCGCTGTCGTCGGCCGACCCAACGTCGGCAAGTCGACCCTCGTCAACCGGATTCTGGGCCGCCGGCAGGCGGTCGTCGAGGACGTCGCCGGCGTCACCCGGGACCGGGTCGCCTATGACGCCGAGTGGACCGGGCGGCACTTCACCGTCGTGGACACCGGCGGCTGGCTGCCCGACGCCAAGGAGCGGGCCAGGGCCATCGCGACCCAGGCCGAGATCGCCACGCAGACCGCCGATGTGGTCCTGTTCGTGGTCGACGCCACCATCCCGCCGACCGCCGACGACGAGGCCGCGGTCAAGATGCTGCGCCGCAGCGGCCGGCCCGTGATCCTCGTCGCCAACAAGGTCGACAACGCCCGCATCGAGGGCGAGATCTCCAGCCTCTGGGGCCTCGGCCTCGGCGAGCCGTTCCCCATCTCGGCCCTGCACGGCCGCGGCGCCGGCGACCTGCTCGACAAGATCCTGGAGGCGCTGCCTCTCGCCAAGCCCGCTGTCCCGCGCGAGGCCGGGCCGCGCCGCATCGCGCTCGTCGGCCGGCCCAACGTCGGCAAATCCAGCCTGCTCAACAAGCTGGCCAAGGAGGAGCGGGCGGTCGTCGACTCCGTCGCCGGCACCACCGTCGACCCGGTCGACAGCCTCGTCGTCTTCGGCGGCGAGACCTGGCACCTGGTGGACACCGCGGGCCTGCGCAAGCGCGTCTCGCACGCCAGCGGCACCGAGTATTACGCCTCACTGCGTACCAACGCGGCGATCGAGGCATCAGAGGTCGCGATCGTGCTGCTCGACGCCAGCGAGGTGATCTCCGAGCAGGACCAGCGGATCATCACGATGGTGATCGAGTCCGGCCGGGCGCTCGTCGTCGCCTTCAACAAGTGGGACCTCGTCGACGAGGACCGCCGCCACCTGCTCGGCAAGGAGATCGAGCGGGAGCTGCGCCGGATCCCGTGGGCGATCAAGGTCAACGTGTCCGCGCTCACCGGCCGGGCCGTCGACAAGCTCGCCCCCGCGCTGAACACCGCCCTGGAGAACTGGGAGCGGCGCGTGCCGACGGGCCAGCTCAACCAGTGGCTGACCGCGCTGGTGCAGCAGACCCCGCACCCGGTCCGCGGCGGGCGCGCCCCGCGCGTGCTGTTCGCCACCCAGGCCGGCGTGTCGCCGCCGAAGTTCGTGCTCTTCACGACGGGCGCGCTCGACCCGGGCTACGTGCGGTTCGTCGAGCGCAAGCTCCGCGAGGAGTTCGACTTCCTCGGCACGCCGATCCACATCAGCGTGAAGCCCCGCAAGAAGAACAGCCCTCGCGGGAAGAAGTAGCGCTCACGTCCCGCTTCCTGTGCGGCAGCAGCGCTTCGGTCAGGACCGCGATGACGACGAGCACTGCGAACACTGTCAGTCCCATGCCCGCGACATCGACCGGTGCGCCGCCCACGTGAGCCGCGCACCGGTCACGCACCTGTGCTGCTGCCGACTCCTGCCGGGTCACCACTGATAGCTGCGGCCCAGGTCATAGCCGGTGTTCGGATCGATCGGCGTCGGGTGCACCCGCAGCAGCGACTGGACACCGCGCAACAGCGCGTCCGGGCTGAACGGTTTGACCATGTGGTGCACCGCGCCCGCCAGCACGCCGCTGCGGACGACGTCCGGCTGTGACAGCGGGGACAGCAGCATCACCGGGATCCCCGCGGTCTCCGGGTCGTCGCGCAGCTGCTCGCACACGCTCAGCCCGTCCCGCCCCGGCATCATGATGTCGAGGATCACCAGGTTGGGCAGGCAGGCGACCGCCGCGTCGACCGCCGCCACCCCGTTGTCCGTCTCGATGACCTCGAAGCCCGCCTTCACCAGTTTGTACGCCACCATGCCCCGCAGATCAGGGTCGTCGTCGACGACGAGAATCCGGGCTGTCTGCCGCTCGGACGTGATGGCCGTGTCCATGGGGGTACCTCCTGCTACCTTGCTGGGACCCCCAGGTTCACGCTGTCCGGCTGCGCCCCGGCGGCGGACCCGTTGCCGGACGGTTGTGTGCGGTAGATCACTGATCCTCCACCGGCGGCCCCAGCAGATCCCACTTGTTGCCGGCGATGTCGACGAAGACGACGACCTGGCCGTACGGCTCGGACCTCGGCACCCCGACGAACTCGACACCGCTGGCTTCCATCCGCCGTACGGCCGCCGCGAAGTCATCCACTTTGAGGAAGAAGCCGACCCTGCCCTTGACCTGGTCCCCGACGGCCTCCCGCTGCCGCTCCCCGTCGGCCTTCGCGAGCAACAGGCCGGTGCCCCCACCCGGCGGCCGCACCACGACCCACCGCTTCGGCGCCCCGTCGTTCGTGGTCGCCGGCACATCCTCGGCCAGCTCGAACCCCAGCGCCTCGGTGAAGAACCCGATCGCCGGCCCGTACTCCTCCACCACGATCGTCACAAGATCAAGCCTCATCCCAACACCCTAGTTGAGACAGGGGATACTCCTGCGCGACGTGGTGAGGGGATGCGCTAGTCTGTAGCGGCTGCTCCGGACGACGTCCGGTTGCACGGGACGTAGCGCAGCTTGGTAGCGCACTTGACTGGGGGTCAAGGGGTCGTGGGTTCGAATCCCGCCGTCCCGACCGGGTGACAAAGGCCAGCTTGGCTGGCCTTTTCTATTGGACCTGACGGATATGTAGTCAAGGGGTCCGACACGCGTTTTTGCCCGTACGGCCGTACGGTTTGTGTCGTAGGCGGCTGCGCAGAGTGCTTGATGGCCTCCTTCCGTTGCGTCGGACGGAGTCAAGGGGTCTGTGATGGCCTGCCGGCGATCGGCATGGAACTGCGGTTGGGCAGGCATTACGTCAATGCCAGCTGTCGTGGCGGCACGCGGTCGACACCTTGACCCGGACGGTTGAGTCCCGCTCAACTCGAGTGTCTACTGTGGATGATCACGACACATCTGTGACACGAACGTCCGTACGGTGATCTCTCTGCAGTCGGCCGAGCGTGCAGCCACGAGTGCGGCTGAACGGAGGGTTCGTCGCGCTGAGGCCTCCAGGGTCGGTCAGCGTTGAGCCACGATCGGCCGTGCGGACGCGTGCGCGTTGTCCTTCCGCGAGGTAGTACGTGGCGGCGCCGGTCGTCTTGGGTCGTGTTTACTCGTAGCCGTGATCGATTGGTTGCGGCTGCGGGACCCGGGTGTCGAGGTCGCGGCGCTGCTGGATCGGGCGGAGCGGGAGCCGAGCGCCGAGGTGTGGGAGCGCCTCGACAGGCTGCTCATCGTTGAGGGGGAGTGCTGGTTCTCGGCCGGGTTCGCCGCACTGCCGCGGTTGAGCTCCTTAGCGCAGTCCGGTGCCGCGGAACACCGTGCGCAGGCGATCGACCTCGCCGCAGCGATCGTGATGACGCTGCATCGGCATCACAGGGACGACGATCTCGTACGGGCGGACCCGGCCGCCCTCGCCACCCTGCACCGGCTGGCCGCGCCCCGGCTGGCGGGCATGTCTGGCGGTCAGCTGTTGCGGTCGTTCCAGGCGGCGTGTGCGTTCGCCGGCTACACGTTCTGGGCGACGATCAGCCTGGACTTCACCGACGAGCACTACCGGATTCTCTGCCCGCACTGTGCGACGCCGCTGATGATCGTGATTGGTGACTACGGCCGCTATGCGGCGATCCGCGATCACGACGAGGGCGACATTCTGCGGACCCCGTTGCGTCCGGTGGAACCTGCGGCCCTGCACGGTTTCCGTCGATGGATGCACGACACCGCCGCCGGTGGCGATCCGATCCTCGCCGGCGGGTTGACGTACCTGTTCGGCGACGCGACCTGCAGTCGCTGCCACAGCGTCTTCAACGTCGCCGACTGGTACGAGGCCGAGAACAGCCCAGCACAGCCCATCGATCCGGTCATACCTCGCGTGGATCGATCGACCTGAACCGCGTCCTCACTCCGGGCATGAACGCCCGGCGCCCGGACCGCCGAACGTGGCAGGTGCTACGTAGCGAGCGGATTGCGGCCATGAGCGCGCAGCCGATCAAGCCGAACTCGGTCCTACCTGAGCTACCGCGTCCCGGCTTCGGAGAAGCGAGATACAAACACGCCCGCACGTGCAAGCGCATAGGATCTGCGAGGTGCGGACGACCAAAGCTGGGACGAGCCGTGTCGCCGAAGGCCTCGTCAGCAGGTCTGATTCGGCTTATCTCTACGAGTATGGGACTGCCATTCAGCCACCCGCTTCGCACTTGGAGGAATGGACGATACACCGGTGTCGGAGCCGCTTGGAAGGTTCGAGATTTCGGCCGGAAAATTGTATACAGCAAAGAATCGGACACTGCACGTTTTCGACGTACTTATGTCGACCGAAATGGGATACGTTCCTGGCCTAGCTGGGACGTCGCCTGCGTGCTTATAACGGGTTGCACCACTGGTTTGATATTGAACTAGTAGAACGTTTCTGCCGAATGTTGGCGCCTGAACAACCGTCACACTTATGATCGCCTGAACTCCAAGTCCGCCGGTCTCATCTATCGTGACAACGCCAACGCCTAGCACTGAACCCTGGCCGCCGGTTGAATCTCCATTGCTGAACGGAGAGGCCGACGGAGATCCGCTTTTGCTGGCCGAAACGGAAATCGAAGGTGACCCAGCAGTTGTGCTCTGCGATGATCCACCTACGGGAGTTGGTGTAGAACTAATCGCAATAGTCGGCGTTGCGCCAGTAGCAGACGAACTTCCGCTAGATGTGAGCATGCCGAAACCGCCGGTAACAATTGCAGCAATTACTGTTCCGCCGCAAGTGAAGACCGCGAGCAGTACCGTTCCAACTAGCGCAGCTTGATGTGCTGAATCTAATTGCCCAAACCATCTCTGAGCGATCCTACGCATCGACTCTGGTGGTGGTGGCGGCGGTGGCGGTGGTCCAGCACCCGGTGGTGCGCTGCTCATCTACATCTCCCTGAAGTGGTCTACTCTTGGCGGCCTAAGGATTCTTCACGGACTGCATGATCGGTACATGCGATTGGGCGCTAGTTGCGCAGAGGGTTGGACCGATTCAGGACGAAAGTTTATATTGGCTCAACCTTTAGTCACAAATTCATCGCCTTCTGTGACCTGTTTATTGTCAACGAGGTATTTTTGTGCCATGAAATCGGTCTCGCGCACCACCCGATATTCCGGTGGTGTTGGCGACCGGATCTGTGAGCCCAGCCGAGGCCGCCGACGTGCTCGGCGACGGAGACCAGTTGGTGCCCAAGCCGTTCAGACCCGCCGAACTGCGTGACGCAGTGGACGCCACACGCCGCTTCACCGGCACGCGCGTGTAGCCACCGTTCCGAACTGGCCCCGTCTGCCGAGACCGCGTGGTGGCTTTTGGAAGGGTTGATGTTCTGCTATGACACAGCGGACACGGCCAGGTCGTTGAGCGCGGCGTTGATGACGGGCCAGCACATCTTAATGGTGTCCTGGTCAGGAAGGTCGCCGAGTGTCACCTGTGCGTTGGGGTGGACGAGGTTGCGATAGTGGCGCACGGTTGCGGCGAAGCGGTAGGCGTCGGCTTGGATCCAGTGTTCGCGGTGGGCAAGTTCAATCAGGTCGTTGAGCATCCACTTGTCCAGTGGTTTGGTGGGGTTGGGGACTCGCGCCTTGAGCGCGTCGAGCAGGACGCCTTCGAGGAGGCTGCCGAGCATGATGATGGCGCTGGTGTAAGCCCCGTTCCGGTCGCAGGTGCGGGCCTCGGCGAGTCGGTGCTCCAGGACCGCTGCAAGTTCCGGGTCGCGAATGAGATCGGTCATGTTGACGTGCAGCATGACGTCCGGTGATTCCTGGTTCTGCTGCGTATCGGCGTACTTGCGGATAGTCGGCTTGCCGAGAGTGTGGGTGACTTCCAAGCCTTCTACGACGAGGACGGTGTTGAGCAGTTCGGTGACTTCGGCGGCGGCGAGTGGTTCGTTGCGGTGGACGTATTCACGCCGGTCGGCGAGGCGGCGCACGATGCTGTCGATGGCGTCAGGTTGGTTGCGGCGGGCACGGAGTTGTTCGGTAAGCCAGCGGCGGCGGGACTCCCCGTGGAAGCGGGGTACGTTGCTCCACCCAGCCTGCTGCAGAAGCTTCTCCAGATCTGGGGCGCTGCGATAGATAGGCAGGTCGCCACCGCCACAGGCGATCCGAGCGATTTCGTCGAGTGTGTTGTGGTCGGCGTTTTCAAGCATCGGCTTCTCCGTCGTCGGACAGTGGTACGGGGGTCCAGCGAACCTGCTGGGATCCGGTGGCGGGCAATGAACGTGGTTCGATGCGCAGTTGTTGCAGGCGTTGCCAAAGCGGTTCGAGCGCGGCGGCTTGGTTGCTGGCCCACAGACTGTGCCGCATGCGGTGGAACTGCCAGCCGGATCGACGCAGCTCGCCTTCCCAGCGCAAGCGCTGTTCGAGGTGCTCGGAGGTGATCGGACATTCGGGGGTGTCGCATTCGATCGCGAGCTTCCTCTGATCACCGACGACGAGCAGATCGATGACCTGGTCCTTGCTGATCTCGTACTGCGGGATGACCGCGTATCCGCATGCGCGCAGCTCGAGGAACACCTGTTGCTGTAGCAGCGAGCGAAACGGTGGTCGACGCCGGTCGGCTGGGACATGGTCCAGGATCGGGTCGATCGTCAGCGCCGCCGGTGGGTACTTCATGTAGGTGAGCAGCGAGCGTCGAAGATCCTCATCATGCGTGGAGGGTTCATCGAATGACAGGAACAGCCACATCTGGTCCTTCGCGCGGCTCGCCGCGACGTTGTAGCGGTGTCCTTCACGTCTGCTGGTGATCGCCTTGCGGGCACGGTCGACCACCATCGACAGCAGGATCACGTCCCGCTCGTCGCCTTGGAAGTCTTGGGGTTGCCCGACGCGTATGTCGTGGCGGTTGATGGTGCGGTCGTCGAGCCGCCGGCGCATCTCGGCCTCGAGGACGGAGATCTGACCGGTGCCTTGCAGGGCGATGACGCCGATGCTGCGCTCGGCGTAGTCCGGGTCGTTGACCATCTTCTCGACAGTTTCGAAGATGGCCTCGGCTTCGGCTCTGTTCTTGGCGTACTGACCATCACCGGTCTGTTTGCCGTTAGGTACCCGGACGACCTTCAGCGGCTCGAGACGGTCCGCGCCGAACTGCCGCAGCGGTACGAGTCGTTCCTTGTAGAACTGTCCGGAGGACCAGCCGATGATCTCGGGCATGCAGCGGAAGTGCTGGGAAAGCTTGACCACGTGCGGGAAGAGGCCGGCCATCAATCGGTACAGGTTCGAGGTGGGTTTGAACGCGGCTCGCGCGTGGGCCGGTAGCTCCCCCAGGTAGTGGTCGACAAGATCCTGAACGCTGTCGTGCTCCTCGATGTTGCCGGGCTGGCACTGGTTCTCGTCGCCGACGATGATGACTCGGGGTGCCAGCCACAGGAGGAACAGTGACTTGATGGTGGCTTGGCTGGCTTCGTCGACGATGACGACGTCGAACGAGTCCGCGATGGCGGGGATCGTTCGGGCGACCGCGTCGATCGGCATGATCCACGCTGGGATCGCGGGAGCGGCTTCCTGTATGGCATCACGGGCGTCGGCCAGATGCCGTTGGTTCTGGTGCTGCTTGCCTCCGCCGCGGCCGAGGTCGTTGATAATGCCCTTGTAGGACTGTAGAGCGCGCCGTTGGGGTGCGCTGAGCCGAGTGGCACAGTGTCGCAGTGCGACCTTGGCGGCGAAGTCTGTGGTGATGTTGCGTAGTCGCAGTTCGTGCTCCTCGACGCGATCCTCGTCGGTTGTCTCGGGGTCGGTCGCGTCCAGCTTGGTGCAGTAGTCCGCTGCTCGTGCCCACGCCCAGGCCGCGCCGAATCGTGTCACCCGGGTGTCCCAGATCGGGTCGTCGACGGTGGCGGTGATGCGTTCAGCCAGCTCCGGGTGGGCCGAACGTAGCCGGTCGAGTAGGACATCGCAGGAGAGTTGGGCACGCTGGTCGGCGCTGGCCTGGTCCAGCTCCCGTCGCAGCCGGCCGAACCGGTCCGCGTCGCGGTCGCGCACCGCCGCAGCGAGGTGCGTCACTTCCGGTGCGGCACGAGGTGCCTCGGCCCAGTCGGCCAGTGTCGTGCCGACCTGCTCGAGGTAGATGATGGCGCGCTTGGCCCGGGCGATACTGGCACCGGCACGGACCAGCATGACGATGTCGTCCCACGCGTGGGGCGTACTGATCTGGTAGCGGATATCGTGGCGGCGTAGCTTCTGTTCGAACATGTCGCGGGTGGTGATGAACGCGCGAATCGCCGTGATGGCCGGGATGCGGTCGCACAGCTGGCGCAGGCGGTGGCGCAGCGGACCGCGGACGAGCGGATGTCCGAGCTGTGCCCAGCCGTTCGCGACGTCCGCAACGGCGATCTCCGCCTCCAACAGGCCGATGATGAGGTTCACCTCGGCCACCGAGGCGGGCGCGGCACCGTCGACCGTGCACGACTCGAGCAGGTCCATGGCGTCGATCTGCGCTTGCGGGGGCCAGTAGCGTCGGAGGCGGCCGCCACGCGCGAAATGCCGTCGCAACCGCCGGGCCTGGCCGAGCAGCCGCTGCAGGCTGGTCGTCGCGGCGGTGTCCAGGTCGACGGTGGACCCGTCCCGATTCACGGTCAGGTGTTCGAAGCGGTACAGGTCGACGGTGTCCTCCAACAGCGGCACCCAGTGGGGCGCGGTACGCCGGTCCAGCAGCGCCTCAACCGCCGCGCTCTGCCAGTCCCCGACACCCCAATCACGCGCCCGCTCGCCCAGTCCGCATTCGTTCAGCGCGGTGATCGCCACCTCCACCAGCCGTTCGAGTTCGGCTCGAGCGGGGTGCTCCAAGACCATGAACGCCGGTCGCAGGTGGCCATGATCGGGCTCGAAGAGACGTTCAGCAGCGGTCACCTCGCCGATCGCTGCGGTGATCGCCATCGGACTCGGCACACTGCGCAGATCGGGAAGTTCCTGGATTGCGCGCTCTGCGCGCTGCGGCGTTGCCGTACGGAGCAGGGACACCAAGTCGACAGCCTCGTCATCGGTCAACGGGGCCGTCGCTGCGAGCGGCTGCTGCGACGCCGTGATCCATGCGAAACTGGCTCGATCGTCTTCAACGGCTCTGACAAGGTCGCGGAGCGACCCCTCATAGCCCACGGCGACGTCGCGATGAACGAAATGCTCCTGCGAGCGCGAGAAGAGTAGCTGCTGTCGTGCCTCCTCGAGGTCCTCGATGACCGCTTGACGTTGCTGATCCAGGGCCACGATCTCCTCATCCAATCGGACCGGGTCAACCGTGGCGACCAGCTCTGACAGGTCGTTGATGCTGTCCTCAAGCTGCTGCGCGCCACGCCGCTGCAAGCCGGACATGAACACGCACAACTCACGCAAACCTGGCGGCAACTTGTCGCGCAGCACGTGCAGTGCCCGTTCCTTCTCGCTGGTGATCAGCACTCGCTGCCCGTCGGCGAGGAGCGCGGCGGTGAGGTTGGCGATGGTGTGGGTTTTGCCCGTGCCGGGCGGCCCCTGCACGACGACACCGTTGTCGCCTCGTAGATGGTTGAGAATCTCCTGCTGCTCGCGGTTCGCCGCCAGCGGGAACAGTGGCTGGATACCGTCGGTCGTCGCGGGGTTCGTGGAGCGACGCAGCCAACGCACCCGGTCTGCGGGCTCCAGCGGCAGCACCAACTGCGCCAGGCCCAGCGGAGCCGCCGCGTCCGGCCGGTCGAGCTGATCGGCGATGTGCTGGTAGAACTCCGCAACACTGCTGCGGTCGCGTTCGCGTAGGAGCAAGGCCGGCGACAGCGTCAGGCGCGACGCGCCGGTATCATCCGGAGCTGCCCATTCCGCGGCGGTGATGTCCAAAGGTCCGGTCCAGCTGTGGCGCTTCCACTCCTCCAACCAAGCTGCGGCTGCTGGCGAGAACGGGTGGAAGCGAAGCCGGTGGGGTTCCGCAAGGGCCGGTGCGCTGCGGTTGAACGAGAAGCCGTCCGAGGCCTCTAGGAATTTGCGGTCCTCCAACCGCAGCTGCACCTCGTCGGTCATCACAACCTGCAGCGCGTCGGCGTCCGGATCGTGCTCAATGCCGACGTCAACGGTCAGCAGGTGCCGGTAGATCGGTGACCTGCCCGCGTCCTCGGCTGCGATGAGGCCGACGCCGACAATCAATTCGTGCGTGTCCGCCCGCTGCGCCGCCGCACGACGTAGGTCCTCCAGGAAGCTGTGCTGCTCGGCGACTTTCGCTCGGAAGCGCTCCTGCTCGGCCCAGTCCTGCCATCGTCCGAGATACTCCTCGAACAGCGCGGTGATCGATGTCGTCGACAGGCTTCGGGAAACGTCGGTGTCGCCGCCAGGTATGACGCCGATCAGCCGCGGCGGCGTGTCCGTATTTGACCCGGCGTCTGGGTCTAACCACGGACGCAGCGCGGCTGACGGAGTCGGCTGAAGGGCTGGTGGCCCTGGATCTCCAACACGCACCAGGACCGGATTCTCCGACTTTGTGACGTGTTCGCTGAACTCCTCGAGCCAGCACGCAGTATGGCTCTTCCGGATCGAATCCCGAACCGGTCGCCCATCACGGATCAGCGACTGTAGATATGAGACTAGGGCGCGCGTCAGTCGAACGGCCCGCGGATCCCTCGGTGAGACTGACTCCGACAATGGTCCCCCTCACATCGCCCAACACCACAGAATGCACGTGGTTCGACGTGGAGAGCAATAGCGACGAACGTGAATGAATGTTGGTCTGCGGTGCGCCGTTGTCGCACATCGACCCTCGCCCCTACGAACGGTAGCCCGCCTCGGATGGATGCCGCTCGGCGAGCGCGGGGCGACCGTATCGGCAAGGAGATTGGCAATCGGGCCGTGCGGCGGGGGAGTGGAGGGGGAGGTGCCTAGCTGAGCTGCGCCGCGCCCTCGGTCGGGTGAATCCGTCTGGTGTCGACGACGCGTGAAAACTGGATCTGGATCTGGCCCACTTTGGTTGATTGAAGTTGGTCCCCTTCGCGGTGACGGATCATCCACTGTGTACCGTGCTGCCGGTGCGATGATCAATGTC
>NZ_JBEXDG010000065.1:0-56553 GCF_040605635.1 Dactylosporangium sp. NPDC005555
CTACGACTGCAACGGCCAGGCCAACCAACGCTTCAGCCTCAACTGACCCGCCATGTCGCCGGTGGTCGAACGGCCACCGGCGGCATCTTCAACGGTAACGACCATGACTACGTCACCGCGGCCGACCGGTACGGCTTCATCATCGTGCGAACGACCCTATTGATTGGCAGCGCTTGATCAACCATGGGTAGAGGCGTTAGATCTTCGGGGATGAGTAGCGTTGGCGTCCAGTTGTCTGTGCTGCGATCTTGCTGGTAGCCGTCCGAGTCGGGCGCCGGTCCATCGATCACGCTCTGACGATAGCTGGCAAACGGTCTGTGAACCATCCGGAATTTGCGGTGCGTGCTTGATGAGTAACGCCGAGTTTTTGTTTACTCTGGTGGAGACTCTCGGCCACGTCGCACAGCCTCGGCCGTGGTTTGGTCGGCCGGCCCGGGCAGTCCTTGTCACTCTGCGCGGCATTGCAACGCTAGCGAACGACGGCACCTGACGTCCCGGCCGCGATCGCGAACTGGAACGAGACCCGCTGTTCACTGTCAGAAGCCTCGCCGGAGTACAGCACGACCGGGTCGAATCAAGGGCTCGGCCCCGCCAGCGTCGGACCAGTGTCCGCCGGTGATGCGGAGGTCGCCTGCTGCAGGGCGGACTGGCCGCGACGGTCGTCGGCGCCACGGACGGGTAGAGCCCTGCCGGAAGGTGCCGGCTGGCCCGGTGCAGGTGACCGCTTGGAGTCGTTGCAGCTCGTCGCAGACGATGGGCCATGCGCGGCCGGTGATGGCCTCGGTGATTCGGATGAGCAGCAGGGCCAGCCAACACAGGACTACGTAGGCCCGGATGCGGTCATCCTTGCGGTGGGCACAGTGTTCTATGTGATCACCGGGGTGCTGCACGCCGCACCGTACTGGCGTCCACGCAGACGTACGACGCAGCGGTCGCCGGTGGGGTGTCCGGTGTGTGGTGAGCTGACCGGACGCGTGCATGCGTATCACCGTCGGCGGCTTGCCGCGCTGCCGGTTGCGGGGCGTGGTGTCGTGGTCGAGGTGCGGGTCCGGCGGTTGCGGTGTCTGACGGCGGACTGCCCGCAGCAGACGTTCCGAGAGCAGGTGCCCGAGCTGACGACCCGGTGGGCGCGGCGGACCCGGCAGTTGACCGCGCTGGTCGGTGATCTCGCGGTCGTGGTGGCAGGGCGGGCCGGTGCGGCGGTGCTGCACCGTCTTGGCATGCGGATCTCGCGGTGCACCGTGCTGCGTGTGCTGCTCGGTACGCCGGTGCCCGAGGTGCCGGTTCCCGCGGTGCTGAGCGGGGGTGTCTCAGTTGGTGAGGTTGTGGCCTCGGGCATGATCTTCTGTTGTGATGGATGTTGTCGAGGACATGATCCAGACCTGGGCGCCGGATGACCTGTGGCAGGTGGCGCAGCCGTTGATTCCTGTTGCTGCGAAACGGCCTCAGGGCGGCGGGAAGCGCCGGGCGGACGACCGGGCGGTCTTCGCAGCGATCGCGTACATGGTGCAGGCCGGGTGTTCGTGGCGGAAGCTGCCCGCGGTGTTCTTCTGGGTGTCCCGTCCGACGGTGCACCGCCGGTTCACCGAGTGGACCCGGCACGGGTTGTGGGAGCAGATCCACCACGAGTTGCTGCACCGGTTGCAGGTGGCGGGTGGGATCGACTGGTCGCGGGCGATCGTGGACTCGATCAGTGTCCGGGCGTTGAAAAGTCAGGGCAGCCGCACCGCCTGGCCGGTGCGGGCCGAGAGTTCCGCTGCCTCGAGCATCGCTGTCGTGGCCAGCCCCTCGGCACCGTTCACCAATGGCGGGCGGCCGTCCCGGGCTGCCCCGATCAGGTCCGTCAGTTCGGCTGCGTAGGCCGCCAGGCGCGGCCCGCTGACCGGATCGAGCGGGTCGAACGCCGCCTGCTCGAAGACGACCGAGAAGCCCTCCCCCTTGCCGAGGCGCACCGCCCCGTATGCGTCGCAGTCGATCATGCCCTCGGTACCGACCAGCTGGAACTGAAGCCCGGAACCCAGGCCGGGCGCGGGGATGTCGTAGCTCATCCACAGCTGTGCCATCGCGCCGCCCTTGAAGTGGTACGTGGCCATCGCGCTGCGCAGCGGCGGGTCCGCGGCTCCGTACTGTTCGAAGAGGGCGAACGCGAGGTCGGGTTCGTCGCCGACGAACCAGCGCACCAGATCGCAGGCGTGCGCGCCCCACGAGGCGTAGGTGGTCTGCTGGGCGGGATCGAGCTTCCACTGGTCCTGGGTCTTGCTGGTGTCCCAGAAACCCGTTTCGGGCCCGATCGCCCGCACCATCGTGACCCGCCCGATCGCACCGTCGTCGAGGAGCCGCTTGGCGAACACGGGTGCGTCGCGGAACCGGTGCTGCGACACGACGGCGAGTTGCACTCCGGCCACCTCGGCGGCGGCGTTCATCCGGGCGCATTCGGCCGCGTTCTGCGCCATCGGCTTCTCGATCAGGATGTGCTTGCCCGCCCGAGCCGCGGCGACGGCTTGAAGCTCGTGGCCGGCCGGTGGCGTCGTCAGGATGACGACCTCGACCGCAGGATCGGCGAGGAGGCTTTCGAACGAGTCGTGCAGTGGGCAGCCGTAGTCCGCGGCCAGTGCCGGCGCACGCCGGCCACCGGCGACACCGACCAGATCCGCCTGCGGCACGTGGTTGGCCGCCACCTCCGACCAGGTGCGTCCCATGAAGCCGGAGCCGAGCACACCGACGCCGGTCCTGCGCTCATGACGACCAGCCTCGCCGCTGCGCTCCGGGCCGGTCATACCATCACCTCCGCTACGCTCCGGCGCCGGCCTGACCCGAAGCCTGCACCCACGATGACCAGCTCCTCGCTCCGCTGCGGGCCGGTCATGATGCCTCCCCGAGCCGACCGTGCCGGTCGAGCAGGTCGATGATGCGGGCCGCCGAGAGGGTGTGCATGTCGGCGAACGCCTCCACCGATGTCGCGCCGACGTGCTGGGTCAGTACCACATTCGTGAGCCCGGACAGCGGGTCCGGCACCGGCGGCGGTTCCACCTCCCGGACGTCAAGGCCCGCGCCGCGCAGCCGGCCGGCCTTCAGGGCGGCGGCCAGGGCCGCCTCGTCGATGAGCCCGCCCCGGGCCACGTTCACCACCACCGCGTCCGGCCGCAGGCGTCCGATCGCCGCGGCGTCGAGCACGTGGCGCGAGTCCGCGGTCAGCGCGGCGCACAGCACGACCGCGTCGCTTTCGTCGAGGAGTTCGTTCAACGGTACGAGCGGGAAGGGCGCCTCGGTGCGGTACGGATCGTGGGCCACGACCGTCATGCCGAGTCCGTGTGCCTTCTCGGCGACGCGGGTGCCGATACGACCCAGGCCGATCACCCCGATGCGCTGACCGCGCACCCGTCGCATCGTGTAGAACTCCGGCAGTTCACGGACCTCCCATTGACCGGCCGCGGCTGCGCTCGCCATCGGCAGCAGTGCCCGCTGCACCGCCATCAGCAGTGCGATGGCCTGGTCGGAGACCTCCTCGGTGCAGTAGTCGGGCACGTTCGTGACCTCGATGCCGAGTTCTGCCGCGCGTGCGGTGTCCACGCCGTCCATGCCGACGCTGTAACAGAGGATGCCGCAGCATCGTGTCATCAGGTCTAGCTCTTCGCGGGGCAGCCGGCCCGACGCGACGACGATGTCGGCTGCCGGCAGCGCCTTGCGGGCGGCGGCCAGGTCGGCCGGTAGCACCAGGTCGACGCCACGGGCCGCCAGCGTGTCCCGTTCGACGTCGTAGCTCCACCGCAGGGTGGTGATGGGGTCGTAGACAACAACGGTGGGAGCGCCCATGTCTCTCCTAGGATACGGCGGCAGTTTCAGTAGTTGAATTCAGCGTTTTACTCGATAAAATCAGCCGACTACACCGATGTCAAGGAGGCCCCCCGTGCTCGTCACCGCCGCCGAGGTGCTGCACGTGCGGGCACCGCTCACCGTCGCGGCCGGTCCGGCTGGCGTGTTCAACGAGACCGCACTGTCCCAGTACCGCATCGCATAAGCCGCACCTCAGGAGGCAACCATGCAGAAGGAACCGATCGTCCCTGCCGGCGGCGCACCGCCGGCAGGGCCCTACTCACCCGGAATCCGGGCCGGCAACCTGCTCTTCGTCTCGGGCCAAGGCCCCTTCGACGCCGACGGCAAGCTCATCGGCGACACCTTCCAGATCCAGGCACGCGCCACCTTCGCCAACATCGAACGCATCATCACGGCCGCCGGCGGGAATCTCTCCGGCATCCTGCGCATCGGTGCCTACCTGCACACCCTGGACGACTTCGCGGAGTTCAACGACATCATGCGCGACGTACTACCCACCCCGCATCCAGCGCGTACGACGATCCCCGTGCCACTGCCCGGATTCCTGATCGAGATCGACGCGGTCGTGCTCCTCCCCGACCCCGCCTGACGACCGGGGCCGGCGCTCCACGGTGAGGTCACCGTGGAGCGCCGGGACGCTCAGTAGGACAGCCAGCCACCGTCGACGAGAATGCTCGCGCCGGTGACGAAGCCGGCCTCGACCGAGCAGAGATAGGCCACCATCGAGGCCACGTCGTCCGGATGGCCGCGGCGGCCCAGCGGCGTGTGCCGCTCCCACCACCGCTGCGGCTCGGACAGCTCCGGCGGAGGCGCCGGGGTGCCGGCGTGCTCGTCGAGCGCGATGTCACCCGGCGCGATGTGGACCGCTCGGATGTTGTGCGGCGCCAACTCGAACGCCAGCCCCCGGGTCAGCCCCAGCATCCCCGCCTTGGTCGTTGTGTAGGCGGTCGCGTGATGCTGGGCCGCATACGCGGCGACCGAGCCGATGTTGACGATCACGCCCGGCGTGCCGCTCGCCACCATGAACCGGGCGGCCTCGCGGGAACACCGGAACGCAGCGGTGAGATTCACGCCGACGACGCGGTCCAGCCACTCGTCATCGCAGTCGAGCAGCGGCCGCGACGCACCCGGCCCGGTCACCGCCGCGTTGTTCACCAGGATGTCGATGCCGCCGAAGCGCTCGACACAGCGCGCGACGAGCGCCCCGCAGGACGCCGCGTCGGCAAGGTCGGCCACCGCGACGTCGAGACTGCGATGGGGCGCGGCGAGCCGGCTCACCGCCGCGGCCGCGGTCTGCGGGGTTCGCTGACCGACGAGGACGTGCGCGCCCTCATCGGCGAGGCGGGCCGAGATCGCCGCGCCGATCCCGCTCCCGCCGCCGGTCACCAGGGCGACCCGCCCGGCCAACCCGGCGGCACCGGTCACTGCCACGGCACCTCCTCGGCGTCGGGCCCGAGCATGACGATGCCGATGCCGGGCTCGACCTCGGCCCGCCGCCGCAGCATCATCACCGTTCCGTCGTGCGGGGCCGAGATCTCCTCGGCCGGCAACCCGTCCCCGTCGAGAATCTCCGCCACCAGGTCGCCGCGCCTGACTTGGTCGCCGGCTCGGACCGCGGTGACACACCAGCCGGACACCGATGCGGAGACCGACGAGTCGACATCGCCGTCACCGCCGCGCAGGATCCGTTGCGGCCCCGATCCCGCCGGCACGTCCCCGCCGGCGAGCATGCCGAGCCGGCCGAGCACCCGCAGCACGCCGTCGCGGTAGCCGAGCAGCTCCGAGCGGCGCAGCGATCCGCCGCCGCCGCCCTCGACGTAGATGGACGGCACGCCGTAGGACGAGGCCGTGGTCAGGCTGCGCCCCGGATTGAGTTGGTCGTGCGCCCAGACCAGCGGCGCGCCGAACGCGTGCGCCGCCGGTCGGCCGGTCGGATCGCTGAAGCCGGCGAAGAACGGCATCGCGTAGTTGCGTCCCGCCGAGTGCAGATCGATGAGCAGGTCCGCGTCGCGGATGACGCGCTGCGCCAGGGCGTCCGCGATCCGTTCGGTGACCGTGCCGTCGGCGCGGCCGGGGAAGGCACGGGCCAGGTTGCCGTCGTCGATGGGGCTGGTCCGGGTGCCCGCCTCGTGGGCCGGCGGGTTCGCGACCGCCACCGCGAGGATCCGCCCGCACCATTGCGGCGGGTCGGCGCCGAGGTGCGCCACGATCGCCCGCACTGCGGCGATACCCTCCAGCTCGTCGCCGTGCACCCCGCCCAGCAGGGCCACGGTCGGGCCGGCGGAGGAGCCCACCAGTTCCCGGATCACGACCGTAGCCTCGCCGACGTCGATCCGGTGTGTCGTCACGGCCGCCCGATCTCGGCCGCCGCCAACGTTTCCCGCACGTGGGCTCGCATGCCGTCGTCGACCTGCACGAACGGGAGCGCGGTCGTCGAATGTGCGATGACCCCCTGCTGCACCAGGGCCTCCTTTAACGACGCGATGACCGAGGCGCTGAAACTGCCGCCCGGCATCGGATGCTGGTAGAGCTTGAAGAAGGCCACGATGCGGCCCTGCATCTCGGCCGCGCCCTTCCAGTCCCCGGCCGTCGCGCGCGCGGCGAGTTCGACGTGCCACGGCGCGAAGACGTTGGCCAGGCCCGGCACGGCGCCGTGGAACCCGCCCAGCAGCAGCCCGTCGATCGCGAACTCGCTGCCCGTGTAGCGGCGGAACCCCTCGATGTCCGCCGTCGCCTCGGCCAGCATCCGCTGGGCCTCCACGTTGCCCGAGGAGTCTTTCACCCCCGCCACAACTCCCTCGCCGGCGAGCTCGCGCATCAGGTCCGGCTCCAGCACCACGGTGACCCGGCTGGGAATGTTGTAGGCGAGGACCGGCACCGAGCCCGCGGCCCCGGCCACGGCGCGGAAGTGCCCGCCGAGCTCGGCGGCGGAGTGCGGGAAGACGAACGTCGGCGGCACCAGCAGCGAGTCTGCGCCCAGCTGCGCGTACACCTTCGCGTCGGCGACCGCCTCGCGGGTGCCGAGCGCCGGCACGCCGATCATGAGGTGGGTCCGCTCGTCGACCCGGGCCACGGCGCGGGCAGCGACCTCGAGCCGTTCGTCACGGGAGAGCGCGCCGTTCTCGCCGCACGAGCCGAGCACGAGCAGCCCGGTCACTCCCTGTCCGATGAGGTGGTCGACGAGCGCGTCGAGCGACTCGAGGTCCGGGGCACCTGACGGCAGCATGGGGGTGACCATCGGCACGATCACGCCGGCGATCGGTGGGGGTACCGGGACACGAAGTGATGTCATGGAGACCTTCCTAGTGAGCGGTAGGCGACATTCCGGGACTGATGAGCGATCCGGGGAAGTGACAGGCAACCTGGCGGTCCGATGCGATCGGCGACAACGGTGGCGGGCTCGTGGCGCAGATGTCCTGTGCCACGGGACAGCGGGGCTGGAACGGGCAGCCGGGTGGCGCGTCCAGGGGCGAGGGTGGTTCGCCGGCCAGCACGATCCGGTCCGCCGCACCCGGGGCCAGATCCACCCGGGGAAGCGCGGACAGCAGCGCCACCGAGTACGGATGCAGGGGCTGCTCGAAGAAACGTTCCCACGGCGCCAGCTCCACCAGACGCCCCAGGTACATCACGGCGATGCGGGTGGCGAGCTCCCGGACCGCGACCAGGTCGTGCGAGACGAACAGGTAGGCGAGGCCGTGCTCGCGCTGCAGGTCCCGCAGCAACGCGATGACGTGCGTCTGGATCGACACGTCGAGCGAGGCGGTCGGCTCGTCGAGCACGATCAGCTCGGGACGGGCGGCGAGCGCACGGGCGATCGCGACCCGCTGCGCCTGGCCACCGGAGAGCTCATGTGGATACCGCTCGGCCAGGGCCTGACCCAGTCGCACCTCGTCGAGCAGTTCGGCCACCCGCCGGCGGCGCTGATCCCGGGGCATGCCGAGATTGACCAGCGGCTCCGCGACCGCGTCGCCGACCCGTTGACGCGGGTTGAGTGAGCCGTGCGGGTCCTGGAAGACCGCCTGCATGCGCTGCTGGCGCCGCACGCCGCCGCGCGGGTCGGCCGGATTGTCGCCGGCGACCCTGACGGTGCCCGACGTAGGCGGGTGCAGGCCCAGCACAAGGTGCGCCAGGGTGGACTTGCCGGAGCCGGACTCGCCCACGAGCGCCACCGTTTCGCCGGCCCATACGTCGAGGTCGACACCGGCCAACGCGTGCAGCTTCCTGCGGCGTACCCGGTAGACCTTGGTCGCCGCACGAACGACTACGAGCGGTTCGCCGACCACCGGTTGCTTCACGGGCTGGTCCGGCGGCACCCGCGCGGGAGACGGTGCCGGGTCGTCAGCGCCTCCGTTGCGGGGCGCCTGCCCGACCGCGTCGTGGTTGAAGCAGGCGACCCGGTGCCCGCCACCGATCGACAACAGCTCGGGCATGCTCTGCGCACAGGCGTCGAGCCGGTAGGTGCACCGCGGCTCGAACGGGCAGCCGGGCGGTGGATCGGCGAGGTCCACCGCGCTGCCCGCAATGCTTGCGACCTCTCCCCGCCGCAGTGTGATACGCGGGGTCGCATCGCGCAGCGCGGCCGCATACGGATGGCGCGGCCGGGCGAAGAAGTCCGGCGCCGGGCTGTCCTCGACGATCCGGCCGCCATACATGACGACGACCCGGGTGCAGAGCTGGCGGATCAGGCCGAGGTTGTGCGAGACGATGACCAGCCCCATGTCGGCCTGCGGGCCCGGCGCCCCGATGGTGGCGAAGAGTTCCATGATCTGCGCCTGGATGGTGACGTCCAGCGCCGTGGTCGGCTCGTCCGCGATCACCAGCAGCGGGTTGTTCGACAGCCCCAGCGCGATCAGGCCGCGCTGCCGCATACCACCGGAGAGCTCGTGCGGACGCCGCGCGAGTTGGCTCAGCGGCGCCGGCATGCCCACCGACCGCAGCGCCTGGACGGCCCGATCCCGGCGGCGCCCGCGGTCGGTCTCGCCGTGCGCGCGCAGCCCTTCGGAAAGGTGGTCGCCGAGGGTACGCAGCGGGTCGAACGAGGTGAGCGGGTCCTGGAACACCATGCCGGCCTTGCTGCCGCGCAGCCCGCGCATCCGCTCCTCCGGCAGGTCCGACAGCTCTGTGCCGTCGATCGTGATCGAACCGGACTCCTGTTTCGACCACGGCGGCAGGAGCCGCATCAGTGCCAGCGCCAGCGTCGTCTTACCCGAGCCGGACTCACCGACGATGCCGACGCGCTCGCCGGACGCCACGTCGAAGGAGGCGCCCGCGACGGCCCGCACGTCGTCATAGACGATGGTCAGGTCGCGGACTGAGAGCAGGCTCATCGCGGCCGCCTGCTGGACACGTCGACCCGGAGCGCGGCGCCGAGCCCTTCGCCGACGAAGTTGATGCCGAGCACGGTCAGCATCAGCATCAGCGCGGGCGCGAGCGCGGCCACCGGGGCGGTGTAGATCGCCCGGACCCCTTCGGTGAGCATCACACCCCAGTCCGCTTCAGGCGGCTGTACACCGATGCCGAGGAAACTCAAGGCCGAGAGCACCACGATCCCGTTCCCCATTCCGATTACCAACAGGACGATCAGCACGTCAGCAACGTTGGGCAGCACGTGCACGCGCAGCATCCGCGGCAGCGAGGTGTTGCTGACGCGAGCCGCCTGGATGAACGCCGCGCTGCGCAGTGGCAGGACCGACCCACGCATGACCCTGGCGTAGGACGGCAACGCCGCGATCGAAACCGCGAGCACCGCGCTCGTCACGCTCGGGCCCAGGATCGCCACCACGACGATCGCGGTGAGCAGCGTCGGGAACGACAGCAGCACGTCCACCACACGCATCACGACGGTGTCGAACGTGCGGCCGATGAAGCCGGACGCGATGCCGAGCAGGCTGCCGGCGACCGCGCCCAGGCCGACCGCGAGCAGGCCGGCCGGGATGGACAGCACGCCGGCGTGCAGGAGCCGGGCAAGGATGTCGCGTCCGAGGTTGTCGGTGCCGAGCGGATAGGTCGCGGACGGACCGGCGTAGGCATCCAGTGGATGCGTGCGGGTCGGTGACGCACCGTAGACCAAGGGACCCACTATGGTGACGACCGCCACGATCAGGAGCAGCACCAGACCCACCCGGGTCAGTCGCTGGGACAGGAACCGGCGAGCCGCGCTGGATCTGGTCGTCATGTCAGGCCGATCCGGGGGTCGATGATGCGATAGACCACATCGATGAGCAGGTTGACGGCGAGGATCAACAAGGCCACGACGAGGACCTCCCCCTGCACGGCCGGCAGGTCCCGCCGGCCGATCGAGTCGAAGATCGTGGTGCCGAGTCCCGGCCAGGAGAAGATGTTCTCCACGATGAGGGCGCCCGCCAGCAGCCGTCCGAACTCCACCGAGAGCAGCGTGACCACCGGGATGGACGCGTTGGGCAGCACGTTGCGGGTGAGCAGCCGCCGCTGGGGCACGCCGACGGCACGCAGCGTCCGCACGAAGGGCCGGCCCACCGCGTCCAGCACGCTCGCCCGCACGACCCGTGCCTGGACGCCGGCGAGCGGAATGCCCAGCGCCAGCGCGGGCAGCACGATCGAGGTCCAGGATTCCGCGCCGGCCACCGGGAAGATCTGCAGATATACCGCGAACACCGTGGCAAGCACCGTGGCGAGCAGGAAGTCGGGTGTGGCCACCAACATCGTGGTCACGGCGGTGAAGCTCAGCCCCGTGCGGCGCCGTTTCGCGTCGCGCAGCGCGCTGGCGATGCCGAGCGGCAGCGAGAACAGCAGGCCGACGAGAACGCCGGCTGCCGTCAGCATCAGCGTGTTGGGCAGGCGCTCGGCGACGATGTCGGCCACCGGCTGCCGGGTGATGAACGAGGTGCCCAGATCGCCGTGCAGGACGTTCTCCAGGTAGGTGAAGAACTGGACCAGTAGCGGTTCGTTGAGTCCAAGCTGTTCCCGCAGTTCCTCGGCGACCTGTGGATCCAGATTGGTGCCCGCGATGACCTGCACCGGGTCGCCCGGCACGAGTCGGATCATCGCGAACGTGATCACGAGCACCGCCAGCGCGGCGGGAACTGTCACCAGCACCCGCCGCGCGACGAATCGTACGAAGCTCACTCGGCCGGCACCAGGTCGTTGATCTTCAGGATGCCGTCCGGCTGCATGCCGATCCCGCCGACTGTCTTCGCCGAGAACACGACGCTCTTCGGCTGGTAGAGCACCAGGGCCGTATGGTCGGCCGCCATGAGATGCTGCGCGCGGGACACGAGCGCGTTGCGCTTGGCCGCGTCGACCTCGGTGATCGCCTGCTCCAGCGCGGCGTCCACATCCGGGTTGCAGTTGAACGTCAGGTTGGTGCCCTGCGGCACCTGCGCCGATGGGATGTTGGCGCAAGCGAAGAGGATCCGCATCGACCCTGCCGGGTCCAGGATGCCGTAGCGGCCGATGTAGATGGACTGGTCACCCTTGCGTCGGGTCTGGGTGACCGTGGCGAACTCCTCGGTCTTGATCTGTGCCTTGATGCCCACCTGGGCCAGCTGATCCTGGACGAGCTGGTCGATCGCGGGCCACGGGTCGTCGCTCGCGGACAGGATGGACAGCGTCAGCGGCTTGCCGTCCTTCTGCATGACGCCGTCGGCACCGGCGGTGTAACCGGCCGCCGCAAGCAGCGACTTGGCCTGGGCCTGGCCATACTTGGTCACCGCGCTCTCGACGGTCTTGTCGTAGCCGGGGACGATGGTCGGCACCGTGCTCCAGTTGGTCTCGGCATAGCCGCTGGCCACGGCCTGGATGAGCGCGTCACGGTCGATCGCCGCCGAGATCGCCTTGCGGACGTTGAGGTCCGGCACGCTCTTCGCGTTGATCCATAGGGCGGTCTCGCTGACCCCGGCGAAGGAAGCGTTGTTGAGGTTCGACGCGGAGGCGAGACGCTTGGCGTCGGGCCCGGTCAGCTGGGCCACCTGCACCGCCCCGGTGGTCAGCAGGTTCGCCCGGGTGCTGGCGTTGGTCACGTACTGGAAGATGATCCGCGCGTACTTCGGGGCGCCTTTGTTCGTCAGATCGGGACGGATCGTCGTGTAGTCGTTGTTCCGCTCGACCTCGAGGCGGTCACCTTTGACGTAACTGACGAACTTGTAGGGTCCGGTTCCCACGGGCTTGGCGTCGAGCGTGCCGGCACTCGCCGCGGTCGGCGACGGGATGCTGAGATCCGCGTTGGTGAGGTTGATCAATGCCGCGCCCACGGGCGTCTTCCAGGTCACCTTTACGGTGCTGTCGTCGATGACCTGGCTGTTGTCGTACGGGCCGAGAACGCTCTTGGAGTTGGTCGCCTTGGTGGCCGGGTCGACGACCCGGTCCAGCGCGGCCTTGACCGCCGCGGCGTTGAACGGGGTGCCGTCGTGGAACTTGACTCCGGTGCGGAGCTTGAACGTGATCGACGGGCCCTCGACGGTCCAGGACTCGGCCAGGCCGGCGCCGATCGTACCGTCGGCGTTGGCCACCACGAGCGTGTCGTAGATGGCGGCCATCTCGTCACTGAGGTATTGGATGTTCTTGGCTGGGTCCAGGGTCGGCTGCTCGGCGCCCTCGGCGATGTGCAGCGTCCCGCCGCCGGCCGAGCCGTCGGTATCCGCCGAACCGCACGCTGCGGCGGCGGTGATCATGAGGAGCAGGGCACCACCGGCGACCAGCCGGGAGTAAATTCCCCTGCGGCGTGTAGACATTTGGACTGTCCCCACTTCGACGAAGCCGCCCGCCGCCAGGCGGGACGCGATCTTCTGTCGCGTGACTGAGTATTAGCGCGGCCACAAAGTCATGTCAACGGCTGAAACGATCGTTCCGATAATGTTCGGTACGCGCTGCTGGTGCAGCGTATTCGGCGGACCGACCTGTTTTGACAGGTGAAACAAATCGACTAACATAAGGCGCCGGCACGGGTCCCACCAGGGGTACCATCGCTCGTGCGGCCTCACACTCGCACCGCGCCACCATCCCCAGTGTCACGAGACAGGACAGACCGATGAAGCAGACGGCCGAGTCCGCCGCCAGCTACCCGATCCGGGCAGTCGAGCGCGTCTGCGACATTCTTGACGTGCTGCAGCGCTCCCGCGACGGTGCGTCACTCTCGGATGTCGCCGAGGTGACGGCACTGCCGAAGAGTTCCGCCTATCGCTACCTGTCGGCCCTCGAGGCCCGCCGCTACGTCGAGCGCGATCAGGCCAACAGCCTGTATCGGCTCGGCCTGGCCTTCCGCCCGCAGCACACCCGGCAGGTCGACGCGCTCGTCAACCTGGCCAGGCCACACCTGGAGAAGCTGCGCGACCGGCTCGGCGAGACCACAAACCTGGGCGTGCTGGACGGAGCACACATCGTGCACGCCCTCGTGGTGGAGAGCAACGAGATGATGCGGCTCGCGGCGCGCGTCGGCGAGCGGGGCAGCATCCACGCCACCGCGCTGGGCAAGGCGATCGCGGCCGAACTGCCCGATGACCGGGTGCGCGCCATCCTCTCGGCCGAGCAGATGATCCAGTACACCGACAGCACGATCGTCTCCGTCGAGGGATACCTGGCCGAGCTCAATCGCGTCCGGCGCGAGGGATATGGGCTCGACGACTGCGAGAACCAGCCCGACGGCCGCTGCGTGGCGGTCGTGCTGGAGAGCATCCCGTTCCTGTGCGGCATCAGTGTGAGCGCGCCGGCCCGCCGACTGACCTCCGACAAGGTCGAGACGGTTGCCCGCGCGCTGCGCCGCACCGCGATGCAGCTCGTGCGCGACTACCACGCCAGCGCCTGAAGCGCGCTTTCCACAAGCATTCCACCATCGGCACAGCCCACCCCACGCGCAGTGTTGACCACCCGGCGCAGCGGCGGCTACCGTCGTGTCAGTTTCAACTGTCGGTCTGCGAAATCCACTAGGCAGAACGCGGACGACACGACGGGCACCGGAAGGGAAGCCGAGTGGTGTCAAAAGCCTCGAGGGTCAAGTCAGCGGCGTACTGGCCGCGAGCGAGCCGTCATCTTCCGGGCGGGGTCAACTCCAACGTGCGGCTGTCCGCGCCGCCGGTCTTCTTCAGCCGCGCCAAGGGCGCGTGGATGTGGGACGTGGACGGCAACGACTACGTCGACTACCTGCTCGGGCAAGGGCCGAGCTTCCTGGGCCACGCCAACGCCACAGTGAACCAGGCGGTCCACGACGCCTGCGGGGACGGCATGCTCTACGGCAACTCACACGTGCTGGAGGTCGAGGCCGCGGAGCGGATCTGCTCGGCGCTCGGCTGGGCCGAGATGGTCCGGCTCGGCCTGACCGGCACCGAGTCGGTCCAGGCGGCCCTCCGGCTGGCGCGTGCGGCGACCGGACGCCGGCGGTTCATCCGGTTCGAGGGCCATTACCACGGCTGGCTCGACAACGTGCTCGTCGACGCCGCCGGCACCGGTCCCGCCAGCGTCGGCCAGGTCGGTGCGCACCTCGCCGACTCGGTGGTGCTGCCGTGGAACGACGCGGAGGCCGTCGCGGCCGCGCTGGCCGAGCACCATGGCCAGATCGCCGCGCTCATCATGGAACCCATCATGGTCAACGCCGGCACGATCGAGCCGCGACCCGGCTATCTGCAGCGCATCCGCGAACTGTGCACCGAGCACGGCGTGGTGCTCATCTTCGACGAGGTGATCAGCGGCTTCCGGGTCGCCCTCGGCGGTGCGGCGGCCCGGTACGGCGTCACACCCGACCTCGCCACCTACGGCAAGGCCATGGCGGGCGGCTGGCCGGTCGCGGCCTTGGCCGGCCACGCTCACCTGATGGAACGCTTCGGCACCGGCGAGGTCAACCACTCGGGCACCTTCAACGGCTCCGTGATGGCCGCCGCGGCAGTGGTCGCCACCATCGACCTGCTCACCTCGGACCCGCCATACGAGCGCATCGCCGAGCACGGCACGGCGTTGATGGCCGGTCTCCTCGAACTGGCCGACAAGCACCAGGTGCCGCTGCGGGTGCAAGGCGTCCCGATGGCGTTCCACGCCTCGTTCGGCCCTCGGGAACCGGTCACCGACCACCGCGAACTGCGCAACCTCGACCTTGCCCGGTACGCCCGCTTCGCCGAGGTGCTGGCGGGATACGGGGTCTGGGTCGCCGGGCGAGGGATCTGGTACGTCTCAGCGGCCCACGGCCCGCGTGAGCTCGCCACGACGCTCGAGCGCGTGGACGATGCGCTGAACGAATCAGACGCGTAGGGAGTTCGGGCACATGCGGGTCGGCATTCTCGGTCTCTGGCACGAAACCAACACCTACGCCACGCACCAGGCCACCCTCGCGGACTTCGCCGACTTCGAACTCGCGCAGGGGCACGAGGTCCTCGAGCAGAATGTGGGCACCGGATCGGTCATCGGCGGCTTCGCCGACTCGCCCGAGCACGAACTGGTGCCGATCTTCTCGGCCGGCGCCTGGCCGTGCGGCCCGGCCGATCGGGTCACCATCGAGGCCCTCCTCGAGCGCGCCGGCCGGGCCCTGCGCGCGGCCGGCCCGCTCGACGGGCTGCTCGTCAACCTGCACGGAGCGATGGTCGCCGACGGCTACCCCGACACCGAGACGGCGCTGCTGTCGGTGGTCCGGGAGACCGTCGGGTCCGTGCCGCTGGCGGCGGTGCTCGACCTGCACGCCAACCCGTCACCCGAGCTGGTCGAATCATGCGAGGTACTCGTCAGCTACGACACCTACCCGCACGTGGACATGCGCGAACGGGGCCGCGAGGCGGCCCGGCTGCTCGGCGACGTGTTCGCCGGGCGGCGGTTGCGCACGGCCGTCGGCAAGCTCCCACTGCTGGTCTGCCCGTTGGCTCAGGCGACCGACGCCGAGCCGATGCGCTCGCTGCAGCGACGGGCCGCGGCCCGGGCCCGCGCCGCGGGACTGGTGCGGATCTGCATCCCGGCCGGCTTCGCCTACAGCGACGTCGACCGGGTCGGCATGAGCGTGCTCGCCATCCACGACGAAAGCGACGAGGCGGCCGCGCGCGACGTCATCGCCGAGACCCTCGCCGACATCACCGAACAGACCGACGCCTTCATGGTGGCTCGCGACGACGCCGCCACGGCCGTGCGCCGGGCGATCGCCAGCGCGGCCCGCCCGGTCGTCCTCGCCGACGTCGCCGACAACATCGGCGGCGGCAGCCCGGGCGACGGGACCGCACTGCTCGCCGAACTGCTGGCCCAGCACGCACAGGACGCCGTGGTGACCGTGGCCGACGCGCGGGTCGCCCGCCTGGCAGCGGACCTCGGCACCGGCGCGGAGATCGAGGCGCTGGTCGGCGGGAAGACCGACCGCCGGCACGGCGACCCGGTGCGCGTGCGCGGACGGGTCGTCACCCTCACCGACGGCCGCTACCGCACCCAGGGCAGCTGGATGACCGGACGCGAGTTCAGCATGGGCACCACCGCGGTGCTGCGCGTCGAGGGCATCACCCTCGTGGTGACCGAGAGGCCGACGCCGCCGTTCCACGCCGAGCAGCTCTCCTCCGTCGGGGTGGACGCCCGCTCCGCCAAGATCATCGTCGCGAAGGGCGCCATCGCCTGGCGGGCCGCGTTCGGTGACATCGCCGCCGAGGTCATCGAGGTTGCCACGCCCGGCGCCTGCCCGATCGACGTCGCCTCACTTCCCCGCAGCACAACGCCGATGACCCTCCCACCGACGACCTTCGCAGCCCGGCCCGGCGTGAAGCCATGAGCGGTCCGGAGCAAGGTGGAGGGCCCATGAACGGTCCGGAGCGCGGCGGAGGGCCCACTCATGGCGGGTTCGGCCGGTTCTGGCTGGAATGCCGCGCCTGTGGCAGGTCCCGGGAAGCCGGCTCCCTGCGCTACCGCTGCGCCGACTGCGGCGGAGAACTGGTCGTGCGCTACGCCGCCGCCCCCGACGGCTGGCAGGACCCGGCGCGGCGCGGGGTCTGGCGCTACCGGGACCGGCTACCACTGCACGACCCGGCGAACATCGTGAGTCTGGGCGAGGGTGCCACGCCGCTGGTGGAGCTGACCGGTGCCGTGCCCGGCATCGCCTCCGTGCAGGTCAAGTGCGAGCATCTGAACCCGACCGGCTCCTTCAAGGACCGCATCGCTTCGGTCGCCCTCTCCATCGTGCGCGAACGCCGGCTCGCCGGCTGTGTCGGCACCTCCTCCGGTAACGGCGGCGCGGCCGCCGCCGCCTACGCGAGCCGGGCCGGCGTGCCGGCGGCGCTGTTCGCGCTCGCCGACACCGCCGCGCCCAAGCTGCGCCAGATCCGAGCGCTCGGCGGGCGGGTCCATCTCGTCGACGGCCTCGGCCACGACGCCGCAGCCACCGACTCGGCGGCCACCACCATTGCCGCGATCGCCGCCGACCGGGACCTGATGCCACTGTTGACCGGCGGCCGGTTCTCCCCCGAGGCGATGGAGGGTGCGACCACGATCGCGTACGAGATCGCCGAGGACGCTCCGGCCACGACCGTGGTGTATGCGCCGGTCGGCGGCGGCGGGCTGCTCTCCGCGATCGGCCGTGGCTTCACCGCTGGCGGGTTGATCGCCAACGGTGCCCGCCCCCGGGTCGTCGGTGTGCAGCCGGCTGGTTGCCCGACGCTGCGCCCGGCGTTGGCCGGTGACCTCACCGGGCTTCGGGGCCCATGCACCACCACCGTCTCCGGGCTGCAGGTCGCCGTCCTCTTCGACGGCGTCGGCGCGGTCGACGCGGTGCGCGAGTCCGGCGGGCACCTGACCGAGGTCACCGACGAGGAGATCCTCGATGCGCAGCGCATCCTCGCCCGCCGGCACGGCATCCTGGTCGAACCGGCCGGCGCGACCGCGTTCGCGGGGCTGCTCGCCGACGCGGCGGCGGGCCGGCTCGACCCCTCCGACCGGGCGGTGATCGTCGCGACCGGGGCCGGCTACAAGGACGCCGGCGCCCTCGCCCGGCTCGCCGGCGACGACCCGGTGCCCAGGATCACCGCCGACCAGATCACCGCCGCGATGGACATCCTCCGCTAATGGAAGGCCGGATCGCCTTGTCTGCACCGCGCTCGATCAACAGCCTCTACGACCTCACCGGTCGCGTCGCGATCGTGACCGGCGGAGCCGGCCTCTACGGCCGCCACATGTGCTACGCACTGGCCGAGGCCGGTGCGCACGTGGTGGTCACCTCCCGCGACCTCACCGCGTGCGAGGCGGCCGCCACCGCCCTCCGCCGGGACGGTCACGAGGCCAGCGCGCACCGGCTCGACCAGGCCGACGAGGCGTCCATCGTGGAGCTCCGCGATGCTGTCGTGGCGTCGCTGGGCCGCATCGACGTCCTGGTGAACGGCTCGGTGCACCGCCAGGGCAGCGACCCCGACCGCACCACCGCCGCGGACTGGACCGCCACCAGCGAGGTGAACTCCACCGGGCTCTTCCTGATCACGAAACACGTCGGCGAGCAGATGATGGCCCAACGTTCGGGCAGCATCGTCAACATCGGCTCGATCTACGGTGTGGTCGGGCCCACCTTCGACGTCTACGCAGGCACCGAGATGACCTCGCCTGCCTTCTACGCGTTCGACAAGGGTGGCATGGTGAACCTCACCCGGTACCTCGCGTGCTTCTACGCGCCCTACGGCGTGCGGGTGAACTGCCTTTCGCCGGGCGGGTTGGCGACCCCGGAGCAGCCGGCGGCATTCGTCACCGCCTACGCCGAACGCACGCCGCTGGGTCGACTGGCCGGACCCGACGACATCAAGGGCCCGGTGGTCTTCCTGGCCTCGGACGCCTCCGGCTATGTGACCGGTGTGAACCTCATGGTCGACGGCGGCTGGACCGCCCACTGACCGGAGTATGGGACCAGGCCCGCGTGCCGCGCGTCTGGAAGCGTGGCGCGGACCCCTTGTGGTGTCCACAAGGGGTCGAGCCGAAGTTGACCTGCCCGAGTGGCTTGCGCTAACGGACGATGCGCTCGGTGGAGTCGAGGTCGAAGAGGTGGACGCGGCCGGGCTTGATCACCGCGGTGACGCGGTCGCCCAGTGCGACCGGGTCCTCGGGTGGCACCCGGGCGACGACCGTCGCTCCGCCGACCTCGAGTTCCACGAACGTGTCCGACCCGACCGGCTCCAGCAGGGCGACCTGCGCGTCGAAGGACAACCCACCCGGTGCGCCCAGCGACACGTCCTCGGCCCGCAGGCCGGCCGCGACCCGCGGCCACTCGCCGTCGCGCAGCCCGATGGACGCGGCGGTGCCGAGTTCGAGGCGGACGTCCGGCGCCGTGAACACGACCCCGGCGGCGTGCCGTTCCAGGCTTCCCTCGATGAGGCTCATCCTCGGCTTGCCGAGGAAGGTCGCCACGTACATGTCCCGCGGTTTGCCGTAGACCTCGTGCTGGGTGCCGTACTGGACCAGCTTGCCGTCGCGCATCACCGCGATCAGGTCGGAGAGGGTCATCGCCTCCTCCTGGTCGTGGGTGACGAAGACGCTGGTGGTGCCGAGCGTCTGGTGGAGATGCTTCACCTCGGTCCGCATGCGTGCGCGCAGGGCCGCATCGAGATTGCTGAACGGCTCGTCAAGCAGGAAGACCGCGGGCTTCTTCACCATCGCCCGCCCCAGCGCCACCCGCTGCTGCTGGCCGCCGGAGAGCTGCCCGGGCCGGCGGTCCAGCAGGTGCTCGATGGCGAGCAGTTCTGCCGTGTGCCGGACCCGGGACTGGATCTCCGGCTTCGGACGGCGCTGGAGCCGCAGCCCGAAGGCGATGTTGTCGAAGACGGACATGTGCGGGTACAGCGCGTAGTTCTGAAACACGATCGCCATGCCACGCTCGTTCGGGGGCACCCTGGTGATGTCACGCTCGCCCATGTGGATCGAGCCGCCGTCAGCTTGGTCCAGGCCGGCGATCAGGTTCAGGGTTGTGGTCTTGCCACACCCGGACGGGCCGAGCAGTGTGATGAACTTGCCCGCCGGCAATTCCAGCGACAGGTCGTTCACCGCCGTCACCTTGCCGTAGCGACGGTAGATCGATTCCAGCCGTAGCGACATACCCGCCATGTCCAACTCCTCCGAGAAACAACGAACGCCGGAAGCTATGAGCCAGGCAACCTACGAGCCGAGTTGGGCGATCATCAGCTTCTTGACCGCCTTGATCGTCTCTTCGTGGGCCTGGTCGGGCGTCCACGTGCCCTTCGACAGGTTGGTCAGGCCCAGCAGGAACGGCGCGTTCCATTTGAACGGGGCGTTGCCCGGCCAGGCCAGCTGCGCCGATGCCTGCTCGGCCAGCGTCGCCGCGAGCGGGAAGCCCGCGACCACCTCCGGGTCCTTGCTGACCGACAGGCGGCTCGACGGCAGCACCTGACCGGCCTTGCCGAGCACCATCTGCTTCTGAAACTCCGGCCCGGTGGTGTACTTGACGAAGCTCAGCGCGGCGTCGCGGTTACGGGTGAACTTATTGATGCCCAGGCCCTCGGCCACGATGACGCTGCCGCTCGTGCCGGCCGTGATGCCCGGCATCACGCTGACGCCGACCTCAGCCTTGGTGATGACCGACTTCTTGTCCGGGTCGGTGCTGCCGGCCGTGCTGCCGAAGCCGGTGGTCGCGGCCTGGCTGGCGGCCAGGTTCTGGTTGAACAGCAACGAGGTGTCCTGGTCGCCCACCGCGTTGGCGCCCGCCAGCCCGAAGAACTTCGACTGGAAGCCGCGGCTGATCGCCTGCCAGGCGGCGAGGCCCTTGTCGTTGTCAAAGAGCAGCTGGCTCTTGTCGTCGCTGAACAGCTGCCCCTTGGTGGAGTTGAAGAACGCGATCCAGAACGGGACGCCGTTGTTGTTCCACGGGATCACGCAGGGCTCGCGGTTGCCCACCGTCAGCTTGGGCGCGTACCCGTACAGGTCGTCCCACGTCCCCGGGATCTTCTCCGGCAGTGCCGCCGCGGACCAGTCGGTCTTGTTGTAGAAGAAGAGCAGCATATCGGCGAAGAGTGGTGCGGCGAGCAGCGCACCGCCCTTGGTGAGCTGACCGAGCGCGGCCGGAACGTAGTCGCCGGTGTCGCCGAGCATGTCCTTGAGCGGAAGGTAGAGCTTGTCGCCGAAGTTGGAGATGAAGTCGACGCCGCCGTACAGCACGTCGTAGCTCGCGTCCTTGGAGACGATCCACGAGGCGTAGCTGGTGGCCCGTTCCGCGAAGGGAATCACCTGGGCGTTGACCTTGGCGCCGGTGACCTGGCCCCATTGCTTGCCGGCCTCCGTGCATGCCTGCACGCTGGATGGGTTGCAAGCGACGTTGATCGTGACCCCGGGGAACTTCCCGTCGCCCTGGCTCGTCGCGGTGGGTGCCGGGTCGTCGTCGGTGCAGGCAGAGAGGATCGGCGCGGCCGCCGCGACGGCGAAGGCGCTTCGCAGCAGCGTACGCCGGGAGGTACCGTGGGATGCAGATTGGTTCATGAGTTGTGCCCCTTCAGCCCTTGAGGTAGCCCTCGCTTAAGCCGGATCTGATCCGGCGGTGGAAGAGGATCACCAGAACGATCACGGGTAGCACGGCGACGATGCCCGCCGCCGCCTGGTAGGTGTAGGGTGGTTCGCCACTGGTCCCCGACGGCGAGTTGATGTAGCCGATCCGCCGCGTGACCGTCACCGCGCCCTGGTTGCCCAGCACAACCGCGAACAGGAACTCGTTCCAGACGCTGATGAGCAGCAGAATCGCCGTGGCGGCCAGGCCGGCCGAAGCCGACGGGATAGTCACCCGGAACAGGGTGCCCATCCTGGTGCATCCATCCATCCGCGCTGAGGCCTCCAGCGCCGGTGGGACACTTGCGAAGATGTTGCGCAGCAACCAGATCGTCAGTGGCAACCCGAAGGCGACGTGGGCCACGATCAGCCCGATCACCGAGTCGTTGAGGTTGAGCGCGTTGAAGATGAACAGCAGCGGGATGAGCAGGACGATGGCCGGCACGGTGTAGGTGAACATGAGCACCGCGATCGCGGCGCCCTTGCCGGGCAGGTCGAGCCGGGCCAGCGGATACGCGGCGAGCGCGCCGACCAGGAGCGTCAGCAGCGTCGACCCGACCGTGATCTGCAGGCTCACCCAGATCGAGGAGAGCCATTTTTCGTTGGTGAGGATGTCGACGTACTGGGAGAAGTCCAGCCGCGCGGTCAGGTCCAGCGGCACCGAGGTGACAGCGGACTCCGGCTGCAGGCTGGCCAGCACGATCCACAGGGTCGGGCCGATCGACCAGACGAGGAGCGCGCCGATCGCCACCGTCGAGCCGACTCGTCGTGCGGCGGGTGGCAGCGTCCACCGGCGCCGCTTGCGCGTGTCCTCAGGCCACTCCTGCGGCGACTGATCCGACCGCGCCGCGCCGTCCAGCCGCAACCGCCCGGCAGGCTCGTCGGCGGAGTTCTTCGCCTGGCGGCGGCGGAGTCCGCCCGAACGCAGGTAGAGCGTCGCACCGCTCGCAGCGACGATGATCGCCATGAGGAACAGGGCCAGCATCGCCGAGTAGCCGAGACTGAGGTTGTCGAAGGCGGCGGTGAAGATGTAGTAGGTGATGGTCGTCGTCTCGAAGCCGGGGCCACCACGGGTGAGCTGGAAGAGCAGGTCGAAGACCTGCAGTGAGACGATGATCTGCAGGATCGTGGCGATCAGCAGGGTGGACCCGATGCTGGGTAGCGTGATCGATCGGAAGGCCTGCCACGGCGTGGCACCGTCCATCCGGGCCGCGCGGTAGAGCTGGTTGGGAATCGCCTTGAGCGCGGACAGGATGATGAGGGCCAGCAGGGGCACCGATCGCCACGCCGTGGCGAGCATCGCGAGCACCAGCGCGGTGGTCGGTTCCTGCAGCCACGGCACCGCGCCCTCGGTGAGGCCGAGTCCGTTGCTGACCTGGGTCGCCAGCCCGAAGCTGGGCTGGAAGATGAAGCGCCAGAAGAACCCTGTCACGATCGGGGCGATCGCCCATGGCAGCAGCAACCCGACGGCGAGCGGCGTCTCGAACCGCGACCGCCTGTTCATCAGCAGCGCGGTGGCCAGTGCCAACGGGATGGTGAGCACGGTGGTGCCGACCGCGAACCAGAGGGTGCGCGGAATGGAGTCGACGAAGAATGAGTCGTTGAACATCCGGGTGATGTTGTCCAGACCCAGGAACCTCGTCGGTCCATCCTTGAGCAGTTCGATCCGGTAGAGGCTCATCACGAAGACCGCCGCGATCGGTGGAAGCACGATCACGCCGATGAGCACGGCTGCCGGCACGAACAGCAACAGGGCGAAGCGGCGGTCGCTGAGCCGGTCCACCCGGCGGGAGATCCGGCGTGACACGCTCTCGCGTGCCGGTACCGTTTCCGTCGTCATCGATCCTCCCGCATGCCTGTCGTCACGGCGTTGTGCCGGAAGTCTGCGACGCAGAACACCACCATGTCAACAGATGGAATGTGCATTTCATCTGCCGTAACGTTTGGCCGACGGCGCGATGTCAGGTCGGTAACGTCGGACTGGCCATCGTTTCGGCTGATGACACTGTTGAGTTCAAGTCCGCGACAAGGGAGACAGGGATGAGGATCCTGCAGATCGGCGCCGGCTCCATGGGCACCCGGCGCCTTCGTGACCTGCGCGCGTGTGAGGGCGTCGAGGTGACCCTGTTCGACCAACGGGACGACCGGCGGGCCGCCGCGGCGAGCCGGTTCGGCGTCGCCACCACGGCCTCGCTCGACGAGGCGATGGCGACCGAGCCGGACGCACTGGTCATCTCGACCCCGCCCGACCAGCACACCGACTATGTGCGACTGGCGCTGGACACCGGCCGGCATTTCTTCTGCGAAGCCGACATCTGGGCCTTCGATCCCCGTGTGGTGGCGGCGGCGAACGCTCGACGGCCAGCGGGCGGACTGGTCGCGGCCCCCTCCTGCACCCTGTACTTCCACCCCTTCGTCCAGGAACTGCGCCGGGTGGTCCGGGAGGAACTGGGCACACTGCACGCCTACGGCTACGTGCTCTCGGTCGACGCACCGAGCTGGCATCCGGACGAGGGCGCCGAATATTACGCCCGTCACCGTGCCACCGCGCCGGCCCGGGAGATGGTGCCGTTCGAGCTCATCGCACTCGACCACGTCTTCGGCACGCCGGTGGCGGCCTCCGGGCGGGTGGTCCGGCGTGGCGGCCTCGACCTACCCGGTGCCGACAGCTGGTCGCTGCAGATGGAGTTGGCGTCCGGCGCCACCGGGCAGCTGACGGTGGTCATGGCGAGCCCGCAGACAGCGCGCCAGGGCTGGGCGATCGGCGACCGCGGCTTCATCCGGTTCGACCTGCTGACCGGCACCCTGGAGCGCGCGCTGCCGCACCTCGGCGACGGGTACTCCCGGGTCCTGTGTGACTGGCAGGAGGAGTACGAGCCGATGTACGCCAGGGAGATCTCCGCCTTCCTCGCGGCGGTTCGCGGCGAGGCCGCCTGGCCCTACTCCTACGACAATGCCGCGGTCGTGTGCGGCACCTTGGCGGCGGCGGAGCTCAGCATGCTCACCGGCCGGACCGAGACGGTCGACCCGGACCGCCAGCCCGCCGCCCTGCCCGACGCGTACGCCGTGTCCAGCGAATCCTGACGATCAGTGGTCACCGTGTCGCGGAGATCGGCGTAGCCGCCCGCACCACGGTGACCATGGTCGGGCCAACGGTCAGGTCAGGCGGGTGAAGCCGGTATGCGCCACCGGTCCGCGCAGGGCGGCCTGCACCGGTCCGGCGTCCTGGGCCGCGCGGATCTCGGCGAAGACGGTGCGCACCGCGGCCAGGTACTCCTCAACGTGCTCGTCCTGGTGCGCGAAGGACGGATAGAACGAACCACCGGCGAGGAACCCCCGGTCGAGCATCAGCTGGGTGAAGAGGGTGACGCTGGGCTGCGGCTGTTCCACGAAACGCAGGTGGCTCAGCGGCGCGATGCCGTGGATCCGCACGGCCAGCCCCACCTCTTCGGCCGCAGCCCGCCAGCCGGCCTGCACGGCCGCGCCGACCGCCGTCAGGCGCGTCCCCACCGAGTTGTCCCGGTGCCGGCGCAGGGTGGCGAGCGCCGCCGTCGGCCCGATCCGCTCGGTCCAGTAGGTGCTGCTGACGAAGGAGCGCTGCGCGTGTTCCAGTACAGCCGCGCGCCCCACCACGGCCGCCATCGGATAGCCGTTGCCGATGGCCTTGGCAAAGACCGCCACATCGGGTTCGACACCCAGCTCGAGATGTATGCCACCGGTATTGACGCGCAGGCCCGAGGTCACCTCGTCGAAGATGAGGACGGCACCCGCACGGCGGGCCAGGTCCACCACGCCCGGCAGGAACCCCGGCTCGGGATCATGCTCGCGGATGGGCTCCATCACGATCGCGGCGAGCTGATGCTCGGCGACGATCGCCTCGAGCTCGTCCAACCTGTTGTACCGGAACCCGAACGCGGTGCCGGCCAGCTGGGCCGGGACGCCGCTGGGATCGAGGCCCGGCAGCAGATGCCCGTCGAGGCTCGACGGGCCGGCGAGGTTCGCGGCCAGATACCAGTCGTGCCAGCCGTGGTAGCCGCAGAACGCCACCGTCGACCGTCCGGTGGCGGCCCGGGCCAACCGGACCGCGATGGTGAGCGCCTCGCCACCGCTGCGCGCGTAGCGGACCATGTCGGCCCACGGATGCAGCTCGCAGAGCAGTTCGGCGAGCTCCAGCTCCTCAATGCAGTTCAGTGTGCTCATGGAACCGTTGGCGATGACATCACGGACGGCGGAGTCCACCTCGTCGTCGGCGAAGCCGAGCACACACGTGCCGATCCCGCTGGTGCTCATGTCGACGTACCGGTGACCGTCGAGATCCCAGGTATACACGCCCTTGGCACGCGAGTAGTGCCGCGGCCACTGACCCGGCGCAAACTGTTCCGGCCGCTTGGAGAGCAGCTGCGCGCCACCAGGTATCCGCGCGAGTACTCGCCGTTCACGCTCAACCGACTCGTTCGTCATCGCCCCACGGTACGGCCGCATTTCATGTAGCGGAAGAGCTGTTTCACTAGATGCGAGCGTCCACGCGCCGCCAACCCGCTCCGTCGCATGCGGCCACGACCGCGTCGGCGACCCGCAGCGCCCGGATCCCGTCCTCGACACTCACCAGCGGGACCGCGACGCCACGGGCCACGTCCAGAAAATGGCTGAGCTGCCGGCCGAACGCGACATCACGCTCCTCGGAACAGTCGTAGGAACGGGTGAGGGCGTCGGCGTGGGCCCGCACCGTGACGCCACCCCGGGCGAGGTCGGCCCGCAGCGTGCCCCGGTCTCCGACGACGTCGAGCCGGCGGCCCTGCCCCTCCTGCACGTAGTCCAGGTGGAACGTCCCGGTCACACCGGAGGCGAAGGCGACAACTCCGTTGATGACGTTGGGATCCTGACGCAGCGGGAGATCTCCGGCGAGACGGGCGACCGCAGCGACCTCGGCCGCCGGGCCCAGCAGCCACTGCAGGTAGTCCCACTCATGGCTGTAGTCGTACGGCAGCCGGTAACGGTCCGTTTCGGAGAACCGGTTGCGGGCCACCCTAAGCGTCTCGTACGCGCCGAGGTTGACGTGCACCGAGACCGGCGTGCCCACGGCTCCGTCGGCGAGCAGCTCCCGCACCCGTCGCAGCACCGCGTAGTGGCGCAGCACGTAACCCACCAGCACCCGCGCGCCGCTCTGCGCCGCCACCCGGGCCAGTTCCTCGGCCGCGGCGACGCTGTCGGCGACCGGTTTCTCCACCAGTACCGTGATCCCCCGCCGGCAGGCCTCGATCGCCTGCGGCGCGTGCAGGGCGTCGGGGGTGGCCACCACCAGTGCGTCCGGCGCCGCGTCGAGCAGCTCCTCGAACGAGGAGACGATCGTCAGGGTCGCCTCGACCGCCGGTGGCAGCTGCAACCCGTGCGGCGCCGCGTCGAAGGCCGCGACGCGGACCCCGGGCGACTCCGCCAGCAGCCGGGCATGGCGCAGCCCGATGGAGCCCAGCCCGCAAACGCCGACCCGTAGCCGCTCCGGAGCACCACTCGTATCAGGGATGGCGTTCATGGCAGCAGCCCCGGCGGCAGTTGGCCGCGGTCGAAGGCGTCGAGGGCCGCCGCCAGGTGGCGGTCCGCGTCGCTCAGTGCGACGCTGCCGTGACCCGGGAAGAGAGCGCCGGGTGCGGTCGCCGCCACCGCAGCGATGCTGTCGCGCAGCGCGCCGACGTCGGTTTCGGTGGTGCCCAGCACGGCGACCCTCCCACGGGCGAAGACGAGATCGCCGGTGAAGACGGCGCGGGCACCGTCCACATCGACGAGATAGCAGGCATGCCCCACCGCGTGTCCGGGTGTGGGCATGCAGCGTACGGTCGCGGCCCCGATGGTGAACGTCTCATCCCCGAGTCGCCGGTGCACCTCGGTCGGCGTCAACGACAGCGTGGCCGGGTAGACGCCGGCGGAGCGCGCGAGCGCCAGGCCGGTAGCGACCTCATCGGCATCGATGAGCATCCGGGCCACCTCAGGCGAAGTCCAGATCTCGGCGCCCAGCAGCCGCGCGAGGGCATCCGCGCCGGCGGCATGGTCAGCGTGGCCGTGGGTCACCAGGATGTGCGTCACGGGAGGCACCTGCGCGGCCTCGATCCGGGCCGCGATCCTCGCCGTGTCGAGCCCGGACCCCGCGTCGATGAGGAAGGACGCCGTGCCGCCCTCGACCAGGTAGACATGGCCGTCGTGCCGGTCAGAGAGCGAATAGCCGAGCCAGCCGCTCCCCACCAGGTGCACATGTTCCGACAGTCGCATCGCCGCACCCTAACCAGTGGCCAGGTGGTTTGACCAGTAGCCCTTTCGTCCGTACGGCGCCGAGGAACAACGCCAGCGGGACAGGCCCCGCGACGGCGCCGCGCCCGCTACCCCTCTCGCAGAGTTCATGAAGGTCCGCCCCGGCAGGTTGAACGGCGACTGATCTTGGGCGATTGCTCACCGCAACAGCGCCGGGCGAAGGGCGGCCCGGGAACCCTCACCGCCGAGCAGTCGGCGATCGCCCGGGAGATCTTCGAGAAGTGCCGGCGGACACTCCAGAATCCCGATCGTACGGGCAAGCTGAACGCCGATCTGGAAACGAATCGTGTCAAGGCTTCGAACATGGCCGGTGGGCTGGAGAACATCAAGAACCGCTATGCGGTTGCCGACATCACGGGCGAGAAGTTCACACTCACCGACGACAGGTTCCCGAAGCCGATCCGCCAGACCGGGCAGTCTTCCCGGAAGTGGTGCCGGCGGCCAAGCCGCTCGCGGTTCGAGCGGAGCACAGACGGCACCCAGGGGGAGCGGGCCGGACATCGTCGGTCGCGGCGGCGCGGCATTGTCCGTTCTCGGATTCCTGTCCGACATGTACTTCCTCACGCGATACGGTCCGCCCTCCGTGTGTGAGACACTGGCTAACTGCCAAGAAATACCCCTCTGGATGCAATACACATAAAGGGTCTTCAATGTTTATACCGATGCGAGACATGTTGTGGCACGCCTTCCCCGAGGCGCGCGCCCTCATTCTCGCCGAGGAGCAGTCGCTTCTCGACGAGGAGTCGCCGTTCCCCGTCGTCGGGACGTACCAGCTCGTCTCCCACTGCTTCTACTGGGAGGTGTTCCGGCCGGCGATGGAGCGCGGTGACCAGGCGCTCCTCGCGCGCTGCTTCGCCTTCGTGGAGCAGTTGCTCGACACCGGCGACCCGGAGATCGTGGAAGCGGTCTCGATCCGGCTGGGGATGCCGATGGGGACCGGCCCGGAGTGGCGGCAAGCCGTCGCCGAGGGTGCCGGGCCGCTGTTCCGTGACGTGCTGGAGAACTACCGCTGACCGTGCCGGTGCCGCGGCGTCGAGAGGGTCCCGATCTCGACGGATCCACCGCCGTGGGATGCGCTTGGACGCCTGTGCGCGGGCCTCGGCACCGATCGCAGCACCGACACGGCGGATCAGGTCGGCGTTCCAGGAGGAGCCCAGTGCGCTGGTGGTCGGGAAGCAGGTGGCGGGCAGGCCTCCGGAGATACCGGCGTGGTCGGCGTCGGGCTGGCGGCGCATCCCGTGCGGGCCGTCGGGCTTCTCACGGCGTGTGGCTCCTGGTGCGCAGGGCGTCGAGCCGGCCGGTGCCGGCGACGCGGGCGAGGGCGTGGGCGTGGGCGTGGGCGGAGAGTTTCACGGTCCGGGTGAAGTCGTCGCCGACGGCGATCAGGCCGAACCTCGGGCGGTCGCCCTCGCTCCACTCGAAGTTGTCGAACGCGGACCAGTGCAGGTAGCCGCGGACGTCGACGCCGTCGAGGATCGCCTGGGCGGTGGCCGTGAGGTGCCCGTCGAGGTAGTCGAGGCGTTCGTCGTCGTCAGCGAGAGGCGGTGCGCGTTGTGCCCGAGCTCGCGCAGGAGGGCGAAGTCCTCGGCGTAGCGGTGGAAGTGGTCGATGGCGTCGCCGGACGACTCCCCGGCGGCGGTGGCGGGAGCGTGCTCGAAGTCCCACCAGTCGTTGTTGGTGTTGCCGCCCTCGACCTGGTGAGCGGAGGTGGCGGCGCCCCACAGGAAGCCGTCGGGAAAGTCGCGGTGCACGTGGCTCCGATCTGCCGGAGCGGCCCGCCGCCGACGGCGGGCCGCTCCGGGCTGGGCTATCGCTGGACGGTGGTGAAGGTGTACGTGCCGGATCCGGCGCGGTAGACGGCGTAGTCGCCCTCGTTGCGCAGGAGCTTCGCCCGGGCCGGCTGATCGAGGACGCGGCCGCCGCGCAACGGCACCCAGATCTCGGCGGTGGTGTTCGCCGGGACGGTCACGTCGAGCCGGAACCGGTTGCCGTCGACCTTCCACGCCGAGCGGGCCGCCCCCTGGGGTGTCTGGTAGCTGCCCTTGACGAAGGTCAGGTCGCCGACCAGCTTCGGCCGGATGGTCAGAGACCGGTAGGCGGTGGCGCCGTCAGCCTCGCGGATGCCGACCAGGTCGGTGTGGAACCACTCCTCGATCTGGGCGAGGATCATGTGGTTCTTCGAGTCGCCGCGGGTCCACCGCTCCCCCATGGTCGTCATGCCGCCGGGGTTGGCGGTGGTCGACGCCATGAAGTAGCCGTAGCTGGGCTGTTCGTCGCGTTGCAGCAGGTCCCACAGCACGGCGTCGCGGCCGCCGTCGGCGAGGGCCCGCACGGTCGGAGCCATGCCGATGGTGCCGCCGCTGAAGTGTGGTCCCTCGCCGCTTGGGTGGAACGCGTAGACGAGCTCGACGAGTGCGTCGAGGACGGCGCCGCGTTCGCTGTCCGGGACGAGCCCTGCGTCGAGGGCGAGCGCCTGCGCGGTCTGGGTCGCGCCGGTGGTGCCGGCGTTGCCGGCTGTGGTGTACCGGCGCAGGGTCGTGTTGTAGAAGTGGGCGTTGAACGCGGTCTTGATGTCCGCGGCGAGCGCCCGGTACTTGAGTGCGTCGGCCTGGTGACCGGTCAGCGAAGCCATCTCGGCCAGCTTGCTGATCATCGTGTAGTAGCCCCAGGTGCCGGTGATGCGGCCCGAGGTCTGGTCGGCGGCGACCCAGTCGGCGAGCGCGGCGTCAACGATGTGCGCGTTGTCGCCGGTGCCGACCTTCTGCCGCTGGATGTAATCGGCGAAGCGGACCATCGGCTCGTAGTAGCGGGCCATGGTCTGGGTGTCGCCGTACAGCTCGTAGAGCATCGACGGGACCAGGATGATCGCGTTGCCCCAGTTGATCTCGTCGCCGAACCGGCCGGTGTAGCCCCAGTCGTAGACCGGTGTCTTCAGCGCGACGTTGCCGAACATGGATGTGTCGGCCATCGACTGGCCTTCGACGAGGTGCCGCATGGTGGTGCGCAGGTACGCGTCGAGGCCGAAGGTGCGATGGATGGCTCCCATCGGCATGGTGTAGTCGGCCGGGTAGGACAGCTTCTCCCGCCCGGGGCAGTCGGTGAACACCGACATGACATTGGACGCGAACGAATAGCGCGACATCGTGTGGATGCGGTTCACGCGGGCGTTGGAGGTGCTCATCTCGCCGGCGACCGGGACGGCCGCCTGCAGCCGCAGACCCTTGACGAGGTGCTTGGCCGGCACGTAGCCGGTCGGCAGGCCGGTGACCTGGACCCACTGCATGCCGAAGTAGTTGAAGTCCGGGTGCCACGTCTCCCCGCCGCCCAGCCCGGCGGTGGTGTAGGTGTTGAACAGATCCCGGCCGCGGCTGCCGCCACCGCCCATCAGCGACGCCTGGTCGACGGTGCCATCTGCGGCGAGGGCCTCGGCGGGTGCGGCCTTCACGATCGTGCCGGCCGGGAGGTCGCCCGGCAGGTGCAGTTCCGGCCAGCCGACGATGTTCTGCCCGAAGTCGTACACCCACGTGCCGGGGACCGGGTTCGTCACCGACACCGGCGAAAACGTTTCAACGACCTGGACGGGTTCGGCGGTGCGGGCGACGAGCTTCGTGGCCAGGTTGGGCGCCGGCGCGATACCGGCGTCGATCCAACCGGTGGCGGTGCCGTCGCGGCGCTTCGCCGTGACCGACAAGTTGGCGTCGGGCTGGTTCCAGCCGGGCTGTTCGCGGCGGGCGTCGTGGTCGGCGCCGGAGTACCAGGCGTCGGTGACAAGCGGACCGAGGGCGGTCCGCCAGCTGCGGTCGGAGACGACCACGTCGGTCGAGCCGTTGGTATAGGCGATCTCCAGGCGGGCGATCAGGCGGGGCGTGACCGCGGCGCCGGCCGAGGCATCGCTGGCGGCGACGTTGTTCCCGGAGCCGGTCACGGCCGCACCGGCGAGGTGCGGCTTCGACAGCCCCGGCGTGAAACTGATCGCCGTGCCGGCGACCGCGGTGATGGTGCGCGACTCCAGGTTGTCTCCCCCGGCGCCGGTGTCGACGTTGACGGTGCCACCGACGTGGTACCCCGTGACCGAGTCGAGCTGCACGGTCGTGGCGCCCGGCGGGGTGTCGGCGGTGAGGGTGCCGCTGCCCTTGAGCTGGCTCTGCCACCACGAGTACGGCGACGTGCGGCCGACGGCCGGGTTGGTGACGCTGCGGCGCACGTAGGCCGGGCCGTTGCCGAGCTGCACGCCGATGGTGTTGCCGCCGGAACGCAGTTCGCGGGTGATGTCGTAGGTGCGGTATTCGCTGGAGAGCTGGTAGTTGGCGTTGCCGGGCGCGAGGACCTCGTCGGTGATCTCGCGGCCGTTGAGGGTGGGCAGGTGCAGGCCGACGCCCGAAAGGTAGAGCCGGGCCGAGCTCACGCGCTTGCGGCGGTCGATGCTGAACTGCCGGGCGAAGATCGGCATCGGCTGGTTCTCGGCCCGGCCGGGGTACTCGATCCAGCGGGCCGCACCCCAGTCGGCCTGCTGCAGCAGACCCATCTCCCACGACGACGTCCTGCTCCACTCGGACGTTCGCCGGTCGGCGTCCCAGACCCGCACCTGCCACACCACCCGGTCCCGGGAGCCGAGTGTGCGCCCGGCATAGGCGATGCCGGTCTGGGTGGCCGATGCGACCTTGCCGGTGTCCCAGATGAGTCTGCCGCGCTTGAGGTTGGCCTCGCTGGTGGCGGCTTGGATCTGGTACGCCGTCTGCCGGTCGGCGGGGCACGCGGCACGCGAGTTCGGGCGGTAGCAGGGGTGTGCTGCCGCGCGCCGTGTCTCGGAGATCTGCCAGCCGAGGGTCGGGGTGGTGTTGTCGATGCCGAGCGGCTGGTCTGAGCGGCCGTCGACGCGCAGGTCGACGGCTTCGACGTTGGCCTGCCCGCCGGAGGCCGCGGCGGGCGTGGCGGTCAATGCCTGAGGCATGAGCAGGGCGAGTGATGTCCCGAACACCACGAGCGTGCGCACCCGATGTCTGGCGGTTGACATTGGTACTCCTTCACAAAGAGTCCCGCCGGCCGTGGCCGGCCGGCGGGGTTCGGGGTGGTCAGGCGCCGGCCTTGTAGTCGGCGTCCATGGCGGCGAGCACCTTGTCCGGTGTGGACTGTCCGCTGAAGATCTCCTGGAGGCCGGACAGCATCGTCTGCTGCACCTTGGCGTTGGGCCACAGCTGGTCCATGAACGGCACGGTCCGGTTGTCCTTGAGGTACGTGGTCAGCTCGGTGAACGCCGGATCGACCGGGGATCCGCTGTCCGGCAGCGAGGGCAGGCTCCCCTGCTTGGCGTTGAACACCTTCATGCCCTCGGGCGACATGACATAGTTGACGAACTTCAGCGCCAGGTCCTTGTTCTTGGCCTTGGCGTTGACGCCGTAACCGGCCCCGGCCGCGGCGGGCATCATGAACTCGGCCGGGGTGTCGGTAGCGGGCAGTGCCTTGAGGGTGAACGTGCCGGCCGGGTTCTTGCCCTTGAGCAGCGCGACGACCCAGTTGCCCTGGATGATGCCGAGGGTCTTGCCGGTCGCGACCAGATCCTGGCTGGCTTCGTAGCTGGTGCCGAGCGGGTTCTTCTGGAAGCAGCCGGTCTTTTCCATCTCCTGGTACTTGGCCATCGCGGTCGTCCACGGCGACTTGGCGAACGAGGTGGCCCCGCTTTGCAGTTTGGTGTCGAAGTCACGGTCGGCGCCGAAGACGACGGTGGCCGCGAGGGCGTACAGGGCGAGCTGGTTGACCCAGTTGTCCTGGATGCCAAGGGCGAACGCCGGGGTGCCCTTGCCGGCAGCCGCCGTGCAGAACGCCAGCAACTGCGTCCAGGTGGTCGGCGCCTTCAGGCCGGACTGGGTGAGCGCCTGCTCGTTGTAGACGGCGCCGATGCCGTTGAGCCCGAACACGGCGAGGTAGGTCTTGCCCTCGTACCGCGCGACGCTCTTGAGTCCGTCGGGCAGCTTCGACGCCCACGGCTGATCCGACAGGTCCATCAGGTAGCCGGGCTTGGCCAGCACGAAGGTGGCGCCGGGGTTGCCGTTGCCGGGCCAGACCGTCATCACGTCGGGTGCGGTGCCCGAGGCCAACTGGGTGCGGATCTGCTGCTGATACTGGTCGGCACCGCTGGTGGTGTACCGGACCTTGGCGCCAGGGTTCGCGGCCTCGAACGCCTTGACGACCTCCTCGATGGAGCCCTGGTCGACGGAGGCGAGGGTGAGGGTGTTGCTGTCGCCGCCGGAGCCGGCGTTGGTGCCACTGCTGCAGGCACCCATCACGAGCGCGGCTGCCAGCGCTGCGGCAAGTGCTGGTGTTCGGGACAGTCTCATGGCATCTCCTGGACGGGGGTGTGATCGGGGGTGTGATCAGGGGTGTGGGATGCGGTGAAGGTGTAGCGGCCTGATGCCAGCCGCAGGGTGAGCCCGGCGGCGGACGGTTCGGCCCCCAGCACCCCGGGCCGCGTGTGGGCCGGCTCGTCGTGCTCGCGCACACCGGCCGGGTCGGCGGTGGGGACTTCCAGCAGGGCGGTGCTTCCCGGAGGCACCGTGACGGTCACGGTGATCCGGTCGTCGGTGCGGGCCCAGCCGCAGGCGACCGGCCCGCGGGCGGTGTCCTGCTCGGCGCGGGCCCAGGTGAGCCGGCCGCCCGGCAGCGGGCGCAGCAGCAGGTCGCGGTAGGCCACCGATCCGGGTGTCTGGTCGATGCCGGCGACCCGGCCGAACAGCCAGTCGCCGATGCTGCCGAGGCTGTAGTGGTTGAAGGAGTTCATCGCGTCGGCCTGGAACCCGCCGTGCTCGGTCCAGCCGTCCCAGCGCTCCCAGATCGTGGTTGCGCCGTGGCGGATCGAGTACCCCCAGGACGGGAACTCGTCCTGGTGCAACAGCGCGTAGGCCAGGTCGGCCCGGCCGTGCTCGGCCAGCACCGGACACAGCAGCTGGACGCCGACGAACCCCGTCGTGAGCCGGTTGCCGCGCTGCTCGACGTCGGCGGCAAGGTGCTTGACCGCGGCGGCGATCAGGTCGTCGGGCAGCAGCCCGAACGCGAGCGCGAGCAGGTAGCCGGTCTGGGTCTCCCCCTCGACGGCACCGTCGGGGTGGACGTAGGCGGTGATGAACGCCTGCCGGATCGCGGCGTGCAGGGCGCGGTGCTCGGCCGCCACGTCGGGCCGGCCGAGGACGTCGGCGGCGTCGGCCACGATCGCGGCGCTGCGGGCGAAGTAGGCGGTGGCGAGGAGATCGCGTGGGGTGTCCGCGTCGACCTGCAGCCAGTCGCCGTAGTTGTTGCCGGTGTGGTGCCGCCACCGCAGGTCCGGGTTGTGTCGGCGGACGTGCGCGACCCAGGCGGCCATCGCGTCGAAGGAGTCCGCAAGCACCTGCCGGTCGCCGTAGGTGCGCCACAAATGCCAGGGGATGATCACGCCGGCGTCGCCCCAGGCCGGGGCCGCCTCGCGGTGCATGGTGATGACCGGCGCGACGTCGCGGAACGCGCCGTCGGTGTCCTGCCCGTCGACGACGTCGCGCATCCAGCGGGCGAAGAACGCGGCGACGTCGGCGTTGCGGGTCGCCGTCGGGGCGAAGATCTGCGCGTCGGCGAGCCAGCCGAGGCGTTCGTCGCGCTGGGGGCAGTCGGTCGGTACGGCGACGAAGTTGCCGCGCTGGCCCCAGGCGATATTGGTGTACAGCTGGTTCGTGACCGGGTCGGAGCACTCGAACCGGCCGGTCCACGGGGTGTCACTGTGCAGGACCCGGGCGACGACGTCGGCCACGTCGAGCTCGCCGGGATGGCCGTCGATCTCGACGTAGCGGAAGCCGTGGGTGGTGAACTGCGGCTCGAACACCTCGACCGGTTCGCCGGCGGCGACGTAGCGGTCGGTGGCGGCGGCGCGGCGCAGGTTGGCCGCGTACAGCTCCCCGTCCTGCTCGCCGTCCGTGAGCACCTCGGCGTGCCGGACGGTGACCCGCCGGCCGCGGGGCGCGGACCGCAGCGTGAGCCGGACCCGGCCGACGAGGTTCTGGCCGAAGTCGACGACGTACCGGCCGGGCGCCTTGTGTTCCACGGTCGCGGCGGGCAGTTCCATCGTGACGCGCACCGGGTGGTCCGGTTCGGCGACCAGCGGCCCGGGTTCGGTGTCGAGGACCGCGACCGGCGCGAAACCGTCGATGGTGGCGGCGGCGTCCCAGTCCGGCACGTGCCGGCGGGCGTCGACGACCTGGCCCATCAGCAGGTCGGCACTGAGGATCGCGCCCGGCCGCTCGGTCCAGACGGTGTCGGTGGCGATGACCCGGCGGGAACCGTCGGCGAAGTCGAGCACCAGCTGTGCGAGCAGTGCGGGACAGTCGCCGTAGTGCTGTGCGGCGCGGCGCGGGTCGAAGCCGACGTAGCCGCTCCACCAGCCGTCGGCGACGACGGCGCCGAGCACGTTGTCGCCGGCGTGGACGAGGCCGGTCACGTCGTACGTCTGGTATTGCAGGCGCCGGTGGTATTCGGTCCAGCCCGGGGCGAGCTCGTGGTCGCCGGCCCGGCAGCCGTTGAGCCGTGGTTCGTAGACGCCCCGCGCCGTGGCGTAGAGCCGGGCCCGGACCGGGCGGGTGTCGACATGGAAGGCCCGGCGCAGGTGCAGCGGCGGTGGCAGCAGGTCGGCGCCGGCGATGTCGGCGGCGCCCGGGGGCTGGACCGCCGGGTGACGGACCGGGTCCCGGCCGATCCACACGGCCGACCAGTCGGACCGGTGCAGCAGGCCGGTCTCGAACCAGCTCCGCGCCGACCCGGCCGGGTTACCGGCTGCTGCGCCGGTCTCGTCCCAGACCTCGACCCGCCAGTGGCAGCGGGTCGCCGATTGCAGGGCGGGCCCGTCCCATGGGATGAGCAGGCCGTCGCCGGACTCGCGCCGGCCGGTGTCCCACAGCAGACGGCCGGGGTCGTCGAGGTCCGCGGGCCGCAGCGCGGCGGTGATGCGGTAGGCGGTCTGCGCGGCGCCGCGCCGGTCGCTGTCGAGTTTCCACGACAGCCGCGGCCGGGGGTGGTCGATGCCGAGCGGTTCCTGCCGCTGTTCGGCCTGGAGTCCGTAGACGCGGATGGTCATCCCTTCAGCCCTCCGGCGAAACCGTTGATGATGCTGCGTTGCAGCGCGAAGTAGACGGCCAGCACCGGGATGATGCTGATGAGCAGGGCGGCGAAGACGAGGTTCCAGTCGGAGACGTACTGGCCGAAGAAGCCCGCGAGCGCGACCGGGACGGTCTGCTGGGTGCCGCCGGAGAGGTACAGCAGCGGGGTGAAGAAGTCGTTCCAGACCGCGACCGCGTTGAGCACGAGGGCGGTGACGGTGACCGGTTTGAGCATGGGGAAGACGACGTACCGGAACACCTGGACCGGCGTGCAGCCGTCGATGGCGGCGGCGTCCTCGAATTCCCGCGGCAGCGACCGCAGGAACCCTACGTAGAGGAAGGTGGTGAACGGCACCTGCAGGCCGGAGTAGAACAGCACCAGCGCCCACACCGAGCCGAGCAGCCCGAGGTCGCGCATCGTCTGATAGAGCGGCAGCGCGGCGAGTTGGAACGGCAGGACGAGGCCGAGCATGACGAGCAGGAACGTGCCGCGGGACCACGCCGCCGAGACCCGGGCGAGGGGGTGCGCGGCGAGTGAGGAGACCGCGAGCACGACGACGACGCTGACGGCGGTGACGAGGACGCTGTTGATGAGCGCTCCGCCGAGGCCGGCCTGCTGCCAGGCATCGGTGAAGTTCGACAGGGTCGGTGCGGTGGTGGGCCGGATCGGTGAGCCGGTGTCGGAGGGCGCGCGGACGGCGAGGTTGATCAGCACGTACAGCGGGAAGCCGATCACCGCGGCGACGGCGACCATCACCAGTTCGAGGGCGAACGTCCGTCGGCGGTAGCGGTTCATGACGCTGCCCGTTCGTTGCGGGCCAGCACCAGGTACTGGCTGGTCGAGGCGATCGCGACGATGATCGTGAGGACGACGGCGAGGGCGATGCTGTAGCCGAACTCGCCGAGGGTGAACGCGTCCTTGTAGATGAGGGTGGAGATGGTGTCGGTGGCGTGGCCGGGGCCACCGCCGGTGAGCGCGTACACCTGGTCGAACAGCTTGATCCCGCCGATGATCGACAGCATCAGGTTGATCGTGATCGCGGGGGCGAGCAGCGGCCGGACGATCGACCAGAAGCGCCGGGCCGGTCCGGTGCCGTCCATCGCGGCGGCCTCGTAGATCTCGCGCGGGATGGACTGGAGCCCGGCGAGGAAGATGACCATCGAGTAGCCGGCGAACTGCCACACGATGACGGCGACGACCGACCACAACGCCAGCTGCGGGTCACCGAGCCAATCCTGCTGCCAGGCGCCCAGCCCGACCGCGCCAAGCAGGCTGTTGACCGCGCCGTCGGGGCCGAGCAGGTTGCGCCACAGGTAGGCGGTCACGATCGGCGTGATGACGGCCGGGGCGAACAGGAAGACCCGCAGCACGTTGCGCGACTTGATCATCGTGTTGACACCGAGCGCGAGCAGCAGGCCCACGCCGTTCTGGATGACGGTGATGGCGACCGCGATGAGCAGGGTGTGCCAGATCGCCTGCAACGCGTCGGGGTCGTCGAGCATGGCGGTGAAGTTGTCCAGACCGATGAACGACCAGTTCGGCGACAGGCCGTCCCAGTCGGTGAAGGCGAAGTAGACACCCCGCCCGCTCGGCAGGAGCACGACGTAGGCGAACAACACCATCGCCGGGAGCACGAACCACCACGGCGGATCGGTGCGCCGCCGGCGCGGTGAGCGCCGCACGGGCTCCGCCGTCTTGTCGGTCAGTGTCATGGGGCTGCGACCACTCTCTAAAACGTTTCATTCGGGATGGCCGGAACGGGTCCGACCCGGGTCGATCGCGCCGCACCGCAGCCGGACGTGGCGGCGGCACCGCAGAGCGCGCGAGGGGGTGTCGGCGTAAGCTGCGATCAGCCGTGGGCAACGTTTTCCAAATGTGTGACGCCGACCATAGGAGGGCCTTGGCTGTTACGTCAAGAGTTCGGAGGCGCTTCGCGCTCATGAACGACCCTCACCTGGAACCGGGTCTAGAAATTTCGCGATGATCATCCGTACACTGCGAGGGTAACGTTACCCATCGCCTGGGGGTCCATCGGATGATCCGTGACGCACCGGCCCGCCGGGTCACCATCGTGGACGTCGCCCGGCACGCCCACGTCTCCACCACGACGGTGTCGAAGGTGCTGCGTAACGCCGCCGGCGCCAGCCCGGCGATGCGGGCCCGGGTCCAGCGCGCGATCGCGGAGCTCGGCTACCGCCCGTATACCGGCGCCCGCGGCATGCGCGGCCGCACCTTCACGATCGGCGTGATGCTGCCCGACATCCGCAACCCGTTCTTCGCCGACGTCCTCGACGGCCTGACCGGCGGCCTGCGTGACACCGGCTACCAGGTGCTGCACGGCACGGGCCGCAACGGCGAGCACATCGAGGCCCGGGTCACCGAGGCCATGGTCGACCGCGGCATGGACGGCCTGATCCTCGTCGCGCCGATCTCCTCCGGCGCACACCTGGAACGCATCGCGCGCACCGTGCCGACCGTGGTCGTCGGGCGGCACGGTCGTTCGACGATCTACGACACCGTCGCCGACGACGACCACGCGGGTGCGCACCTCGTCGTCGCCCACCTCGTCGGGCTCGGCCACCGGCGCATCGCGCTCATCGACCACCATGAGACCAACCCCGTCCGCCTCGCCGAGATGCCCAACGCGGTGCGCGCCGCCGGCTACCGCGACGCCATGCGGACGCATGGACTGGCCGACGAGATCGACGTCGTGTCCACGACGTACACCCACGACGGCGGCTACCTCGGTACGCGGCAGCTCCTCACCCGCCCCGCACCGCCGACCGCCGTCTTCACCGGCGCCGACATCGTCGCGATGGGCGCGCTGCAGGCCCTGGCCGAAGCGGGCCTGTCGGTGCCGGCGGACATCTCGATCGCCGGCTACGACAACACCGCGATCGCCGCCTTCGGTCCGATCTCGCTCACCAGCGTCGACCAGGCCGGCCAACAGATCGGCGCGAATGCCGCCCGGCTCCTGCTGGACCGCATCGCCGACCGGCACACCCCGGCCAGCCACCTCAAACTCACACCCAGACTGGTGGCCAGGCGCACGACCGCGCCGCCGCGGTTGTAACGACGACCCTGGTCGCGCTCGCGGACCGGCCCGTACACTCCCGGACAACGTTACTCATGCGTAAGGAGCCAGATGCGGAAGCCAACGGCACGCACCCGGCGGATCACCATCGTCGACGTCGCGCAATACGCCGAGGTGTCGACGACCGCCGTGTCGAAGGTGCTCCGCAACGCCTACGGGGCCAGCCCCGAGATGCAGGCGAAAGTCCGCAAGGCGATCGCCGAGCTCGGCTACCGACCGCATGCCGCGGCCCGCGGCATGCGTGGCCAGACCTACAGCGTCGGCGTGATGCTGCCCAACATCCGCAACCCGTTCTTCGCCGACATCCTCGACGGAGCCACCGAGGTGCTGGAGGTCGCCGGCTATCAGGTGCTGATGGGTCCCGGCTGCAACGGCGAAGCGGAAGAGGCCCGCGTCACCGAGACCATGATCGACCACAGCATGGACGGCGTCATCCTCATCGCCCCCGTCTCCAGCCGTCGGCATCTTGAACACGTCGCCAGTTCCGTGCCGGCCGTCCTCGTCGGCCGCCACGGACGCTCCTCGAGCTACGACTCCGTCGCCGACGACGACCTCGCCGGCGCAGCCCTGGTCGTCAACCACCTCGCCGATCTCGGCCACCGCCGCATCGCGCACATCGAGCACCTGGAGACCGACCCGGACCGCATCGTCGAGATGCCCAACGCCGTGCGCGCCGACGGCTACCGGCAGGCGATGCGCGCCCGCCGGCTCGACGAGTACATCGACATCGCCTCCACCAGTTACACCCAGGAAGGCGGATACCTCGGCGCCCAGCAACTGCTGGCCCGCCCCCACCCACCGACCGCCATCTTCGCCGGCGCCGACATCGTCGCCATGGGAGTACTCCAGGCCATCGCCGAAGCCGGCCTGTCCGCGCCCGGCGACATCGCCGTCACCGGCTACGACAACACCATGTTCGCCGGATTCGCGCCCGTCTCACTGACCAGCGTCGACCAGGGCGGCCGCCAGATGGGCCGCAACGCCGCCCGGCTCGTCTTGGACCGCATCGCGGATCCCCGCCGACCCGCGAGCCACATGAAGCTCGCACCCACCCTCGTCGTCCGCAGGACCACCGCCGCACCGCCTGGCTGACGCCGCAGCAGTCCCGCTCACGTCCAGTTCGACTGCCTCCGTGGGCATCGTTACCCGATAACGCCCGGCAGGATCGCGGCTCGGGACGCATGCGGCAATTGTCACCTATCGGCGTTTCAACGCTTGTTGTCACCGGTTTGGCGCGACACGGACGTCAAGGCTCCTGCGCCCGCCTGTGTCCGCTTGCTCAGGACAGCACTGGGAACAGGTCGGTCGTGCCCCGGCCGGTCGCCGCTTCGATGAAGTCAACCGGCGGCGCCATCTGGACGATGACCGCCGCGGTGTGCGTGAGGCCCTCGACGGGCACTTCCGGAGGCTGGCCCAGCGCGCGTTGCAGGTCGAGCAGGTGCACGGTTGCCTCCACGATGCCGATGCTGACGGCCTCGTCGAGGCGCAGCAGCGCCCGCCCGAAGTAGTCGACGACCACGGGGCCGAGCTGCCGCGCGGTGGCGATCGCCCGCGGTCCCGAACCGGCGAACTGCTCGACCATCTGCGCCGTGCTGTACCCGGCCGCGTCCTCGCGGGCGCCGGCCGCGACGTTGTCCCGACCCCTGTGGGCGATCCCGTTCGGGGCGTTGAAGTCCTGCAGGAGCGCGGCGGCCGTAACGTGCGTCGGTTCGGTGTCCCGGACGCGGTCGATCAGGATCGAAAGCATCCAAGGCCACGACCCGGCATGCGCGTACAGGCTCCGCACGTCCCAGTCGCCGAGCCGGGTCGGCCGCTGCCACTGCTCGTCAGTCATCGCCCGGCCGCGCTCAGCCCAGGCCGACCAGAGCTCGTCAAGTGTGGTGAGGCGATCATCGATCGTCATCGCTCAACTGTACTGGGCGCCTCCTTGGCAGCCCGAACGCACCAACTCATTCCGCGCCGGAGATACCACGACCGGCAGCGCACGAACCCGCTCGACGTCTACAGCGCCAGAGTGATCGGCCCCATAGACGGACAGGCGCCGTGTGCCTGTCAGCGATGTATCAGTCCGGTGACAACCATCGCTGACAAGTGACAACTACGACTGAAAGTCACAACCGATCCGGTGCCCAGAGTCGATGCCATGGCGAGGTGCTGTTCGCCGGGCACGTCGGCTACATCTATCAGGGCGGCGGCTACCGTATCGCCGGGCGCAGTGCCCGGCGCACCCAGTGGCAGCTCCTGGACGGCCTCTACCTCAACGGCGTCACCATGTCCATTAGCTGCGGTGCCAGCGCCGGGACGACCCGGTTCACGCGGTAAATGGTCAGCGCACACCAGCGGCATGGTCGGCCAAGCCACTGAGCGATGGCGTCGGCACCGCCTCAAGCTCGGCTTGCCGTTCAACCTCCGGCTCCAACCCAGCGTGGCTGCGGATCAGCTCGATACGTCACCAAGGGTGACTATGGCGTGCACCGGCAGGCGAGCCCGACCCCGGCAGACGGGACCGAGCGCGTGTTATCTGCGGCAGAAGAGTGTGCCCCGTCTCGGCCAGCTGGAGGTGGTTCCTGAGTCCGCTGCCGGAGTTCGTGAACGGCGTCGTCGATGTTGAGAGGGCCGGTGATCGGATTCGTCCACACGGTGTAGTGCACGGGAAGGATCGCGTCTCACGGAATCTGGTCGTTGCAGCCGTCGCCTTCCTACGCTGCCGTCCGTTGTGCGCTGTTGGTGGGAGCGGGCGATGCTTGGGTGACCGTCGCCCGGAAACAGAACGCCAGGAGGAACGAGAGGCAGAAGGTGTAGAGCGCCGGATACCAGATCAGGGTGTCGAACAGGACCCCTACGAACTCGGATCCGCTTTCTTCGCTCCAGCCGCGGTACGGCAGCATGCTGACCCAGTACGCCAGCCACGGGTTGCCCGTCGGCCCGGCCCCACTGATCAGCACCAGCATCATCGACGCGAGCTGGGGCAGCGCGAGGCCCCCGATTACCGCAGCGGGCAGCGCGGCCGTGCGCCGGTTGCGGCGAACCAAGGCCACCACCAGCGCGGCCAGTGCGGCCGCGGCCGCAGCAAACGCCGCCGTGCTCACGACCTCCGCTATGCGATCGATCGACCCGACCAGCGACTGGACCAGGTGAGGCGAGGTGAGCAGCGCCAGCACGACGCCGACGACAACGGCCGCCGAGCCGAATCCGCCGCCCCTTCTGGCGCACAGCAGGCCGGTGGCGAGGCCGACGAGGACAATGGCCGAGGGCGCCGTGCTGAACCCCAGCAGCGGCACTGCCAAACATGCCAGTACGGTGGCGGACGCGACCGTTAGCCATCGGGGCGTGCGCTGTAGCGCATCGGGCAGGTCAGCCGTCACCAGTTTCTCCATTCGATCGGTCAGCGCGGACCAGGCCACGTCGGCAAGGTCGCGCACCGGGGTGCGGGACTGTTCCAGCAGCACGGCGACCTCCTCGCCGTAGCGCTCGCGTACTGCTGGGGGGTACAGCGCAAGCACTGCCGCGTGCAGCCGGCGCATCAGGTCACCGCCAGGCGACGCAGGCCCACCGCGGCCACCGCCCTGGTGCGTTCCAGTTCCGCCTGGAGCGTCTGCCTTCCCACAGGAGTGAGCTGATAGGGCTTGCGTCTGTCCTGGGCTGCCAGTGCCTCGATGAGCCCACGCTCTTCCAGGCGCTTGATCGCCCCGTACAACGTGCCCGGCCCGGGGCGGTTGCCGGTAAGCCTGCCGATGTCCTCCTGGATGGCATAGCCGTGCTTCGGGCCGTCCGCCAGGCTGACCAGGACAAGCAGCCCGGGCTCGGAGAACCTGCCCAGCTCTGAAAGGCTCACGGGAATCACCTCTTATTACGCAGTACGTAGTATCGCTGAGCGTAGTAGCGGCGTCAAGCTATCGCGGCGGGTTCCACGCCCACTCCTGCGTACGTCGGCCACGGTGCCGACAGAGAGCGGCCGCCTGAGACCTCGTTCCAGATGTACAAACAACCACGTCGCGGGCTTGAGCGACTGCCGCGGCCGCAGCACATCGTCTGCCCAGGTTGCGATGTTCACTCATAGATCACCACGGAAACCCAGGCGCCGCGGCAGACCTACTTCGCCGCCACCGCCCGATGGCGGTCGCAGCAGCCGACACCGTCGATTCGATCATCGCCGGGATCCGAGGCGATCCGGACGCGGCTGAGCGCGCCGCGGTCCGGGCCAAACGTATCGCGGTGCCGACCGGGGCAAACATCACCGTCGCCTTCGCGCAATTCGGTCGGATCTTCGCCGCACTCGGAGCGGGCAGGCACTCCAACGCCTACGAGGTGGCCGAACGCCTCTTCGATCCGGCGAGTCCGGCACACCACCCGATTGTCGCGTGCTGGCTCATCGGCGATCTCGCCGATGCTGCACTGCACACGGGTCGGATCAACGAAGCGCGAGCGCGCGTGAAGCAGGTCGAATCAGCATCCGGCGACATCCCGGGGACCTGCATCGCAGTAGGGCTGCTGCACGCACGCGCGCTACTCGCCCAGGACCCCCAGGAGGCCGCGGGTCGCTTTCGAGGAGGCACTCGGCGCCGACCTCACGCACTGGCCGCTTCAGCGTGCCCGGCTCCTGCTTGCACACGGCCAGTGGCTACGGCGCCAGCGTCGAATCGCAGAATCGCGCACTCCAATGCGGGACGCCCGCGATGCCTTCGACGCGATGGGCTGCGCAGCCTGGAGCGACCAAGCCCGCCGAGAGCTTCGAGCGTCCGGGGAGGCCAGCCGCCGACGCGACCTCGCCGCCAGGGACCAACTGACCGCTCAAGAGCTCCAGATCGCCCAACTCGCCGCCCAAGGGCTGTCGAACAGAGACATCGGACAGCAGCTGTATCTGTTGTCCCACCGGACGATCGGCACACACCTTTCCCGCGTCTTTCCGAAGCTCGGGATCACCAGCCGCAGTGACCTTCGCTCTGCCCTCTCGGCGCGAACAGCACTGCGAGAACCGTAGGAGAACAGGATCGGCGCAAGTCCGGCGGCACGGGCCGATGCGGTCCGCGGCGCGGGCGAGCGCACCGATCTGCCCGCGGAGATACTCGCCGCGCTACTCACCGACCCACATCCCGAGGTCGCCAAGGCGGCCCGGCGACTACAGGGCCGCGTGATGCAGCGCCGGTCGGCGCCCGGCTCCCGTCCGTGAGTTCCCGGCGATGCGTCACCACGCAGCCGTTGCCGTCGCGGGTGGCCGCTCCGGCGGCTGCCGGCCCACCCACCCACATTTTCAGCCCGTCCAGGGCGCGGACACCAGACCGCAGTTCCGCTGTCAACCTTCTTGCAGTCCTGGTCAGCGTGACGCCGAGCGGCCCTACGCGGCCGTCGGGTTGTTCTGTGCGGCCCGCACGCCCCGCTCGACGCGGTCGCCGAGGTCCTTGTCGACGTTGCGCCAGTATTCGAAGGTGTGTCCGAGCACCAGTTCGCTGACTCCATCCAGCAGGTGGCCGACGATGTTGCTGACCAACCGGTCCCGGGCGGCGTCGTCGAGCACCTGCCGGACCATCGTGCCGGCCTGGCCCCAGTCGTCGTCGTCACGGCGCAGCGTGTACGCAGAGCGGACCATGTCGCCGTCGGCGTACCACAACGGCTCAGCTGTGCGGCTCGGGTCGGCTTGCGGGCCGCCGTAGGAGTTCGGCGCGTACACCGGATCGGTGGCGTTGCGGACACGCATCACGCCTTCCTTGGAGTACGCGTGCACGTCAGCCTTCGGCGCGTTGACCGGAATCTGCTTGTAGTTGACCCCGAGCCGGGCCCGGTGGGCGTCGGCGTAGGAGAAATCGCGGGCCAGCAGCATCTTGTCCGGGGACAGTCCGGTGCCCGGCACCTGGTTGTTCGGCTCGAACGCGGCTTGCTCGATCTCGGTGTGGTAGTCGGTGACGTTACGGTCCAGGGTCAGCCTGCCCACCACATGCAGTGGGTAGTCGCTGTGCGGCCACACCTTGGTCAGGTCGAACGGGTTGAACCGGTACGTCTTGGCCTCGTCGAACGGCATGATCTGCACCTTCAGCGTCCAGCTCGGCAAATCACCCCGATCAATCGCGGTGTACAGGTCGCGCTGATGGAAGTCAGCGTCCTTGCCGGCGATCTCGTCGGCCTCAGCCTGGGTCAGGAACTCGATGCCCTGGTCGGTGATGAAGTGGTACTTCACCCAGAAGATCTCGCCGACGGCGTTGATCCAGCTGTAGGCGTGGCTGCCGTAGCCGTTCATGTTCCGCCAGGTTCTCGGGATGCCGCGGTCTCCCATCAACCATGTCACCATGTGCGCGGACTCCGGCGACAACGTCCAGAAGTCCCATTGCATGTCGTGGTCGCGCAGATTGTTCGACAGCCGCCGCTTCTGCGAGCGGATGAAGTGCTGGAACTTCATCGGGTCGCGCATGAAGAAGATCGGGGTGTTGTTGCCGACAATGTCGAAGTTGCCCTCCGAGGTGTAGAGCCTCAGCGCGAAGCCCCTGGGGTCGCGCCAGGTGTCCGGGCTGCCCCGCTCGCCGGCGACGGTGGAGAACCGGCTCAGGGTGTCGGTCCTGGTGCCGGGCTGGAACACCGCCGCCCTGGTGTAGGCGCTGACATCGCCGGTCACCTCGAAATGGCCGAACGCGCCACCGCCCTTCGCATGCGGCTGGCGCTCCGGGATGCGCTCCCGGTTGAAATTGGCCATCTGTTCGATGAGGTAATGGTCGTTCAGCACGATCGGACCGTCCGGACCGACGGTGAGAGAGAGCTCGTCGCTGGCGACCGGGATACCGGCATCAGTCGTCGTCGGCCTGAGCTTCGGGCTCGTCATGTCGTACCTCCAGGGTGAACGGTGAAGCAGTCGATCGAGGCGTCACTCCGGACGCCTCGAATTCACGCCCGCGTAGCACGCGTCGGTACAGAGCAGCACTTTCTGCCCAGTTGCATCGTCGCGAAACCGAGCGACCTCGAGTCCTGGGGGCGACGGCTCGACAGTCAGTGGACGATGTCGACCGGATCGGCATACGGCTCCAGGAGGCGGCGCTACGGGGCCAGGCGGCGCCTGCTCCGGGCCGGCGCCCAGTCGACCCGATACCATCATCCGCGCTGTTCAGGCGGCGTACTCGTACTCGTGCAGGAGGCCGCCGAGCCGATCGTGTCGGCGGACGTGCAGCTGGGTGAGCGTGGCTGGATCGGCGATCGGTTCGGGCAGCGCTTGCACCGGTCGGGCGTTCCCGATACCCCAGTGAGGGCGGTGCTGGTTGTGGTGCCGTTCGTACTCTCGCAAGGTTGCGGGCCGCCTGGGGCTCGCGGTCCGCGTCCGGCGCCGGACGGCGTCGCAGCCGACGGCACCGACCCTGCCGCAGCTCTTGTGTTACTGAAGTCGGTGTACTTCGGCCAGCCCCGGACGTGATCCGCACGGAGTTGACCAGCCGCGGTTGCCTCGTTCGCCCCTAACAGTGCACAGCCGTGGACGGCACCACAGGATGTGAGCGCCGAGGAGCGACGCATTGGTCAACGAGTGCCGCCGATGCTGTCGATCACTACCGCCGGGCCGGTAGGGTCCCTGCTGACGGCTGCGCTGGCTGGGCCTTCCAGCAGCCGGGCGGCGGCCAGTGCGGTATCGGCGCAGCGTAGTGCATGGTGCACTGCGCCGGCGTAGTCGTCGTAGTGTGCGACGACGTATCCAGCCGTCACGATCGCGATCCTGGCATCGTTTGGCAGACGCGGCACAGTCACCGGCTCTGATACCCCTCCGAGCGGCAACGCGCCAGGCCCGCCATCCACCACGTCCAGCAGACCGTCCGGTGCGTCTGCCGTGCGCCGCAGGGCGAGGATCTCCGGGCCGCCGCACCGCAGCACCTGCACCGCACCGGCCTGGCTTACCCGCACGAACGTGGCCGCCGCGTACCCGTCAGGGGCATGCCGGCGAACCAAGGGTGTCAACAGCGCCGGCATCTGCGGCAACCCGGCGCCGCCGCGACGCACGGTAGCGCGGAACGTCCGCTCCACCGTCCGCACGCACCGTCCCAGATCCGGCACCTCCCCCATCACCATGCCGATCAGCACCCACAATCCATCACCCGGCACGTACACGGCGGCCGCGAGTTCACCGGGCAGCCGCGATACGGCCAGCATCACCGGCCGGTCGACCCGGCCGGCGCCCACGTCAACGACGGCCGGCACCGCGACCCGGGACCGGCGGAGCCAGGTGCGTCGCCGCTGCCACGACAACACTGGAAGGACGGCAAGGTAGAGGGCGGACGTCATCAGCGCCCCTCGGTCACCGCGGTGGCCTGGGACGATCGGTACCGCCACCGATAGCAGGATCAGCGCACCCGCCCAGCCGGACATCAACGCCGCCACCCGTGGCCGGGACGCCATCCCGGCCACGCCAGGCACCAGCAACCACCCGATCGGAGCGGTCACCCCGACGGCGCCCATCACGATGGCGTTGCCGGCCACGGCGAGCAACGCCGCCCGTGTCGATACCCTCACGAACCCTCACACATACTCGGGCCGCATCGTCCGGCCAACATGGTCGGTCGTGTCGCCGAACCGGGCAGCGGAACAACAGCAAGGGTGCGCGTCACCACGGTACCGCTCCGCCACTCCGCTCCGGCGTGTCAGACACACGTTCGAGTCCGGGCGGTGTGGACGCTGCCGACGCAGCCCTTCGCGGTCTAATCTACGCAACGTCGCCGGCCCGTCAGCGGCTGGCTCTGATCGAGCGCCGCAAGCGGGTATCGAACATGTGGCATGTGTACACGTTCATCGCCCAACGGCCGATCCGGTCGCTGAAGGCGAAGATCCGAGCACTGACCCACAGGACATCGCGCAGCAGGACCTCAGGTCCGTGCTGACCAGGCTGAACCAGGTCACACACGGCTGGCCAACTGAGGCCGGCGTTCCTGGCCAGAGCCTTGATCGGCGCCGTTTGGCGGGCCCGACTACACCAGAAGTCCAGTAGATGTCCGTCCACTGTGGATACCTTCGCGATCGCCTCCGGGCCCGACCAACATGACCGAGAACGCCGGAACGCCCGGCGGAACAGCCACACCCATCAACCGGCACATCCGCCACCATCGATCAAGGGCGACGTGAGTCACCGATCCCCAGATCGTCGGCGGATCGAGGCTTAGCGCTGCGGCAGATCCACGACCGGATCGACGGCTGCGCCGCCCAGCAGGTGTTCACCCCGGACACCGACCCGACGCCGGGCACCATCGACACCTGCCCGATGCGGCACTCCCACCGGCACACCATCACCGACAACCCGCGATGGACCGTGCTGCAGTACCCACAGGTGAGATTCGACCCCGCGCCCGACGGCACCGTCACCGTCAGCACCACCACGCCCAGCAAAGCAGCCATCCATTACCGGTGGACGCAGTACCTCACCGAACCCCGGCAGTGGTACGACGTCGACGCCGTCGAGGAGCTCACCGTCGGCGGCCGGGTCACCGCCGAGCAGGGCACACCGGCCTGGGCCGCCGACTGAGACCCGCACCACGCCGGTGCGCCCTCGCTGAGCGGAGTTCGGCTACCGGCACGGATGACAACTGCCGACTGTGGACGAAGATGGTGCCGCGTCCGTTGCCGGAGCGGCGCCATCCTCCCCCTCCCGCAGATAGGTGGCCACGACCGGCTGCGGCGGGTGATCTCGCGTCGCGGCGGGACCGTGCTGCCGATGTCGGCTGCCGTCCGGGGGTTACGGTGGCGGAATGGGCAGCGAGGTGGCTCCGTTTACGGTGAGCGTTGGCGAGGACGCGCTCGACGAGCTGCGGCAGCGGCTGGCGCGCGCCCGGTGGCCGGAACCGGCGACGGTGGCGGACTGGAGCCAGGGTGTGCCGCTGGACTGGCTGCGGGATCTGTGTGGGTACTGGCAGAGCGGCTATGACTGGCAACGCTTGGAAGACCGGCTCAATGGGCTGCCGCAGTTCACGACCGAGCTGGACGGCCTCGATGTCCACTTCATGCATCTGCGTTCACCCCACCCGGATGCGCTGCCGCTGATCGTGACGCACGGCTGGCCGGGCTCGGTCGTGGAGTTCCTGGACATCGTCGAGCCGCTGGTCGACCCCGTTGCGCATGGCGGCGAGGCGCGCGACGCGTTCCACGTGGTGTGCCCCTCGCTGCCGGGCTTCGGGTTCAGCGCCAAACCGGCCGGGCCCGGCTGGGGGCCGGCGCGGATCGCCCGGGCGTGGGCGACGCTGATGACCCGACTGGGCTACGAGCGGTTCGGCGCGCAGGGCGGCGACTGGGGTGCGATGGTGACCACGGCGCTGGCGGCGCAGCGGCCCGAGCGCCTGGTGGGCATCCATCTCACCATGTTGCCGGTGGCTGACCGCGACCAACTCGCCGCCGCGGACCTGACCGACTTCGAGCGGCAGAGCCTGGCCGACGTCGCCGGTCACCAGGAGTGGGGCAGCGGCTATGCGCTTGAGCAGGCGACCCGCCCGCAGACCGTCGGCTATGGGCTGGTCGACTCCCCGGTGGGTCAGTGTGCCTGGATCGCCGAGAAGTACTGGGCCTGGACGGACCACGACGGTGATCCCCTCGACGTGCTCAGCCGCGACCAGATGCTCGACAACATCAGCGTCTACTGGCACACCGCAACGGCCGCGTCGTCAGCCCGCATCTACTGGGAGGACGGCTTCTCCCGGCCATCGGGCCGCAGCGCTCGCCAGTCCGAGCCGCTCGCCGTGCCGGTCGGCTTCTCGGCCTTCCCGCGCGAGATTTTCCGGCCGTCACGACGCTGGTGCCAGCGATACTGCCCCGACCTCCGCTTCTACGAGCAGCTGCCACGCGGTGGCCACTTCGCCGCGTTCGAACAGCCGGAACTGTTCGTCGATCAGGTGCGGCGCGCCTTCCGGACGATGCGCTGACCCGTTGCCGCCAGCCAAGCCTTCGCGCCCGGCGTGCGGGGCTGGACAGACCGGTGGGCTATCCGCGTGCGGACGGCACGCCGACTGCTGCCTCGGCTGCCGGGGCGACGGCGTCGTAGTCGATGGGCAGGTGGCGGGGACCGCGCAAGGTCGGGCTGGGCCGGTACGGTGGCGGGTCGGTGACCAGCCGGGGGGTGCACCAGCCGGCGGCCCAGTGCGGACAACGCGACCTGTGCCTCGACCCGGGCGAGCGGGGCGCCGTAGCAATGTGGATGCCGCTGCCGAAGCCGAGGTGTTGGTTGTCGGTGCGGTCAGGGTCGGGAACCGGGCGGGGTCGCGGCTGCCGGCGGCGAGCATCAGCGCGATCGGCGAGCCTTTCGGGATGGTGGCGCCGGCGATGTCGATGTCGGCCAGGACGCTGCGGCTGGACAACAACTGCACCGGGGGTTCGTAACGCAGCAGGTCGGCGCGGGACATCGGCCCGTGCGGGCCGGTGTCGGCGAGCAGCCCGGAGATCAGGTCGTCGCCGGGCTGGCGGGCGTGGGCGGCGGCGAGCCCGTCGAGGTAGGCGCCGAGTTCGGCGTTGACCTGGGCCCGTCTGTGCTGGCGCTCGGCGCGCCGGTGTGGGCAGCGACCACCACCGTCCACACGGGACTTGTGGAGCACCCGGTGCCGTGAAAGTGGCACGCCGGGTGCGGGAAGCGGCCCGGAGAAACGGACAGGTCGAAAGACCAGTACCGCGCTTCGGGCCGACTTTCACAACACCGAACTGGCCAACCTCTGCCCCGACATCCTCGACACCGCCGACACCGCCGCCCACACCGGACTGCACCGCATCGGCAGCAGCTACCAACGCTGCGTCAACTTCCTCGACCACACCGGCCTACGCCTCTGAACCTCACCCAAATACTGAAAGATCTTTAATCGACGCACTTCAATATATCTGTTATTTTGGTGCGGTGTTGCGGTTGCCGCCCCTCGCCGGATTGATGGCCGATCCCGACGTCGACACCACCGACGACGCGCGGATGCTCGACCAGTACCTGTGGGCCGGGCACGCCCTGCCACCATTGCCGATGTCGATCGGCGACCCGTACCTGCTCGGTGGGGTGTTGCCGGCCGGACTGGCGGCGTACGAACAGCAAGCGCCGCAGTACCTCGCAGGGTACAGCCGGACGCCGGCTGGCCTGCCCGAGGCGCGCCGGTCGATCGCGGCGGACACGGTGCGGTCCGAGCGGCTGGACCAGGACGCCAGCCCTGGCACGGACTTCGACCTGCATCTCACGTCGGGCACCGGCACCCGCGGTATCATGGGCGACTTCGCCAGGCACCTGCTCGACGCCGACGGCGACGGCCGGACCCCGGTGGTGTTGTGCGCCTACCCGACGTGGGACTACGCCGGCGTGTTCGAGCCACTCGGCTACGAGATGATGTACTGGCCGGTGCGCGCCGAGCACGCTTGGATCCCCGACCCGGCCGACATCGAGCACGCGCTGGCCAGGCTCGACGCCGACCCCCGCCGACGGCTCGCGCTCGTCGTGGTGAACACGCAGCATAATCCGACCGGCGCGACCTGGCCGGAGAGCGTGCTGGCGACGCTGTTCGAGGCCGCCACCGCCCGCGGCGCGGGAATCCTGCTCGACGACGCCTACCGCCGCGTGGTGACCGACGACGCCGACGAGATCTCCGCGCCGGCGGCCCTGTTCGGGTATTTCGCGCGCACCGCCGCGCCGGACCGGACACGGCGCCGGTGGTGCCGCGTGGAGTCGTTCGGCAAGGTATTCGCCTGCAATGACTGGGGCATCGGTACCGTCATGGCCCACCCCGGGACGTTGCGCGCCATCGCACGGCACACCATCCAGTGGGCGTTCCCACGCGGGGCACGGCGGCAGTGGGCAATGGCGCGCTGGCTGGGCGACCCCGCGTGCGCCCGCTACCTCGCCGGGCTGCGCACCGCCATCGGCCACCACCGGTCCCTGTGGGCCAAATCGCTGGTCGGGCTGGGCTGGCCGCGGGAACTCACCGCCACCGGAACCACGACGCCGTACTTCCTGGTCGCGGTACCGCCCGCGTTCAGCACCCGGCCGGACGGCGTCGACGCCTGGCGCCGCGACCTGCTGGAGCGCACCGGTCTGCTGTTCTCGCACGCGTCGATCACGATCGACGGCACCGACGCCCGTGTGCCGTTCCTCCGAGCGTACCTGGGCGGAGACGAGCATATCGTCGGCGAGGCGATCCGGCGGCTCGAGGCCGCCGGCATCCGCTACCACTGAACGTCTATGCGGCAACGCACTCGACGACGTCGACCTGCGGCAGCCTGGTCGCGGGCTCGCGGATCGCCAGGCCCGAGCCGTGGACGAGAGCCGCCAGCTCGCCCATGGTCCGGTTGCCGCCACCGGTGAACGAGAACACCAACAGGTCGTCTAGGACCGCCGACTGTGCACGGGGCGTCGCCGTGGGCCGGTCCGGGACGATCTGCTCGAGGATCAGCAGGCGGCTCCGGTCTCCCATCGCCACCCGGCACGACCGCAGCAGCGCGGTCGCCTCCGCGTCGCCCCAGTCCTGCAGGACGTACTTCAGCAGGTACACGTCATGCCCGGCTGGGACGCCCGCGAAGAAGTCGCCGGTGACGACTGCGCACCGATCCGCCACGCCCTCGGCGTCGAGGAGCCGCTCCGCCGTCGGCCGCACCTCGGCCCGCTCGAAGACGGTGCCGCGCAGGTGCGGCCAGGCATGCAGCAGCCGGGTCAGCATCCGACCGTCGGCGCCGCCGATGTCGACGACGGTGGACACGCCTGAAAAGCCGTACGCGCGGGCGAGCTCGTCGCCAATGCCGACGGAGTTGGCGGACAGGTCCCGCACGAACAGTTCCCCGAGCGGCGGACGGTCGCCGAAGAATTCGTACATCGTGCGCTTGTGTGCCGCCTCGAACGCGCATTCGCCGTCGAGCAGCGCGGCACCGAGCCCTTCGAACACCCGGAACAGATCGGGGTGGCCGAGCTGCAGCGACCGGTGGTGGAGCGAGCCCGGCGTGTCCCGGCGCAGGAGCGGTGTCAACGGGGTCTGCCGCAGCTCGCCGGCGTCGTCGATGGCGATCAGGCCGAACGCCGCCCAGGCCCGCACGATGCGCAACAAGTTCGGCAGGGCGACGCCGGTGTCTCGCGCGAGGTCCTCCGCGCTGCGGGGACGGTCGCTCAGGTGATCGGGCAGCCCGAGGCCGACGCCTGCCGAGACGACCTGCGTCGTGATAGCGCCGGACAACAAGGACAGGACGGCGGTCGTACCGGCGAAGTCAATACGGCTAGGCAACGGGTACCCCATAGGTCTTGGCGTGGCTGCTATGCGTCTCGACATGGCCGCCGAGGTACTGAGCGTGGCGGACGTGCGTCTCGGCGCGGGCCGCCCACAGCTCCGGGAACGGCATGCGCAGCCGGCTCGTCAGGTATTCCAGACCAGTCGTACCTCCGGTACCCGGGCAATCACCGATCATTCGAGTGACCACGTGTACGTGGGTCGTCTGCCAGCTCCAGACCCCCTGCGCCAGCTCGGCGAGGGCCTGGGACATCCGGAACATCGGGTCGCCGCGCAGCCCGCTGGCGACCAGATCGCCCAGGTCGCGACCGGAGCGGTCGAGCAGCCGCAGGTAGCCCTCGAAGAGCGGGCCGGGCCCGTCGCCGTTCATGCCGAGGATCGTCCACAGCCGGTGGAAGTGCGCGGACTGGGCGCCGCTCGCCGTGCCGAGCCGCTGCCGGAACGCGGCGAAGCACTCGACCGGCAGCCGTCCGAGCGGTTCGGCCTGCTGACGCAGCGCCACCATGCAGTCGATCGCCCGACCCACGCTCTCCAACCAGTCCTCGACGTCGCCGTCCGGCGTCGCGAGGCACTCGACCGCAGCGTCGAGCTCCAGGATCACCTGTCGCAACAGTAACTCACTGCATTGATGGATGGTGATGAAAAAGTGCTCCGCGCGGAACGTCCTGGGGTCGTCCGGCGGGGTCAGGGGATGCTGCAGGGACGTGAGCTCCGGAATTCGGAGATAGCCGGCGTAGCTTGGGCGATCCGTGGCCGGATGCTGGTGCGAATACACGATTCAGCAGGCCCTTCCTGTCTCCGATGACCGCCAACGATATCCGAGCCGCAACATCGGGACAAGATGCCTGTTGTTTTTTTAATTGCTGTTCATCGATGAAAGATGCTCGGATTTACATAGTCGCCTGTAGCTGTACAACAACGCACTGGCCGATGTCAATGCTCCAGGGATGTGGCACAGGACGGCGATGTCCGCGGAGGTGAGCACCCCACGAGGGTCCCGTGATCTGTTACCAGCGTGGCCTGTCCGCCTGGACCTATCGATCGACGACGACGGCGTTGGAGGCGCCGACCCCGACCGCGGAACCGGCCTCACCAGCCTACGGGACAGGGTCGAAGCACTCAGCGGACACCTCTCGGCGTACAAAGGCCGGCACATCCGGTCCCGGACCGCCCGCCACCGGGTCGAGCCGTGTTTCACCCCGACGTATTCGTCCTGGGCCAACCCCATCGAAGCCCACTTCGGGCCCCTACGAATGTTCACTGCCCATATTAAAGATCTTTCGGTATTTGGGTGAGGTTCAGAGGCCCCCGACAGGGTGTCCAGCGCCCGCCGGAAGAACCGTCGTGCTGCTCGGCGTCGAGGCGGGCGGAGACGAGCACGTCGATGACCTGGCCGTGCTGATCGACGGCCCGGTACACATACCGCCAGACACCGTTGACCTTCACATAGGTCTGGTCGGTGAACCATCTGTCACCGGGTGCATGCCGGCGGAACCGGGCCGCGTCGGCACGCAGCGGGGCGAAGCCTTGCACCCAGCGGAAGACGGTCACGTGGTCGACCTCGACACCACGAACCGGTCGTCATCGCCGGGGTGGTCGCCGCGGATGCGACCGGGCTGGTCAGGTCGAGCTGGGTCGGCGGCAGCGCGGCGGCACGCCTGGACGAACTGCCCGCCCGGCGTGCCCGCTCATCGCTGTCAGGCGTAGCCGTCCTGCTCGTCTTCGCCGGGGTCGCCCTCGCGCTGACCGTCATGGGCACCACCTGGGTCCGGCTCCGGTCGGGGCTTCGGGCACCGGCCGGAGCCAACGGTCCTGGTGGTCTCCTGGTGGTCCTGGGTGGGTCCCGGTCAGGCGACGGGCGGCGGCAGGTAGGTCACCGCCGGGCCGCAGTAGCTCGGCGGCGTCGTGACCACCGGGTTGCGGCAGACCTGCACCACGATCCGGCCGACGTGGACGGTGCTCGTCGGCCCGCCGATGGTGAACGAGAAGCTGACGTTGGCGTTGTCGGCCGTCCGCGACGTGCGGGCCACCTCGCCGGTGGTCGTGTAGGCGGTGAACGTGACGGTGCTGGAGTAGCCGTCGTTGCGGCAGGCGGTGGACGGATCGACGGGGGTCGGGTGATCCGTGAGCCGCCCGGTGACGGTGACGCCGTTCGGCGGCAGCGGCGAGGTGCCCGGGCCGAACGACCAGCCCAGCGTGCCGGCGGTCACGCCATACGGGCAGCTGTCGCCGGAGTTGGCCGCGAACGGCCGGTCGATCGTGGCGGCGTCGGCGGCCGCCGGGAAGAGCGAGGTGGCGGTGGCGGCCGCCACGGCGACGGCGGCTAAGCGGGCTCGTCTCATGCATTGTCCTTATCTCGAGTGACATCGATGATACTCAATTAGATCAGCTTATGGTGTCGCCCTCAGAACTGGAATACCAAGAATGCGGACACTCGACCGGCCAGCCCGTCTTGAAGCAGGCGCCGACGTCGTCGAGCCTGCGGGTCTGCCGCCTGAGGTTCCCCCCGGGGAGTGGACACCGAGTTAGCAGGACTGTGGTTCTGCTGGGAGGATGTCCGTCGTGCCTGCTGGTAAGCGTCGGTCGTAT
>NZ_JBEXDG010000066.1:0-55642 GCF_040605635.1 Dactylosporangium sp. NPDC005555
GCTGCGCAAGCCGCCACGCGGCATCGACAACCCTCGACGCAAATCCTTAACTCACCGGCATTGCGCCAGAGCAGCACAAACTCTTCCGGATCATCGAGAACGAAGCCGGGTGCGGGCCTTCGGCCTGACCGGCCGGGGCGGGTCCTCAGCGGGCGGGGTGGTTGAGCTGGTCGTGGGTGAAGGCCTGGGGGTCGGTGTCCGGGTCGCGGTCGAGTTGCTCGTCGACGGGGACCCACTGGTCCTCCACGACGGGTTCGGGGACGCCGACGCGCAGGGCCTCCAGCTGGGCGCCGAAGGCGATCCCGAGGAACAGCGCGATCCCCGTCAGGTTCGCCCAGAGCAGCAGGGCCATGATGCCGGTCAGCGCGCCGTACGTGGCGCCGAAGGCGTCGCTGCTGCTGACGTAGAACGCGAGGAGGGCGCTGATCAGCCACCAGAGGGCGGTCGACAGCGCGGCGCCGAAGAGGAGCCAGGAGAAGGCCGGCTGCCGGCGGCGCGGGGCGAAACGGAAGATCGCGGCGACGGCCGTGACGACGAGGACGACGCTGACCGGCCAGCGGACGAGCTGCCAGACGGTGTCGACGGGCCCGCCCCAGGAGTAGTGGGAGCGCACGGAGCGGCCGAGGTCACCGCCGGCGACGAGCATGAGGAAGCCGGCCAGGGCGGGGATGCCGGCGCCGAGGGCGAGCAGCACGGCCCGGAAGTACTTGACGTGCGCGGGCCGGTCGCGCTCGACGCCGTAGATGCGGTTGGCGCCGCGTTCGATCTGGGCCATCGCGGTGGTGAGGGCGAGCATCCCGGTGAGGAGACCGGCGCCGAGCGCGAACTCGCCGATGTCCTCGGTGCGCTCGGAGTCGACGAGCAGGTCCTGGACGAGCCCGTCACTGGCGCCGGGAGTGAGGGCGAGGACGGTGTCGGCGACGACCTGCCCGCCCTCGGCCACGCCGAGCTTGCTGATCAGGCCCGTGAGCGCGATGAGGAACGGCACGATCGCCAGGCACAGCTGCAGCCCGAGGGCACGCGAGTGGCTGAAGCCGTCGCCGTACCGGAAGCGCAGAAACGCGTCGCGCAGCAGGCACCACCCAGCGTGCCGCCGCAGCGAATGCCAGGCGTCGTCGGCGGAGAGATCGTCGCGGGCCATGAGGCGCGTCTCGGGGACCTGCCGGGTGCTGCTCACAGCCGTTGATTTCCCGTCGCGCCGGAACCGAAAACCCCCGCGTAAATCCGGTCGCACCGCACGTGCGGGCCCACTTACCATCGAAGCGCACGGTGATGAGGTGGTCGCACCGGCGCCTGACGAGCGCACGGCGGGGTGGCCGCGGAGCCGTATGCGTCGAGGTCACGGCAGGCCGTCGTGACGAAGGTGTGGTGGCACCGCGACCGGCCCCATCGCCCACACCTCCGGGGAGCGGAATCCCTCGGGAGGTGTCATGCAACGCGTGCTGTCCGACCAGCTGCCGCGGTATGTCGGCGAGACGGTGACCGTCGCCGGCTGGGTCCATCGACGGCGGGTCCTCGCCAACGTGACGTTCGTGATCATTCGGGACAGAGCGGGGCTGCTGCAGGTCGTGACGACCGGGCAGGAGGCGCCGGCGGAGGAGCAGGTCGTCTCGGTGACCGGGCGGGTCGTGCGGCACGGCGGGGTGGAGCTCGTCGAGCCGGAGTTCACGGTGCTCGCGCAGGCGGAGGCGCCGCCCGTGGAGCTGTTCCGGCCCACGGTGAAGGCGTCGCTGCCGGTGCTGCTGGACCACGCCGCCGTCACGCTGCGGCATCCGGCGAGAAGAAGCGTGTTCGCGGCGTCGGCGGCGGCCGTCAGGGCGTTCCGCGCGGCGCTCGACGCGCAGGGGTTCACCGAGGTGTTCACGCCGAAGATCGTCGGCTCCGCGACGGAGAGCGGTGCCGACGTGTTCGAGCTCGACTACTTCGGCGAGAAGGCGTACCTGGCGCAGTCGCCGCAGTTCTACAAGCAGACGATGGTCGGCGTGTTCGAGCGGGTGTACGAGGTCGGCCCCGTCTTCCGGGCGGAGCCGCACGACACGTCGCGCCACCTGGCGACGTACACCTCCCTCGACGCCGAACTGGGGTTCGTCGAGGACCATCGGGACGTCATGGCGGTCCTGACGGAGGTGATCCGGGCGATGGTCGCCGCCGTGCGGGAACATGGCCGGCCGGTGGACCTGCCCGGGGAGATCCCGACCCTGCACTTCCGCGACGCCCTGCGGATGGTGGGGGCACCCGAGGACGAGCCGGACCTCGCCCCGGAGCACGAGCGGGCGCTCGGGGAGTGGGCCGCCGGGACGCACGGATCCGACTTCGTGTTCGTCGAGGGGTACCCGATGCGCAAACGCCCCTTCTACACGCACCCGCAACCGGACGACCCGCGCTGGTCCAACTCCTTCGACCTGCTGTTCCGCGGCGTCGAGCTGGTGACCGGCGGTCAGCGCCTGCACAGGTACGCGGACTACCTGGCGGCGGTGCCCGACCCGGAGCCGCTGGAGGGCTACCTGGAAGCGTTCCGGCACGGCATGCCGCCGCACGGTGGGTTCGCGATCGGGCTGGAGCGTTTCATGGCCCGCGTGACCGGTGCCGCGAACGTGCGCGAAACCGTGCTCTTCCCTCGTGACCTGCACCGTCTGGCGCCGTAATTCGATTGCACGGGTGCAAGTGATGATCTATAATTGGTACATGCGTACTAACGGGGATGGCGTCTGGGATTCACCACGATGACGGTCGGTCGCGGGGGCACACCGCTGTGTGCCCCCGCGACATCGGCCACTCCCCGCACGCGCGCGCCTGAGACAATGGACGGGTGACCCTCCGAGAGATCGTTCTGCTCGGCTCGACCGGGTCGATCGGCACTCAAGCGATCGACATCGTCCGGCGCAATCCCGACAAGTTCCGTGTGGTCGCCATCGGCGCCGGTGGCGGCAATGTGCGTCTCCTCGCCGAGCAGGCGCTGGAGCTCGGCGTCGACGCGGTCGGCGTGGCGAAGGCCACCGCCGCGCAGGACCTGCAGCTCGCGTTCTACAGCGAGGCCGCCCGCCGCGGCTGGGCCACCGGCGACTTCCGGTTGCCGAAGATCCTCGCCGGGCCCGACGCGATGACCGAGCTGGCGCAGTGGCCCTGCGACACGGTCCTCAACGGTGTCGTCGGCTCGCTCGGCCTGGCCCCGACGCTCGCCGCCCTCCGGGCCGGCCGCGTCCTGGCCCTGGCCAACAAGGAATCCCTGGTCGCCGGAGGTCCGCTGGTGCGGGCCGTCGCCAAGCCGGGCCAGATCGTCCCCGTCGACTCGGAGCACTCGGCCCTGGCCCAGTGCCTCCGGGGCGGCACCGCCAAAGAGGTCCGGCGGCTCGTGCTGACCGCGTCCGGCGGCGCCTTCCGGGACCGCACCCGCGAGCAGCTCGTCGGCGTCACGCCGAAGGAGGCCCTCGCGCACCCGACGTGGGACATGGGCCCGGTCGTGACGATCAACAGCGCCACGCTCGTCAACAAGGGCCTCGAGGTGATCGAGACGCACGAGCTGTTCGGGGTGGCGTACCGCGACATCCACGTCATGGTGCACCCGCAGTCGGTGATCCACTCGCTGGTCGAGTTCCACGACGGCTCGACCCTCGCCCAGTGCAGCCCGCCGGACATGCGCCTGCCGATCGCGCTCGCCCTCGGCTGGCCCGACCGGGTCGCCGACGCCGCGCCCGGGGTCGACTGGACCAGGGCGCACACCTGGGAGCTGCGCCCGCTCGACGAGGAGGCGTTCCCGGCCGTCGCCCTCGCCAAGGCCGCGGGGGAGGCGGGCCGGTGCCGGCCCGCGATCTACAACGCCGCCAACGAGGAATGTGTGGCCGCGTTCACAGCGGGTGACCTTCCGTTCCTCGGCATCGTCGAGACGTTGGAGCGAACCCTTACGGACGCACCTGACTTTGCCGAACCAGGTACCGTCGATGACGTGCTCGCCGCCGAATCCTGGGCGCGGGCCTATGCGCGCGAGCGGATCGCGGGCGGGAAAGGGGCCTGATGGCGTTCACGGTGGGGATCATCCTCTTCGCGGTGGGGATCCTGTTCGCGGTGTGTCTGCACGAGGCGGGACACATGCTGACCGCCAAGTGGTTCGGCATGCGGGTGACCAAGTATTTCGCCGGGTTCGGCCCGACGATCTGGTCGTTCAAACGCGGCGAGACCGAGTATGGCGTCAAGGCGCTGCCCTTCGGCGGCTTCGTGAAGATCGTCGGGATGACGCCCCAGGAGGACGACGTCGACCCGGTGACCGGCGTCTCCGGCGCCGACGATCCGCGGGCGATGTGGCGCTTCCCGGTGTGGAAGCGGACGATCGTGATGAGCGCGGGCTCGATCACCCACTTCGCGATCACGCTGATCACGCTGTGGGTGCTCTTCTCGTTCGTGGGCATCCCCAACCCCGAGACCAAGGCCGAGCAGTGGCCCGTCCGGGTCGGCCCGGTCGCCGAGTGCATCTCCACCAAGTGGGAATACGACGCGACGACCAAGGCCCCGAAGGCCTGCGACCCCGCCAAGGACCCGAAGAGCCCCGCGGCGCAGCTCGGGCTCAGGTCCGGCGACATGATCACGTCCATCGACGGCGTCGCCACGCCCACCTCGGCCCTGCTGCGCGAGGAGCTCAAGAGGGCCACCAACAAGACGGTCGCGGTGACCTGGACGCGCGACGGGAAGGCGCTCAGCGGCACCGCCACCATCCCCGAGGCGCAGCGGATCAAGTCCGACGTCGTCAAGACCGCCGACAAGATCACCGCGGACGACCTGGAGCAGGGCGGTCTGCTGGGCATCAGCATCGCGCCGCGCGTCGCGGACATCCCGCACGTGTCCTACGGTCCGGTCGAGGGCGTCGACAAGACGTTCACCATCACGTGGTCGCTGATCGAGCGCACGTTCGCCTCGTTCAAGGACATCCCGGAGAAGGTGCCCAACCTCTTCAAGGCGATCTTCGGCGAGCAGCGTGACCCCGAGACCCCGGTCAGCGTGGTCGGCGCCAGCCGGATCGGCGGCGAGCTGTTCGAGCTCGGCGACTGGGCCTCGCTGCTGCTGCTGTTCGCGAGCCTCAACCTGTTCTTCGGCATCTTCAACCTGTTCCCGCTGCTGCCGATGGACGGCGGCCACATCGCGATCGCCTGGTTCGAGCGCGTGCGGTCCTGGTTCGCGGCCAAGCTGGGCAAACCCGACCCAGGTCGGGTCGACTACTACAAGCTGGCGCCTATCACGCTGGGCGTGATAGGCATCCTCGGCGTCTTCGTCCTGTTGACGGTGACGGCCGACTTCGTGAACCCGATCAGCCTAAAGTGAAACCCTCTCAATCGGACATTTCGACCCTCAGGTGGCGCACTCCATGACCGCTGTCAGCCTCGGCCTGCCTACCGTCCCCCCGCCGGCCCTCGCGCCGCGCCGCAAGTCCCGCCAGATCATGGTCGGCTCGGTGCCGGTCGGCGGCGGCGCGCCGGTGTCCGTGCAGTCGATGGCGACCACGCTCACCGCCGACGTCAACAGCACGCTCCAGCAGATCGCCGAGCTCACCGCCTCGGGCTGCCAGATCGTGCGGGTCGCCGTGCCCAGCCAGGACGACGTCGAGGCGCTGCCGGCGATCGCGAAGAAGTCGCAGATCCCGGTCATCGCCGACATCCACTTCCAGCCGAAGTACGTGTTCGCGGCGATCGACGCCGGCTGCGCGGCGGTCCGGGTCAACCCGGGCAACATCCGCCAGTTCGACGACAAGGTCAAGGAGATCGCGAAGGCGGCCTCGGCCGCGGGCATCCCGATCCGCATCGGCGTCAACGCCGGCTCCCTCGACAAGCGCCTGCTGGAGAAGCACGGCAAGGCGACCGCCGAGGCGCTGGTGGAGTCGGCGCTGTGGGAGTGCTCGCTGTTCGAGGAGCACGACTTCCGCGATATCAAGATCTCGGTCAAGCACAACGACCCGGTCGTCATGATCCGCGCGTACCGGCAGCTCGCCGAGCAGTGCGACTACCCGCTGCACCTCGGGGTGACCGAGGCCGGCCCGACGTTCCAGGGCACGATCAAGTCGTCCGTCGCGTTCGGCGCGCTGCTCGCCGAGGGCATCGGCGACACGATCCGCGTCTCGCTGTCGGCCCCGCCGGTCGAGGAGATCAAGGTCGGCAACGCGATCCTCGAGGCCCTCGGCCTGCGCGAGCGCGGCCTGGAGATCGTCTCGTGCCCGTCCTGCGGCCGCGCCCAGGTCGACGTCTACACCCTCGCCGAGCAGGTCACCGCCGCGCTCGACGGGTTCCCGGCGCCGCTGCGGGTCGCCGTCATGGGCTGCGTCGTCAACGGCCCCGGCGAGGCCCGCGAGGCCGACCTCGGCGTCGCGTCCGGCAACGGCAAGGGCCAGATCTTCGTCAAGGGCAAGGTCATCAAGACGGTGCCCGAGGGGCAGATCGTGGAGACGCTGGTCGAGGAGGCCCTGCGTCTCGCCGAGGAGATGGGCGTCGACCTGCCGGAGGAGTTGCGGGGCCTCGGGCCGTCCGTGACGGTCCACTAGCGGGACGCGCAGGGTATGTGCGGCTGTCCCCGCCTCGATCTGGCAGGCTTGTACGCATGCTGACGGTGGCGGCGAGACTTCTGGGCGACGCCGAACGCGGTTCGGTCGAGCGGCTGCTCGACGGCGACCCGTTCGGCGGAGCCCAGGTCGCCGAGCGGATCTCGATGGCCGGGCTGGCCTGGTGGCGCCAGGACGCCCGGATCTTCGGTTACGGCTCGCGCCGTCACCTGGAGTCGCTGTGCTGGCTCGGCGCCAACCTGATCCCCGTCAACGCCTCGGCGGCGGCCGTATCGGCGTTCGCCGACATGGTCGCGGGCGAGCCGCGCGGCTGCTCGTCGATCGTCGGCGCCGCGGACGCGGTCCTCGGACTGTGGAGCAGGCTGGCGCCCTCGTGGGGGCCGTCGCGGGACGTACGACCGAATCAGCCGCTCATGGCGACGTCCTCGCCGGCGCCGGTGCCCGCCGACCCCAACGTGCGGCTCGTCAAGCCCGACGAGATCGACCTGCTGTTCCCGGCGGCGGTGGCGATGTACACCGAGGAGGTCGGCGTCTCACCGACCGCCGACGGCGGTGAGCGCTCCTACCGCGAGCGCGTCGGCGAGCTGGTCCGGGCCCGCCGGGCGTACGCCCGCGTCATCAACGGCAAGGTCGTCTTCAAGGCCGAGCTGGCCGTCGTCACCCGGCACACCGCGCAGATCCAGGGTGTGTGGACGGCGCCGGAGTGGCGCGGCCGCGGGCTCGCCCGGAGCGGGATCGCCGCGGTCGTGCGCGACTCCCTCCGGCGCGTGGCGCCATCGGTGAGCCTGTATGTCAACGACTACAACACGCCTGCTCGCAAGGTATACGAGCGGTGCGGCTTCCAGCAGGTGGGCACCTTCGCGACGGTGCTGTTCTAAACCGGCATTCTCCCGACAAAGCGTCCTTTGTGCAGGATGATCAAGAGGCCACCCGGCTGAACAAGGGGAAGCTTCGCATGGGCCAGATCATCCGGCAGATATCGCCCAACACCACGCGCTACTACTGGTACCCGGGGGACAAGAAGGAGTGGCTGCGCGCCCTCTTCGCCTGTGGCGCCGGGTGTGCGGTGTTCGGGCTGACGTTCCTGCTGACCAGGAGTGTCGTCGCCGCGGCGGTCCTGGGCCTGTCGACGAGCGTCGGGTGCGTCTGTTTCAACCTCGGACGCCGCGACACGCGGGCGCTCGACGGCCTCGACAACGCCACGATCACCCGGCGCGCCGCGGTCAGCGCCTCCGGCCGGGCCGCCTGGCGCGGGCTGGTCGAGGGGGTCGCGGTCGCGCTCGCCGTGCTGGTCGTCGCGCAGCTGCCGACCCGGGGGTTCGTCGTGGACTGGCTGCTGCCGCTGGTGCCGGCCCTCGCCGCCGGGATCGCCAGGCAGGGCGGCCTGCTCAGCGCCCGCCTCACGCACGAGTCCGCGAAGGCGTCGACGCTGCGCCCCGGTTTCGGCCGCAACCCGCTCCCCGAGGGCGCGCGCCACTGAGTCAGACGGCGTACGCCGGACGCATCCGCAACCCGCACAGCACCGACGCGCTGTGGGAGCCGGCCTCGGCGGTGTAGAAGATCACCTTCTGGCCGGCGTCGGCGATCTCGAGGACCTCGCAGTCGAAGACGAGCCGGCCGTGCACCGGATGGTCGAACCGCTTCGTCGTGGCGCGGCGCACGCTGACCTGGTGCTCGTCCCACCGGCGGGTGAACTCCGCGCCGGTCGACCTGAGCCGCGCGATCAGCGACCGGATGCCTTCGTCGCGCGGGTACCGCACGGACGCGGCCCGCAGGTCGGCGACGCACTCGTCGGCGAACCGGGAGGCGTCCTGCGAGGTGAGGTCGGCCGGCCCGCTGAACAGGTTCCAGATCATGTTGCGTGAGCCGGGCATGACCACCGCCGGGTCGCCCATCAGCGCGACCGCCAGGGGGTTCCAGGCGAGCAGCTCGTACTTCGCGTCGATCACGAACGCGGGCGTGTCGTCGAGGCGTTCGAGCAGGTGCAGGATGCCCGCGGACACGTGCGGCGAGGGCCCGGCGGGCGGCCCGGGCTGCTCGCCGGCGACCTGGAAGAGGTACGTGCGCTCGTCGTCGTGCAGCCGCAGCGCTCGGCCGAGCGCGCCGAGGACCTGCCGCGACGGGCGCGGGCCCCGGCCCTGCTCCAGGCGCGCGTAGTAGTCGACCGAGATGCCCGCCAGCCGGGCGACCTCCTCGCGGCGCAGGCCCGGGGTGCGCCGGCGCCCACCGCCGTCGATGCCGGCGTCGGCCGGCGTGACCCTGGCCCGGCGGCTGCGGAGAAACGCGGCGAGCTGCTCCCGGTCCATGCCCCCATGCTGCCGGAACGCGCCGCCGCCAACCAGGGACCGGCGATCCGATGTTCGGCCGGGCTCTGCCGCGCGGGCCGGGCGGACGGCAGCGTGGCGGGCATGGATGAGCCACGGGTCGCCCTCGTCACGGGCGCGAACAAGGGCATCGGCTTCGAGATCGCGAAGCTGCTCGGCACGGCGCACGGCATGCGGGTCCTGGTGGGCGCGCGGGACGCGGTGCGCGGCAAGGAGGCGGCCACGGCGCTCGGCCCGTTCGCGACGGCGGTCACCCTCGACGTGACCGACGCCGGCAGCGTCGCGGCGCTGGCCTCGCTGGAGCGGCTCGACGTCATGGTCAACAACGCGGGTGTACTGCTGGAGCGCGGCGCGCCGCCCAGCGGGACGCCGGTGGAGCTGCTGCGGCGGACCTTCGAGACCAACGTGTTCGGGGTCGTCGCCGTCACCAACGCGGTGCTGCCCGCGCTGCGGCGCTCCGACGCGGGCCGGGTCGTCAACGTCAGCAGCGGGCTGGGGTCACTGGCCTTCACCACGGAGCCGTCGCACATGTACGCGCAGCACCCGCTCCTGTCGTACAACGCCTCGAAGAGCGCGCTGAACGCCGTCACCGTCTCGTTCGCCAACGAGCTCAGGGCGACGGCGATCAAGGTCAACGCCGCAGACCCCGGCTACTGCGCGACCGACCTCAACGATCACTCCGGCCCGCGCACGGCGGCGCGGGGCGCGGTCGCGGCGGTCCGCCTGGCGACGCTGCCGGCGGACGGCCCGACCGGCGGCTTCTTCGACGAGGACGGCCCCGTGCCCTGGTAAGCACGGTTCTGGATGATCCGGAAGAGTTTGTGCCGCTATGACGACACAAAGTCTTCCGGATCACGGGAAAGAGTCCAGGGGAAGCGGGACAGGAATGCCGCGGCGGCCGCTGATCGGGGGCCGTCGCGGCGCCACGCCAGGCCGAGCCGGCCGCTGAGCGAGGGCCGGGTGATGCGCAGGGCGTGGAGGCCGTCGAAGGTCCGCGCGATCGACGCCGGCAGGATCGCCACGCCCAGCCCCCGCGCGGCCAGCCGGGCCACCACCTGCGGCGTGCCCGCCTCGAAGGCGACCCGCGGCGCGAACCCGGCCGCCGCGCACGCCGACTCCAGGATGCCGCGGATGCCGGTGCCGCCCGGCAGGCACACGAGGGGCCGGTCCCGCAGCTCCGAGACCCGCACCGTGGACCGCCGCGACCAGGCATGCCCCGGGGCGACCGCGGCGTCGACCGCCTCGTCGGTGAGCACGCGCACGTCCAGGTCGGCCGGCGGGGTGTCGTACGCGATGATCGCCGCGTCGAACAGCCCGGCGCGCAGCCCGTCGACGAGCCGGTCGGTGGTGTCCTCGGCGAGGGTGATCTCGACGCCCGGGTGCTCGGCGTGGAACTCGGCGAGCACCGTGGCGAGGTCGACGTCGTGCGAGGTCACGGTGCCGATCGCGACCCGGCCGCGGGTCAGGCCGGCGAGCTCGGCGGCGGTGCGCCGGGCCCCTTCCACGGCATCGAGGGCGGCCCGCGCGTAGGGCAGCACCGCGGCGCCGGCCGCCGTCAGCCGCACCTCCCGGCCGGACCGGTCCAGCAGGTCCTGGCCCAGCTCCCGCTCCAGCTTCCTGACCTGCGCGCTCACCCCGGGCTGCGCGACCCGCAGCCGGGCCGCCGCGCGCGTGAAGCTGGCCTCCTCGGCGACGGCGACGAGGTACACCAGCTGATGCAGCTCCATAAGCACCGATTCTAGAAGTCAGCAGGAACGGGTCTTGGAGTTATGGGCCGTGGCGGCGCAGGGTGGGGGTATGACGACGACAGCGAAGACGCCCGAGGACCTGACCCGGCTGTTCGTGGAGCGCGCCAACGCCGGCGACGCCGAGGGGCTCGCCGCGCTCTACGAGCCGGACGCCGTCCTGGCCTACCCGCCGGGCCGGACGACCGTCGGCCGCGACGCCATCCGGAAGGTCTGCGAGGAGATGGTCAGGCACGTGCCGCACTTCGAGCTGGAGCCGCTCACGCCGACCGTCCTCAACGGCGACGTGGCGCTGACCGGCACCCGCTCCGCCGACGGCAAGGGCGGTCGCGTCCAGGTCGTGCGCCGCCAGCCCGACGGCTCCTGGCTGCGCGTCATCGACAGGCCCGAGCAGTCCTAGGCCCGCACCCGCAGCATCTTCGGGTCGTAGAGGGGTTCGGCGCGCACGACGGCGGGCGACCAGCGGTCGAAGACGGACACCTCCACGGGGGTCCCGGCCGCGGTCGACGCCGGCAGGTATGCGTAGGCGATCGACGCGCCGACCCGGTAGCCGAACCCGCCGGACGTGACCCGTCCGCTCGGCACGCCGCCGACGCGGACCGGCTCGCCGCCGAGGCAGACGGTGGCCGGGTCGTCCAGCACGAGACACCGCAGCGTCCGCGACGGTGTGCCGGGAAGGGCGGACCGTCCGATGAAGTCCTTCGACAGGTCGACGAACGGGCCGAGCCCGGCGGAGATCGGGTCGGTGTCGGTGGTGAGGTCGGAGCCCCAGACGCGGTAGCCCTTCTCCAGGCGCATCGAGTCGATCGCCCGGTAGCCGCCGGGGCGCAGCCCGGCCGGCGCGCCGGCCGTCATCAGCAGGTCCCACAGGGTCAGCGTGTACTCGGCGGGGGCGTACAGTTCCCAGCCGAGCTCGCCGACGAACGTGACCCGCTGAGCGAGCACCGGCACCGGCCCAACGGTCAACCGCACCGCCCGCATGAACGGGAAGTCCGCGTCGGACAGGGACGCGTCGGTGAGCGGCTGCAGGATGTCGCGCGACGAAGGTCCCCACAGGCACAGGCAGCCGAACGCCGACGTGACGTCGTCGACCGTCACCTCGCAAGAGGCGTGGCGGCGGATCCAGGCCGCGTCCCGCACCCCGCTCGCGGTGCTGGTGACGATCCGGAAGTGCGCCTCGCCGAGCCGGGCGACGGTCAGGTCCGCCTCGACCCCGCCACGGGTGTTGAGCATCGAGGTGTACGTGAGGCTGCCCACCGCCCGGTCGACGTCGTTGGCGCACAACCGCTGCAGCAGCCCCAGCGCGCCCGGCCCGCGCACGTCGAGCTTCGCGAACGAGGACTGGTCGAACAGGCCGGCCGCGGTGGCGGTCGCGGCGACCTCGGCGGCGATCGCGGGCGACCAGTTCCGGCCCGCCCATCCCCGCGGCGCGGTCACGCCCGGCGCGGCGAGGGCCGCGTTGGCGCCGAACCAGTTCGCCCGCTCCCACCCGGCCTTCTCGCCGAGCGCGGCATCGAGAGAGGACAGGCGCGGCCACACGGGGGAGCGGCGCAGCGGCCGCCCGGCGGTCCACTCCTGCCCCGGGTACACGATGTCGTAGTAGCGGGAGTAGCCGTCGAGGGCCTTCGTCGCGGCCCACGTGCGGCTCGCGGCGTGGGCGCCGAAGCGGCGGACGTCCATCGTGGACATGTCCCATTCCGGCGTACCGTCGACGATCCACTCGGCGATCACCTTGCCGACGCCGCCGGCCGCGGCGAGCCCGTGCACGCAGAACCCGGCCGCCACCCAGAAACCGCGCACGGGCGTCTCGCCGAGCAGGAACTCCCCGTCGGGCGTGAAGGCCTCCGGCCCGTGCACGATCCGGTCCATGCCGAGGGTGCGCAGCGCCGGGACGCGGTGCCGGGCGTTGCCCCACGACTCGGCGAACTTGTCCAGGTCGGGCTCGAACAGGGTGCGCGGCGCCGACAGCGGGTCGGGGTCGTCCCACAGCGACGGGTCGCGCACGTAGCCGCCGACCAGAAGCCCACCGGAAGGGGCGGGGGCGCCGCGGAAGTAGACGATCCGGTCGGGGTCGCGGACGGTCGGGATGTCCACCGTGGAGCCGGCGCCCGGCAGGGCCTCGGTGACGACGTACTGGTGCTTGATCGGCACGATCGGGATGTCGACGCCCGCGAGCCGCCCGACGCGACCGGCCGCGGCGCCGGCGGCGTCGACGACGACCTCGCAGGTGATCCGCCCCTCGGTGGTGACGACGGCGGTGACCTGCCCGGCGGCGGTCTCGACGCCCGTGACGCGCACCCCGGTGACGATCCGGACGCCGAGCGCGCTCGCGCCCGCGGCGAGGGCGGCGCCCAGCTGTGCGGGCTCCAGCCAGCCGTCGCCGGGCAGCCATCCGGCGGCGAGGACGTCGTCGACGTTGAGCAGCGGCAGCCGCTCCTTCGCCTGCGCGGGGGTCAGCAGGTCGAGCTCCAGGCCGTAGGTGGTCGCCGAGCTGACCTGCCGCCGCAGCTCCTCGACGCGTTCGGGCGTGGTCGCCAGCCGCAGCCCGCCGACGCCGCGCCAGCCCGGGTCCAGTCCGGTGAGGGTGCGCAGCTCCGCGTACAGGCCGGACGAATACATGATCATCCGGGTCTGGCTGACGGTCGAGCGCAGCTGCCCGACGAAGCCGGCGGAGTGCCACGTCGTGCCGTCGGTCAGGTCGTGCTGTTCGAGCAGCACGACGTCGGTCCAGCCGAGCCGCGCCAGGTGGTAGGCCACGCTGCAGCCGGCGACGCCGCCGCCGATGACGACGGCGCGAGCGGCCGCTGGGAGCTCCGACATTGCATGATTGTGATCCCCCGTGCCGGGCTTGTAAAAGGTCTGAAGCAATACCGGTGAACGCGAAGATCCCTCTTGACGACCGGCCGTGGCAGGCGTTAACTGTGCCCCACTATGACGCCGATCACTACAGACCGCAGGGTGTAAAGGTCTGTAACCGGCGTCGGACCGCGCGGCGAAGGGGCCGGGTGCCATGACTGCGGTGCCGTCCATCGCGGACCTGCTCGAGCGGGTCCCGTCATGGATGGGCCGCGCGGTCGAATGGCAGCGGCTGCAGGGCGGGCTGTCCCATCACATCTACCGGGTCGACGTCGACCGCGTTCCCTATGTCCTGCGCGTGCTCGAGCCGGCGGTGTCCGACGCCGGCCTCGGCGTGCCGCCGGAGCGGGAGATCGCCAACACCGTCCTCGCCGCGCAGACCGTCGGCGCGCAGGTCTACGAGGTCCTGCCGGACGTGCCGGCCGTCGTCATCGAATACCTCCCGGGACGGACCCTCAGCGCCGCCGAGGTGCGCCGGCCCGAGGTCATCCCGTCCATCGCGACCGCCTGCCGGAAGCTGCACGCCGGACCGGCGTTCGGCAACGACTTCGACATCTTCGCCAAGCGCGCCGAGCTCCTCGACGTCTGTGCGCGGCACGACCTGCCGCTGCCCGACGGGTACCTGGACCGCTCGTCCGCCGTGGACACCATCAGGGACGCCCTCGCCGCGGACCCGCTGCCGAGCGCGCCGTGTCACAACGACCTGCTGGCGGAGAACTTCATCGCCACCAGCGGCGGCGTGCGGATCATCGACTACCAACTGTCCGGCAACAACGACCCCGCATTCGAGCTCGGCGACATCGCCGCGGAGGCCGACTACGACCCGGATCTGGTCGGCCTGCTGGCAGGGGAGTACTTCGCCGAGGCCGACGAGACCCTCCGCGCGAGGGTCCGGCTGTATCAAGTCGCGTCCAACGTCACCTGGACGCTGTGGTTCACCGTCCACCATGGACTGATCGCGGGCCCGGAGAAGGCCTTCGATTATGCGGCCGAGGCGGCCGAAAAGTGGGGCCAGGCCAAGGATGCCTTGGACGACGACCCCGGCCTCGGCAGGCTCCTGGCGGCGGTCAACGGAAGGACCCCCCACCCCTGATCACCTAGGAGGTGCCCATGGCATCGCCCGTCGACGCCGACGAGCAACGGCTCGCCGAACTGGGCTACAAGCAGGAGCTGCGCCGCAAGTGGAGCGGCTTCTCCAACTTCGCCATCTCGTTCTCCATCATCTCCATCCTCGCCGGCTGCTTCACCACGTTCGGCCAGGCGTGGATGAACGGCGGGCCGGTCGCCATCTCCTGGGGCTGGCCGATCATCTCGATCTTCATCCTGATCATCGGTCTCTGCATGTCGGAGCTGGTGTCGGCGTACCCGACGGCGGGCGGCATCTACTGGTGGGCCGCGAAGATGGGCAAGCCGATCCACGGCTGGTTCACCGGCTGGCTCAACCTCGTCGGCCTGGTCGCGGTCACCGCGTCCGTCGACTACGGCTGCGCGACGTTCATGAGCCTGGTCCTCGACGCGTACACCGCCTGGGACAGCACGAACCTCTACCTGACGTTCCTGCTGTTCGTGATCATCCTGGCGCTGCACGCGGCCATCAACATCTGGGGCCACAACATCATCGACGTGCTGCAGAACGTCTCGGTGTGGTGGCACGTGTTCGGCGCGGCCGCGGTCGTGCTGATCCTGGTGTTCGTGCCGGAGAAGCACCAGAGCCTGGAGTTCGTCTTCACGGAGCGCTTCAACAACTCCGGCTACTCCGACGCGCTGTACTGGTTCCTGGTCCTGCCGTTCGGCTTCCTGCTCACGCAGTACACGATCACCGGCTTCGACGCGTGCGCGCACGTGTCGGAGGAGACGAAGGGCGCGTCCACGGCCGCCGCGAAGGGCCTGTGGCAGTCCATCTTCTACTCGGCGATCGGCGGCTGGATCCTGCTGCTGTCGTTCCTGTTCGCGGCGACCGACGTCGACGCGATCACCGCGGCCGGCGGCTTCTCCGGCGCGATCTTCGAGACCTCGCTGAGCTCCGGCTTCTTCAAGGCGGTCATCCTCATCTCCACCATCGGGCAGTTCTTCTGCGGCATGAGCTGCGTGACGAGCATGTCCCGGATGACCTACGCGTTCAGCCGTGACCGGGCCGTGCCGGGCTGGCGGCTGTGGTCCAAGGTGGACCGCAACGGCACCCCGGTCAACGCGATCCTGGGCGCCTCGGCGGCCGGGCTCGTGCTCACCCTTCCGGCGCTCTACAAGAGCCCGCTCGGCGTGCCCACCGCCTTCTACGCGGTGGTCTCGGTCGCGGTCATCGGCCTGTACCTGGCCTTCCTGATCCCGATCTACCTGCGCCTGCGGATGGGCGACAGGTTCGTGCCCGGCCCGTGGACGCTCGGCAGCAAGTACAAGGTGCTGGGCTGGATCGCGGTCGTCGAGATCGCGGTCATCTCGGTCTACTTCGTGCTGCCGCTGTCGCCGGCCGCGATCCCCGGCAACACGGACTTCTCCTGGCTGAACGTCAACTACGCGCCGCTCGCGATCCTGCTGGTCATCGGCGGCGCCGCGCTGTGGTGGACGCTGTCTGCGAAGCACTGGTTCAAGGGCCCGATCCGCACGATCGACGAGGCGATCGCGGAGGACACCGCCGCGTCCCTCGACTAGGTGCTGACTAGGGAATGATGTGGTCCGGGCGGCGCGCGAACGCCGCCCGGACCATGCAGCGAGGAGGGCGGATGCCGGTGGCCACCGAACCCCTGTCGGGTGTGCCGATGTGGCGGCCGGTCCGGGGCGGCAACGCCTTCGAGATCACCGTGGCGCGGCTGGCCCAGGCGATCCGGCTGGGGCTCGTCCCGGTCGGGGAGCGACTCCCCCCGGAGCGCGAGCTGGCGGAGCGCCTCCAGGTCAGCCGGGTGACGCTGCGGGAGGCGATCGCCGCCCTGCGGGAGGCCGGCTTCCTCGAGTCGCGGCGCGGCCGCTCCGGTGGCACGTTCGTGGTGCGCTCCACCGGCGACTCGCACACCGACGCCGCCGAGCAGGACGCCACCGCGCTCGCCCGCCAGATGGGCGACGCGCTGCACGACGCGCTGGACTTCCGGCGGGTCCTGGAGCCGGGCGCCGCCGCGCTCGCGGCCACCCGCGCCCTGTCCGCCGCGGACCGGGCGCACCTCGTCGCCTGCCTCGCCGCGGCCCGCACCCGCGACCCGAGGACCCGGCGGGTCAACGACTCCCGGCTGCACCTGGCGATCGCCTCGGCGAGCGGCTCCACCTCGGTGGCCGCCTCCATCGCCGACGTGCAGCTGCGCCTGGACCGGCTCCTCGCCGCGATCCCGGTGCTGCGCCGCAACCTCGACCACTCCGACGCCCAGCACGAGCGGGTCGTCGAGGCGATCCTCGGCGGCGACCCGCTCGTCGCCCGCACCGAGATGGAAGAGCACTGCGACGCGACCGCCGCCCTGTTGCGCGGTCTGCTCGGTTGAGTTTATGGTTTCTTTCTAGACCTTTAGGGGTGGACGATGCTGACGATCGAGCAGCTGCGCATCGCCGTGGACGAGGGCGAGATCGACACCGTCGTCGTGGCGGTCACCGACATGCAGGGCCGGTTGCAGGGCAAGCGCTTCTACGCGCCGCACTTCCTCGCCGAGGTCGTCGCCCACGGCACCGAGGGCTGCAACTACCTGCTCGCGGTCGACGTGGACATGAACACCGTCGACGGCTACGCGATGTCGTCCTGGTCGAGCGGCTACGGCGACTTCGCGATGATCCCCGACTTCGCCACCCTGCGGCGCATCCCCTGGCAGCCCGGCACCGCGCTCGTCCTGGCGGACCTGCGCTGGCTCGACGGCGAGTCGCCGGTCGCCGCCTCGCCCAGGCAGATCCTGCAGGCGCAGCTCGCCGGGCTGGCGGGGGCCGGGTACACCGCCTACACCGGCACCGAGCTGGAGTTCGTCGCCTACCGGGACACCTACGAGGAGGCGTACGCCAAGGGGTACCGCGGCCTCACCCCCGCCAACGTCTTCAACGCCGACTACTCGCTGCTGCAGACCGCCCGCGTCGAGCCGCTGCTGCGCCGCATCCGCAACGACATGGCCGGCGCCGGTCTCGTGCCGGAGAGCGCCAAGGGCGAGTGCAACCTCGGCCAGCACGAGATCGCGTTCCGCTACGACGAGGCGCTGCGCAACGCCGACGGCCACGTGCTCTACAAGAACGGCGCCAAGGAGATCGCGGCGCTGGAAGGCGTGTCCATCACGTTCATGGCCAAGCCCAACGCGCGTGAGGGCAACTCCTGCCACATCCACTTCTCCTTGCGAAACGACGGGCAGCGGGTCGAGGAGAAGACCTTCCACCACGCGATGGCCGGGCTGCTGGCCACCATGCGCGAGTTCACCCTCATGTACGCGCCGAACATCAACTCCTACAAGCGCTACCAGGCCGGCTCGTTCGCGCCGACCGCGGTGCGCTGGGGCAACGACAACCGCACCTGCGCCCTGCGCGTCGTCGGGCACGGCGCGTCGCTGCGGGTGGAGAACCGGGTCCCCGGTGCCGACGTGAACCCCTACCTGGCGATCGCCGCGATGACCGCCGGCGCGCTGCACGGCATCCGCAACGAGCTCCCCCTGGAAGACATCTACACCGGCAACGCCTACCAGGACGACTCCGCGCCGCGGGTGCCCTCGACGCTGCGCGAGGCGCTCACCCTCTGGGAGGCCAGCGACCTGGCCCGCGCCGCGTTCGGTGAGGACGTCGTCGCCCATTACGCCAACAACGCCCGGGTCGAGCTGGCAGCCTTCGAAGCGGCGGTCACCGACTGGGAACTCCAGCGCGGCTTCGAAAGGCTGTAGAACACATGCATGACGTCATCTCGCCGGTGACCGAGGAGATCGTCGCCTCGGTGCCCTCCACCAGCGTGGAGGAGACCGACGCCGCGATAGCAAAGGCCCACCGGGCGTTCCAGGCGTGGCGACAGGTGGCACCGGGCGACCGGGCCCGGCTGCTGCGCCGCTTCGCCGCGCTCGTCGACGAGCACAACGAGGAGCTCGCCCAGCTGGAGATCCGCAACTCCGGGCACACCATCGGCAACGCCCGCTGGGAGGCCGGCAACGTCCGCGACGTGCTCAACTACTACGCCGGGGCGCCCGAGCGGCTCAGCGGCCGGCAGATCCCCGTCGCCGGCGGCATGGACGTCACGTTCTACGAGCCCCTCGGCGTCGTCGGGATCATCGTGCCGTGGAACTTCCCGATGCCGATCGCCGGCTGGGGCTTCGCGCCGGCGCTCGCGGCCGGCAACACGGTGGTCCTCAAGCCCGCCGAGCTGACCCCGCTGACCGCCATGCGGCTCGGTGAGCTCGCGCTGGAGGCCGGGCTGCCCGAGGACGTGCTCACCGTGCTGCCCGGCAAGGGATCCGTCGTCGGCGAGCGGTTCGTCACCCACCCCCTCGTCCGCAAGGTCTGCTTCACCGGCTCCACCGAGGTCGGCAAGCGCATCATGGCCGGCTGCGCCGAGCAGGTGAAGCGGGTGACCCTCGAGCTCGGCGGCAAGAGCGCCAACATCGTCTTCGCCGACGCCGACCTGGCGAAGGCCGCCGCGAGCGCGCCCGGCGCGGTGTTCGACAACGCCGGCCAGGACTGCTGCGCCAGGTCCCGCCTGCTGATCCAGTCGTCCGTGTACGACAGGTTCATGGGCCTGCTGGAGCAGTCGGTGAAGGCGTTCCGCTGCGAGGATCCCTCCCTGGAAACCGCGCAGATGGGGCCCCTCATCAGTAAGGCACAGCTGGCATCGGTGCGGTCCTATGTAGACAACGCCGCGTTCTCGGGCAGCGCACCGGACGGCCCGGGCTACTGGATGGCGCCGACCGTGATCGAGGCAGCCTCGGCCCAGGACCGGCACTGGCGCGAGGAGATCTTCGGGCCCGTCCTGTCGGTGCTGCGCTTCGACGACGAGGCCGACGCGGTCCGCCTCGCCAACGACACCGAATACGGCCTGTCCGGCTCCATCTGGACCGGCGACCTGGGCCGCGGCATCCGCGTCGCCCGCGGCGTCGAGGCCGGCAACCTCAGCGTCAACTCCCACTCCTCGGTGCGCTACTGGACCCCGTTCGGCGGCGTGAAGCAGTCCGGCCTCGGCCGTGAGCTCGGCCCGGACGCGGTCGCCGCGTTCAGTGAAGTCAAGAACGTCTTCTTCAGCACGGAGGTCTAAGTGCAGGCTCGTCTCCAGGACCGGGTCGCGGTCATCACCGGCGCCGGCAGCGGCATCGGACTCGCCACGGCGCGCCGCTTCGCGTCCGAGGGCGCCAAGGTCGTCGTCGTGGACCTGAACCCCGACGCGGGCAAGGCCGCCGCCGACGAGGTGGGCGGGGAGTTCGTCGCCGCCGACGTGTCCGACGAGCAGGCCGTCAAGGCGCTGTTCGACGGGGTCGCCGAGCGGTACGGGCGGCTCGACATCGCCTTCAACAACGCCGGCATCTCCCCGCCGGACGACGACTCGATCCTCGACACCGGCCTGGAGGCCTGGGAGCGGGTGCTGAAGGTCAACACGACCAGCGTCTACTTCTGCTGCAAGTACGCCATCCCGCACATGCGCGCCCGGGGCAAGGGCTCCATCATCAACACCGCCAGCTTCGTCGCGCTGCTGGGCGCGGCCACCTCGCAGATCGCCTACACCGCGAGCAAGGGCGCGGTGCTGTCGATGACCCGCGAGCTCGGCGTCCAGTTCGCCCGCGAGGGCATCCGGGTCAACGCGCTGTGCCCCGGGCCGATCGCCACCCCGCTGCTCATGGAGCTCTTCGCCAAGGACCCCGAGCGGGCCGCGCGGCGCCTCGTGCACGTGCCGATGGGCCGCTTCGGCGAGCCCGAGGAGATCGCCGGCGCGGTCGCGTTCCTCGCCAGCGACGACGCGTCGTTCATCACCGCCTCCACGTTCCTCGTCGACGGCGGCATCACCGGCGCCTACGTGACGCCGCTGTGACTCCGCTCGTCGGCATCACCGCCTACGTGGAACCCGCGCGCTGGGGTGTGTGGGACACGCGGGCGGTGCTCATCCCCGAGGGCTACGCGCGCCTCGTGCGGGAGGCCGGTGCCCGCCCGGTCGTCCTGCCCCCGACGCCGGACGGCGCCGCCGACCTCATCCGCCGCCTCGACGGGCTCGTCCTGGCCGGCGGCGCGGACATCGAGCCGGCCCACTACGGCGCGCCGGCCCACCCCACGACGAAGACCCGGCCGGACCGCGACAGCGGCGAGCTGGCCGTGCTCGCTGCCGCGCTGGAGGCCGACCTGCCGGTGCTCGGCGTGTGCCGGGGCATGGAACTGCTCGCCGTCGCCTGCGGCGGCAAGCTCACCCAGCACCTGCCCGACGTCCTGGGCAACGAGCGGCACCAGCCCGCCCCCGGCGTCTACGGCGCGCACCCTGCCCGGTTCGCGCCCGGCTCCCTCGCCGCCGCGATCTTCGGCGAGGCGGCGGACGTCAACTCGTACCACCACCAGGCCGTCGACGACCCGGGCTCGCTGACCGTCACCGGCTGGGCCGACGACGACGTCATCGAGGCGGTCGAGGACCCGGCGCGCCGGTTCGTGCTCGGGGTCCAGTGGCACCCGGAGGAGGCGTCCGACGTGCGTCCGTTCGCCGCGTTGGTACGAGCCGTCACTGGGTAGGTTCGAGGGCATGCGCATCGGGTTCGGACTGCCGGTATCGGGCCCGTGGGCCACGCCGGAGCTGCTCGCCGAGGTCGCCGTCGAGGCGGAGCGGCTCGGCTACGACTCGCTGTGGACCTTCCAGCGGCTCCTGGCGGCCGACGCACCCGTGTACCGCAGCGTCCTCGACCCGATCGTGGCGCTGACCTTCGCGGCGGCGCGGACGAGCCGGATCCGGCTCGGCGTGGCGGTGATCAACCTGCCCTTCGTGTCGCCGGTGGTGCTCGCCAAGCAGGTCGCGACCCTCGACGTGCTCAGCGGCGGCCGGGTCGACCTCGGCCTCGGCGCCGGCTGGTCACCGGACGAGTTCGCCGCGACCGGCGCGCCCATGCGGCGGCGGGCGGCACGCACCCGCGAATACGTCGCCGTGCTGCGCGCGCTGTGGTCCGGGTCCACCTCGTTCGACGGGGAGTTCTACACGGTGCCGCCGGGCCGCATGGAGCCCAGACCGGTCCAGGACGCGGGGGTGCCCATCCTGCTCGGTGGTGCCGTCCCCGCCGCGGTCCGCAGAGCCGGCGAGATCGCGGACGGCTGGGTCAGCCGCTCGGCAACCGACCTGTCCGACATTTCGTCGGATGTCGCGTTGGTACGAGCGGGAGCCGCGTCCTCGGGTCGCGCTTCGCCGAGGGTCGTCTGCCGCGGTGTGCTCAAGCTCACCGACCTCGAGCTCGACACCGAGGGCCGCCCGCCGCTGTCCGGCACCTACGAGCAGATCCGCGAGGGCACGGCCTGGCTTGGCACGCAGGGCGTCACCGAGGTGTTCTACGACCTCAACTGGGACCCGCTGAGCACCCTGCCGCCGGAAGCCGCCCGGGAACGGGCGCTCGAGATCCTCCACAACCTCGCCCCCGTGGGATTAAGTTGATGGCATGTCGCGACCGGTGATCGGACTGACCACCTACGCCGAGGAGACCCGCTTCGGGCTCAACGACACCTTCTCGGCCGTGCTCCCGCTGTCCTACGTGCACGCCGTGCACGCCTCGGGCGGCCGGGCGGTCCTCGTGACCCCCGACGACCCCGACATCGACGTCCTCGAGGGCCTCGACGGGATCATGTTCACCGGCGGCTCCGACGTCAACCCGGACCTGTACGGCGAGCCGCCCCACGCCACCACCAAGGTCAAGCCCGAGCGCGACACCGCCGAGCTGCTGCTCATGCGCGCCGCCCTGGCGCTCGATCTGCCGCTGCTCGGCATCTGCCGCGGGATGCAGCTCATGTGCGTGGCCTACGGCGGCCGCCTGCACCAGCACCTGCCCGACGTCCTCGGCCACAACGACCACCGCCCGGTCAGCGGCCCGAAGTTCGGCGAGCACCCGGTCGTCCTCACCGGCGGCACCATGGCCGCCAAGATCCTCGGCGACTCGGTGCTGGTCAACTCGTTCCACCACCAGGGCTGCGCCGACCCCGGCACCCTCGTCCCGACCGGCTGGTGCCCGGACGACAACCTCATCGAGGTCGTCGAGGACCCGTCGAAACTCTTCGCCATCGGCGTCCAGTGGCACCCCGAGGACACCACCGACTTCCGGCTCTTCGAAGCATTCATCGAAGCCGCCCGCGCCCGTAAGATCTCGGTAGCCATACGGCCACAAGCGCGCTGAGCTCAGGCAACGAGGGTGATCGACGCGCACATCACGACGAGCGGGTCGACGCGATCGCCCTGGAGGAGCTACTCGCCGGTGGCGGCGGCCTCGGCCGAGGTGCGGTGGTCGATGCGCAGGTCAGGGGCCGACTCGCGGTAGTGCTCGCGGTCGTCGGAGTCCTGCAGGAGCGCCTCGGCCTGGGCCTTCGGGTCGTCGCTGCCGGCGGTGAGCTCCTCCGGCAGCAGTTCCTCCGCGCGCTGGTTGACGCGTTCGTCGTCGATCATGCACGGGGGTTACCCAGACCGCGCCGAGTTGATGCGCGTTAGGCTTTTCGGCATGACCGTCCGCGCTCCGCTCGCTCCCGGCACACAAACTCCCTGGCGTCAGGTCCCGGCCTCGATCCCGCGCCCCGAGTATGTGGGCAAGCGCGCGCCGAGCAAGCACCGCGGGTCCGACGTGCAGACGCCGGAGATCATCGAGCGGATGCGGGTCGCGAGCCGGCTCGCGGCGCAGGCGACGGCCCTGGCGGGGGAGCACGCGAAGCCGGGCGTGACGACCGACGAGATCGACCGGGTCGTGCACGAGTTCCTGTGCGACCACGGGGCATATCCGTCGACGCTGGGCTACAAGGGCTTCCCGAAGTCGTGCTGCACGTCGCTCAACGAGGTGATCTGCCACGGCATCCCCGACTCGACGGTGATCGAGGACGGCGACATCCTCAACGTCGACGTGACGGCCTTCATCGGCGGGGTGCACGGCGACACCAACCAGACGTTCTGCGTCGGTGACGTCGCCGAGGAGGACCGGCTGCTGGTCGAGCGGACCCGCGAGGCGATGATGCGCGGCATCCGCGCCGTCGCGCCCGGCCGCCCGCTCAACGCGATCGGCCGCGTCATCGAGGCCTATGCGAAGCGCTTCGGCTACGGCGTGGTGCGCGACTTCACCGGTCACGGCATCAACGAGGTGTTCCACACGGGGCTCTATGTCCCGCACTACGACAACCCGCGGCTCACCACGATCATGGAGCCCGGCATGACGTTCACGATCGAGCCGATGATCACGCACGGCACGCACGACTACACCATCTGGAAGGACGGCTGGACGGTCGTCACGAAGGACCGCAGGTGGACCGCCCAGTTCGAGCACACCATCGTGGTGACCGAGGACAGCTACGAGATCCTGACCCTGCCGTGACCGGCCCGGAGCGTAGCGGAGTGGCCGGGCGCCATGGGCTCAGTCGCTGTGGGTCGCGGCGGCGCCGGAGCGCAGCGGAGGCGGCGGCGTGACGCATCCGGCGTCCGAGGACGCGCACCATCACACCGACGTGTCCGGGGGGTGGCTGCGGGCCGCGGTGTTCGGGGCCATGGACGGGCTCGTCACCAACATCGCGCTGATCGCGGGCGTCGGCGGCGGCGGGATCGCGCCAAGCACGATCGTGCTCACTGGCACCGCCGGGCTGGTCGCCGGGGCGATCTCGATGGGGCTGGGGGAGTTCACCAGCGTCCGCGCGCAGAACGAGCAGGTCGCCGCCGAGGTCGCGAAGGAGCGGCGGGAGCTGACCCACTTCCCCGAGGCCGAGGCCGAGGAGCTCGCCCGGATCTGGGAGCGTCGCGGGCTGCCCGCCGAGCTGGCGCTGCAGGTCGCCTCGACGCTCGGGCGGGACATCGACGAGGCGGTCCGGGTCCACGCGCAGGAGGAGCTCGGGGTCGACCCCGACGACGCGCCCAGTCCGTGGGTCGCCGCCGGCTCGTCGTTCGTGTGCTTCTCGATCGGTGCGCTGGTGCCGCTGCTGCCGTACCTCCTGGGCGCCACCACACTGTGGCCGGCCCTCGCGGCGGGCGGGGTGGGGTTGTTCGTGGCCGGCGCCCTGATCGCGCGCTTCACCCGGCGGCGCTGGTGGGCCTCGGGCATCCGGCAGCTGCTGCTCGGGGCGGCGGCGGCCGGGGCCACGTATCTGGTCGGGCGGCTCATCGGGGTGTGAGTGACCTGGCCCGTCCGGGAAGGTGGTGGTCTTCCCGGACGGCAGGGCTCACGAGACGGTTGATGTTAACGACGCGGCTGCATCGTCGGACCGGCCCAAGCGGTGCGGCGCATGTCGGTCTCCTCTCGTTCGGACGCTCGTGGCGTGATGCAACGATCGTCGCGGAGCGGACACGTCCGTGGGGTCCTGCGCCCTTGCGATGGCACGCTTTCGGGAGTACCGGAGGTTTCAGATCTCGCTGAGGCGGAATATCCGGATTTCTCGCCCCGCGGCCCGTTCCTGATAGGTGGCGTAGGCGGGCCAGCTCGCCGTCAGCAGCTCCAGCAGCCTCGCGCGTTCCTCGTCCCGTACCAGCGCCCCGGTGGCCCGCACGTCCCGCTGCTTCCAGGTGATCGTGCAGCGCGGGTCGGCGAGCAGGTTGGCCGTCCACGCCGGATGGTGCGCCTGGCCCCAGTTGGACCCGATGACGATGAAGTCCTCGCCGTCGCGGACGAACAGCAGCGGCTGCGACCGCGGCTGACCCGACTTCCGGCCGGTGGTGGTGAGCAGCAGCGTCGTGACGCCGGCGGCGTTGATGGGCACGATCCGCCCCTTCGAGCGGCGCTGCAGCCACCGGTCGAGGCCGACGATCCGCCGCGCCGCCGCGGCGAACCACGGCCGGTGCCCGAGCCGCTTCAGCAGGCTGCCGAACATCTAGACCTTCCCGGGGAACGCGCTGGTCAGCGGTGTCGTGCCGGCGGCCTGGCGCAGACCCGCGCTGCGCGCGGCGCAGTCGACGAGCGCGTCGAGGGCCAGCTTGCGCACCTCGCCGGTGGTGGGCGGCAGCGCCAGGCGCCACTGCGCGGCCGTGCGGTCCTCCACCTGGGCGAGCAGCTTCAGGGCCGACGCCCGGTCGGTGACCGGGAAGGGCAGTGCGTAGGCGGGCGCCGCGGGCGGGGGAGCGACCCCGGCGCCGGACAGCCGGACGATGAGCGCGTCGCGGCGGGTGCGGTGGGCGGCCTCGGCGCCGCGGGCGAGCCCGACGGTGCCGGAGTCGAGCTTCGCGCCGGCGGTGCCGTAGGCGTAGATCGCGGCGTGCTCGGCCTGCAGCGCCGCGACGAGCCGCTCGTCGGCCGGGGTCGTCATGTCAGGATCTCCACGTGTGCGGCGCGGCAGGCGGCGATCGAGCCGAGCAGGGCCGCGCGGTAGGACGGGGCGGCCAGGCAGGCGCCGGTCGCGTCCTCCTGACCGGTCTTCTCCAGCCCGGCGAGCTCCTTGACGGCCGCCGCCTGGTCCTGCACGACCGGGCCCGCCGAGGTGCTCGCGGTGGGCATGGGGCCGTGCTCGTCGAGGCCGACCTCGCGGGCGAGGGCGACGACGTGGGCGGCGTGGTCGTCCTTGAGCGGGCCGAGCCGGTCCTGCAGCGCGGGGAACGCGGTGAGCACCTCGGTGTAGCGGTCGCGTAGCGCGACCGTGCGGGTGAGCAGCGGCAGCAGCACGTCGGGCGCGGAGTGCCAGGTGGCCGCCGACCGCTTCGGAACGTCGCAGGCGGTGAGGCTCGTCAGCGCGGCCGCGGCGGCGGCGGCGAGGACGGCTCTGCGTGAGGACACGCGCACAGTGAACACTATCCGGCCCATATCTGGTGAACACGACCCACCACGGCATTCATGGTGGGAGCGCCGCCGAAACGCCTGAGGTCACGTCGCGTTACGCTCTGCGGGAGCCGCCCGTGCATGCCGTCGTGGGCGGCGTAAAGCCGTGCGCCCGTCGGGGCGGTGCAGAAAGAGGTGTCGATCATGGCTCAGCAGCGGGATCGCCGCACCGGCGGTTCGCGGGATGCTGGAGCCCGCGACGCCGGTGCGCACCGCGAGCGGCTGCGGAAGGTGGTCGAGCCCGTCGTCGTGGCCGCCGGCTACGACCTGGAGGAGCTCGACGTCAGCCGGGTCGGCCGGCGTCACCTGCTCCGGATCGCGGTCGACAGCGACAAGGGCGTCGACCTCGACGCGGTCGCCGAGGTGTCGCGGGCGGTGTCGGCCGCGCTGGACGAGGCCGAGTCGGGCGGCGACGAACTGATCGCCGGGGAGTACGAGCTGGAGGTCGGTTCCCGCGGGGTCGACCGGCCGCTCACCGAGCCGCGGCACTGGCGGCGCAACCGGACCCGACTGGTGCTGGTCGACGTCGCGGGCACGCCTGTCACCGGCCGGGTGACGGCGGTGACGGAGACCGGGGTGACCCTGGACGTGGAGGGCACCGCCCGGACCGTCGCGTTCGCCGACCTCGGCCCCGGCCGGGTCCAGGTGGAGATGAAGCGCCTCGCCGAGCTGCCCGAGGACCTCGACGAGGGCGAAGACGGCGACGAGGACGAAGACGAAGACTTCGACGAGGAAGGGGAGGACGAGGCGTGAACATCGACCTGGCGGCGCTCCGCGCGCTGGAGCGTGAGCGGGAGATCCCGTTCGAGACCATCCTCGCGGCGATCGAGACCGCGCTGCTGACCGCTTACCGGCACACCGAGGGGGCCAACCCGCACGCCCGTGTCGAGATCGACCGCAAGAACGGGGCGGCGTCGGTGCTCGCGCAGGACCTCGCCGAGGACGGCACCGTCGTCCGGGAATACGAGGACACCCCGCACGACTTCGGCCGGATCGCGGCGATGACCGCCAAGCAGGTCATCCTGCAACGGCTGCGCGAGGCGACGGACGAGGTGCACTTCGGCGAGTACGTCGGCCGCGACGGCGACCTGGTCACCGGCGTGATCCAGGCGCACGACGCCAGGGCCGAGAAGGGCATCGTCTCGATCGACCTCGGCAAGATCGAGGGGTTGCTGCCGGCCGCCGAGCAGGTGCCGGGCGAGCGTTACGAGCACGGTCAGCGCATCAAGTGCATCGTCGTCCACGTGGTGAAGGGCTTCCGCGGGCCGCAGGTGACGTTGTCGCGCTCCCACCCGAACCTGGTGAAGCGGCTCTTCGCCCTCGAGGTGCCGGAGATCGCGGACGGGACCGTCGAGATCGCCGCCATCGCACGTGAGGCCGGTCACCGCACCAAGATCGCGGTGCGCACGACGGTCGCCGGGGTGAACGCGAAGGGTGCCTGCATCGGCCCGATGGGCCAGCGGGTCCGGGCCGTCATGAGCGAGTTGCACGGTGAGAAGATCGACATCATCGACTGGTCGGAGGACCCGGCGCAGTTCGTCGGCAACGCGCTCTCGCCGGCGAAGGCGCTCAACGTGGAGGTCGTCGACGCGGGCAACCGGGCCGCCCGGGTGACCGTCCCGGACTTCCAGCTTTCCCTGGCCATCGGCCGTGAGGGCCAGAACGCGCGGCTCGCCGCGAGGCTCACCGGCTGGCGCATCGACATCCGCCCGGACAACGCTCCGGACGCTGGCGTCGATCACGTCACGGGCCCGGGCGCGGCACAAGCCGAAAGCGCAGGGTAGACTTCTTGCCGGTACGTCGCACGCCCCCGGTCCGCACGTGTGTTGGTTGCCGGAAGCGTGCGTCTTCCTCCGAATTACTGCGGTTTGTCGCGATTGAGTCCGGCCCTGACCAGTTCAAGGCTGTGCCTGATCCGGCCCGCAGACGGCCGGGCCGGGGAGCGCACCTGCATCCCGATCCGGCTTGCCTGGCGCTAGCGGAGCGTCGGCGAGCCTTCGGGCGAGCCTTGCGCCTCGCCGGAGTCCTGGACACCGGTCCGCTGGCCGAAGCCGTCGCCCAGGCGGCGGCATTGGAGCAATCGCAGTGATCGGAACCGCCGATGGTGGGCGCGTGATCGCCCCACCCGGACACGCAAGGTAGGACGACGGACATGAGCACACGATGAAGTCCCTGAGATGACCAGGCTTCAAGTGCACGAGTGAGGTCGGCGCGGACCTATGCCGCCCGGCCTCGAGGTGAGGAGTTCAGTGGCAGGCAAGGCCCGCGTACACGAGCTGGCAAAAGAGCTCGGGGTCGAGAGTAAGACCGTGCTCGCGAAGCTGCAGGAGCTTGGCGAATACGTGAAGTCCGCATCCAGCACGGTTGAGGCGCCCGTGGCGCGCCGGCTGCGAGCGAGCTTCGAATCCGGAGGGGCCGCACCGGCGCCCTCGGCTTCTCCTGCGCCGGCATCGTCGGCCCCTTCGGCAGCGCCCGTGCCCTCGGCACCGCGTCCGAACCCGGCAGTCCCGGCAGCCAAGCCCTTCGCGCCCCCGAAGCGGCCGCAGCCGCCCGCGGGCGGTGGCTCCGGAGGTGGGCGTCCGCCCGTCCCCGGTCCGCCGCGCCCGGCGCCCGTGGTCAAGCCGACGAGTGCGCACGACATCGAGGTGGCGGCCGCCGAGCAGCGTGCCGCCGCGCTGAAGGCGGACCAGGAAGCGGCCATGAAGGCCGCCAAGGAGGCCCGTCAGCGGGAGACCACCCGGCGTGAGAACGCGCCGCCGCCCAGCGGTGGCGCACCTTCGCCCGGCCCGCGTCCCGGTCCGGCCACCCCGGCGCCCCAGCCGGGTGCCGCGCCGGCCCCGGGTGCCCCACGTCCGGGCCAGGGGCCTCGTCCCGGCGGCGCTCGCCCGCCGGCGCGTTCCCCGGGCAACAACCCGTTCGGTGTCTCCGGCGGCGCTCCGGCGCGGCCCGCACCGGGCGGCAACATCCCGCGGCCGAACCCGGCCGCCATGCCTCCGCGGCCCAACCCGGCCTCGATGGGCGGCCCCCGGCCCAACCCGTCGCAGATGCCGAGCCAGCGTCCGGGTCGCCCGGCCGGTGGCCCCGGTGACCGTCCCGGTCGTCCGGGTGGCGGCGGTGGCGGTGCCGGTGGCGGTTTCCGTCCCGGTGGCGGCGGTGGCGGTCGTCCCGGCGGTCCCGGTGGCGGCGGTGGCGGTGGCTTCCGTCCCGGTGGCGGCGGTGGCGGCGGTGCCGGTGGCGGCTTCCGTCCCGGTGGCGGCGGCGGTGCCGGTGCCGGTGGCGGCTTCCGTCCCGGTGGCGGCGGCGGCGCGCCCGGCGCGGGCGTCGGCGGTGCCGGTCGTCCCGGTGGCGGCGGTGCCGGTGGCCGTGGTCGCGGCGGCGGTGCCGCGGGTGCCTTCGGGCGTCCCGGTGGCCGGCCGACCCGTGGCCGCAAGTCCAAGAAGCAGCGCAGACAAGAGTTCGACAACCTGTCCGCGCCGACGATGGGTTCGGGCGCTCCCAGGGGTCAGGGTCAGTCGATCCGGCTCCCGCAGGGTGCCTCCCTGTCCGACTTCGCGGACCGGATCAACGCCAACCCGGGCTCGCTCGTCCAGGAGATGTTCAACCTGGGCGAGATGGTGACGGCGACCCAGTCGTGCACCAACGAGACGCTGCTGCTGCTCGGTGAGCACCTGGGCTTCAACGTCGAGATCGTCAGCCCCGAGGACGAGGACCGCGAGCTGCTCGCGCGCTTCGACATCGACATCGATGCCGACGTCGACGAGGAGCGCCTGGTCATCCGGCCGCCGGTCGTGACCGTCATGGGTCACGTCGACCACGGTAAGACGAAGCTGCTCGACGCGATCCGCTCCACCAACGTCGTGGCCGGCGAGGCCGGTGGCATCACCCAGCACATCGGTGCCTACCAGGTGCACGTGCCGCACGGCGAGGACGGCGATGACCGCGCGATCACCTTCATCGACACCCCGGGTCACGAGGCGTTCACCGCCATGCGTGCCCGTGGTGCGCAGGCCACGGACATCGTGGTCCTGGTGGTCGCGGCCGACGACGGCGTCATGCCCCAGACGATCGAGGCGTTGAACCACGCCCAGGCGGCCGAGGTGCCGATCGTGGTCGCGGTCAACAAGATCGACAAGGAGAACGCCAACCCGGCCAAGGTGCGTCAGGAGCTGACGCAGTACGGCCTGGTCGCCGAGGAGTACGGCGGCGAGACCATGTTCGTCGACATCTCCGCGAAGAGCCGCATCAACATCGAGGGTCTCCTCGAGGCCGTGCTGCTCACCGCCGACGCCGCGCTCGACCTGCGCGCGCCGATCGACGGTCCGGCGCAGGGCATCGCGATCGAGTCGCACCTCGACCGTGGTCGTGGCCCCGTCGCCACCGTGCTGGTGGAGAAGGGCACGCTCAACGTCGGTGACTCGATCGTCGCCGGCCGTGCCTACGGCCGCGTCCGGGCGATGCTCGACGAGAACGGCACGCCCGTGCCGTCGGCGGGGCCGGCCCGTCCGGTCCTGGTGCTCGGTCTGACCTCGGTGCCCGGCGCCGGTGACACGTTCCTCGCCACCGACGACGACCGCACCGCGCGCCAGATCGCCGAGCAGCGGCAGGCCCGCCGCCGCGCGGCCGAGATGGCCACGCGGACCGGCCGGGTCACGCTGGAGAACCTGTTCGACCAGCTCAAGGAGGGCGAGAAGACCACGCTCAACCTCATCCTCAAGGGTGACGGTTCGGGTTCGGTCGAGGCGCTCGAGGACGCACTGGTCAAGATCGTCGTTGCCGACGAGGTCCAGCTCCGGATCATCCACCGGGGCGTGGGCGCCGTCACGCAGGACGACGTCAACCTGGCGAGCGCGTCCGACGCGATCGTCATCGGGTTCAACGTGCGGGCCGAGGGTCGCATCCGCGAGCTGGCCGACCGCGAGGGCGTGGAGATCCGGTACTACACCGTGATCTACCAGGCCATCGAGGAGATCGAGACCGCGCTCAAGGGCATGCTCAAGCCCATCTACGAGGAGGTCGAGCTCGGCACGGCGGAGATCCGCGAGGTCTTCCGCTCGTCGCGCTTCGGCAACATCGCGGGCTGCATCGTCCGCACCGGGCTCATCCGGCGCAACAGCAAGGCGCGCCTGCTCCGCGACGGGGCTGTCATCTCCGACAACCTCACCATCGCGGGCCTGCGCCGCTTCAAGGACGACGCCACCGAGGTCCGCGAGGGCTTCGAGTGCGGTATCACGCTCGGCAACTTCAACGACATCCAGCTCGGTGACGTCATCGAGACCTGGGAGCTGCGGGAGAAGCCGCGCGGCTGATGCCGCCCAGCTGAGAGGGGCCGCCGCGGATTCCGCGGCGGCCCTTTCTTTGATGTTGGTTTCCGGCGTACCGTCGATGCGTCATGAACCTCGTCTGGTGGTCGATCGAGGTCCGCGACGGGGAGACCCCGGCGCGGCAGTGGCGCGACGCCTGGTCCAGATCGCTGCTGGAGGCCGCGGTCACCCACGGCGCGCACGACTTCATCTGGCAGGCCGAGCCGTTCGGGGTCGTGCTGGAGCTCGGCTTCGCCGGGACCGGCGACTGGGACCGGTTCCGCCACCTGCCGGCCGTGGTCGCCGCCCTCGACGCGGTCGACCCGACGTCGATCTACGTCTACCCGGGGCGCGGTGGCAGCGCCGGTGCCGGACTGCCGCGGCGCACCCCCCGCCCGGTCCGCGGGGACGCGGCGCCGCTGCCGGTCGAGCCACCCGCATTATTGGTGGCCAGGCTCTCGTAGAGTCGATAGGATCTTGGGCCGTGTATACCGGAACCGCGGTCTTCGACATGCTCCTGCCCGGTGACTCCCGAACGCTCAAGGCCAAGCGTGCCTATGTGCGGCCGATCGTCGCGTTTCTGCGCAAGTTCGAGGTGTCCGTCGCCGAGGTCGGCGCCCTCGACCTGCACGGACGCGCCGAGGTCGGCGTCGCGGTGGTCGCCTCGGAGGCCGCGCACGTGCGGGAGGTCCTGGACACCATCGAGCGGGCGGTCGCCGGCCGGCCCGAGATCGAGTTGCTCTCCGTGCGCCGCCGGCTGCACGGTGACGATGACGAGTAAACCTGGCTTCCGCAACCGGCCTCCAGGTCGCGGCGCGGGTACTGTCAGAGCGTTGGTCAGATCGTTTTGGCTGCGGAGGTGTTCGAGATGACGGATCCGGCAAAGGTGCGCCGGCACGCGGAGCGCGTGAAGGAGCTCGTCGCATCGGTGGTGCGGACGCAGGTCAAGGACCCTCGACTGGGCATGATCACGATCACCGACGCGCGGATCACCGCTGATCTGCGCGAGGCGACCGTCTTTTACACGGTGCTCGGTGACGCGACGGCACAGTCGGGCACGGCGGCGGCGCTGGAGAGCGCCAAGGGGCTGCTGCGCTCGACCGTCGGCAAGGCCCTCGGTCTGCGGCACTCCCCGAGTCTCGCGTTCGTGCACGACGACGTGACCGAGCACGTGAAGCACATCGACGACCTGCTGGCGACGGCGCGCAGCGCCGACGCGGAGGTCCAGCGACGGGCCGCCGGGGCGCACTACGCGGGCGAAGCCCAGCCCTACAAGCTCGAGGACGAGGACGACCTGGGGGCGGACAGCGCCGACGACGAGCTCGTCGTCGGCCAGGACCGGCGGTGACCGCACCGCAACCCTCGCCCGGGGAGTGGGCCGCCGCGGTCTCAGCGCTGCGCGGCCTGCCCCCGGGCTCCCGCGTGCTCGTCGCCTGTCACGTCAACCCCGACGGCGACGCCCTCGGCAGCATGCTCGGCTTCGCGCTCGGCCTGCGCCGCTTCGACCCGTCCCTGCTGATCGAGGCGACGTTCCCCGGCCCGATGGTGGTGCCCGCGCCCTTCGACCAGCTGCCGGGCGTGTCGCTGCTGGTGCCTTCGGACTCCGTGCGGACGCCCGACGCGATGCTGGTGTTCGACGCGGCGAGCATCGAGCGGCTCGGCGCCCTCGCCGGGCTGCTGACCGCCGCGCCGGTCGGCATCGTGCTGGACCACCACGCGTCCAACCCCGGGTTCGGGGCGGTCAACCTCATCGACCCGGCCGCCGCGGCGACGTCGGTCGTCGCGGAGGGCCTGCTCAGCCGTCTCGGCGTCGCGCTGGACCCAGAGATCGCCGAGTGTCTGTATGTCGCGCTCGCCACCGACACGGGCTCGTTCAAGCACGGCTCGACCACCCCGGCGGTGCACGAGCTCGCGGCCCGGCTCATCGCCACCGGCATCCCCGTCGGTGCGATCTCCCGCCGTTTGTTCGACACCCGGTCCTATGGCGCGGTCCGGCTCTTCGGCGTCGCCCTGGCCCGCACCGCCCTCGAGCCGGCGGGCGGGCTCGGCCTCGCGTGGACCTATGTGACGCTCGCCGACCTCGCCGAGTATGACCAGCCCACGGGTGCCGTCGAGGCACTCATCGACTCCGTGCGCTGCGTCGCGGAGGCCGACGTCGCGTGTGTGGTGAAGCCGGTCGGCCCGGGGGAGTGGTCGGTCTCGCTGCGGAGCAAGGGCGCCGTCGACGTCAGCGCCGTGGCGGTCGGTCTCGGCGGCGGCGGGCACCGCTTCGCGGCCGGCTTCAGCGCCGCCGGCACGGTCGAGTCGGTCATGGCGTCCGTCCGCGCCGCGCTCGCGGACCGGGTCGTGCTCGTAGATCAGGGTTAATCCAGGGCCGACATCGCTGGCACAGCAGGTGTTGCTGCGGTGACAATCGATGGATGGACCGACCTGAGCTGGTTGCGGGGGTCGACCGGGCCTGGACCCGTCCGGCCGTGCTGGCGCCGGTGTTCGCCCTCATCGCCCTCGTGGGCGGCGCACTGCCGTCGTTCTCCCTGCGGGCCAACCTGCTCGTCCTCGGCGCCGGTGGTGCGCTGCTGTGGCTCGGCATGTCCTCGACGGTGCCGAGACGCCCGTCGCCGGCGCGGCTGCCCCGGGCGGCGGCGTGGTGGCTGGTGCCGGTCGGGCTCTTCGCGGTCGTCGAGGGTGTCACGTTCCTGATCGGCTCGCGGGCCTATCCGACACTGTCCCGGCTCATGGACCCGCTGCTGGAGCACTACCTCGCCCGCGCCGCGGCGTACTTCGGCTGGCTGTGGGCCTTCTGGGCGATAGTGCGCCGATGAGCGGCCAGCGAAGCGGCTCGGGCCGCTCATCATGTGACAGCATCGGCTCAGGCCGACGCCGGAGCGCAGCGGAGGTGGCGGCATGAGCGGCCAGCGGAGCGGTTCGGGCCGCTCATCATGTGACAGGTTTGGCTCACGCCGACGCCGGAGCGCAGCGGAGGTGGCGGCATGAGCGGCCGGGGCCGCTCATCGGCATGGCAGTTTGGGTCAGGCCGGCGCTGGAGCGCGGCGGAGGCGGTGGCATGACCTTCGCGCAGGCGGCCATCGCGGCCGCGTTCGCCGTGACGCTGGGTCTCTTCGCGGCGGTCGAGGTCGCCGCCCGGCGGGAGGGCTCGCGGGTGCCGACGCTCGGCGAGGTCTGCGGCGTCGTCATGCGTTACCGGGTCGGCCCGCTGCCCGTCGGCCGGATCGCGATGTTCGGCTTCTGGTGGTGGCTCGGCTGGCATTTTCTCGCCCGCTGAACGGCCCCGCTGTCGTCCTTCTTACAGGTGAACCCGCAGGTAACCCCGTCCAGATCGCGGGATGACGTCGCACATCGTGGAACTGAACGATAACTTAGTCAACATGCGCATCGTACGAATTCTTCGCCGCCCGTCCCGGGCCTGACCGCTTCCAGCGGAACCCGGCGGCGGGCGTCCCACGGCCCCGACAGGCAACAGCCGCCGTCAGCGAGGAATCAGATGCCGAGCCACCGATCCACGTTTCAGACCGACACCACCCATCGTCGGTCTCCTGGTCGTGCGTTGGCGTGGCCGCCGGTGACCCCGGCGACCCTGCGATCGGACCGTCAACACACCAACCGTGCCGTCAGCCGCGCTGTCAGCAGCGCCGGCAGTCAGGAGACCAGCGTCATGCCCGAGCAGCCGAAGCCCCAGCCCAAGCCGCAGGAGCCGACCACCGACACGCGCGAGCGCGCCCGTGCCGCCCTGCAGATGTCGATGGACCGCCGGGGCTGATCGCCCGGAGTCGTCCTTGAGTAAGTAGCGCGGCGGAAGGCAACTCCTTACGCTGACGCGGTGACCGTGATGCGTCGTGTCGCCGCCCTCGCCCTGCCGGCGCTCGTGGTGCTCGCCGCCGAGCCGCTATACGTCCTGGTGGACACGGCGGTCGTCGGTCACCTCGGTCGCGAGCAGCTCGGCTCCCTGGCCATCGGCGGGCAGATCATGGCGCTCGCCGTCTGGCTCGGCAACGTGCTCGCCTACGGCACCACCGGCCGCGCCGCCCGCCGCTTCGGCGCCGGCCAGCGCGAGGCCGCGGTCTCCGAGGGCGTCCAGGCGTCCTGGCTGGCCCTCGCCGGCGGGGTCGTCATCATGGTGACCCTCGAGGTGTTCGCCGGGCCGCTGACCCGCGCCGTCGCGGGGTCCCCGGGCCCGGTCGCCGACGGCGCCGCCGACTGGCTGCGCATCGCCGCCCTCGGCGCGCCCGGCCTGCTGCTGGGCACCGCCGGCAACGGCTGGATGCGCGGCGTCCAGGACACCCGCCGCCCGCTCTACTACGTGCTCGGCGCGAACGCGCTGTCCGCCGTGCTCTGCCCGCTGCTGGTCCACCCGCTCGGCCTCGGCCTGGCCGGCTCCGCCGTCGCCAACGTCGTCGCGCAGACCGCCGGCGGGCTGCTGTTCGTCCGCGCGCTGCTGACCGAGCGCGTCCCGCTGCGGCCCGAGGTCCGGGTGATCCGCCACCAGCTGACCCTCGGCCGGGACCTGCTGCTGCGGGGTGCCGCGTTCCAGGCGTGCTTCCTGTCCGCGTCGGCGGTCGCGGCCCGCTTCGGCACCGCCAGCCTCGCCGCGCACCTCATCGCCATCCAGCTGTTCTTCTTCACCGCGCTCGCCCTCGACGCGGTCGCGATCGCCGCGCAGTCTCTCGTCGGGGCCGCCCTCGGCGGTGAACGGGTCGACGAGGCGCACCTGCTCGCCCGCCGCATCACCGTGGTCGGGCTCGTCTCCGGCGTCGCGTTCGCGTTCCTGGTCGCGGCCGCCCTCGCCACCGTGCGGCCCTGGTTCGGCGCCGACGCGCAGGTGTACGCCGAGGCGAAGACCGCCTGGTGGTGGTTCGTCGCGATGATGCCGGCCGCGGGCGTGGTGTTCGCCCTCGACGGGGTCTTCCTCGGCGCCGGCGACATCCGTTACCTGCGCAATCTCACGTTCGTGTCGGCGCTCGGCGGCTTCCTGCCCGGTATCTGGCTCGCGTACCTGCTCGACGCCGGGCTGCGCGGGGTGTGGATCGCCCTGTGCGTGTTCATCGCGCTGCGCCTGGCCGGCCTGCTGCGGCGCTTCGCGGGCGACAAATGGGCGGTCACGGGCGCCGTGCGCTGACATACTGCCCGTCGTGGATGCTCGTCTGACGCCGGCGCAGGCCGAGGCGCTCGCGCACGTCCGGGCGGTGAGCGGGCCGCCGACCGGGCCGCCGGACGCGGTCGTGACGATCAACTTCCATCCGGACCGGATCGACGCCGGTGGCCGGACCGTGATCGAGGGGCTGCTCGCCGACGGCCGCTTCCGCAGCCAGTTCGAGACCGGCATCTCCAACGGCGGCCTGACCGCGCACCCCGGCGGCGACCGGGACCGCTGGGAGCGGCGGATGTTCGGCGGCGCCTACCAGCGGCCCGGGGTCACGCCCGCGGACCGGCCCAAGTACGGCGCCCTCGACCTGGCGCGCCACCCGGCCGGCGCCGCCCGCCGCTTCGGCTCCGCACACCTGCGCCTGCGCCCGGAGGTCGGCGCGCGCACGACGTTCACCCTGGGCGACAGCTTCCACGAGCCGGAGGCGGCGGGCGTGTTCGACGCGATGACGTCGGTACTGGCGGGCCTGCCCGACCACCTCGCCTCGGCCGGACCGCTCGACGACTACGTCGAGGCGCAGGTGCACGGCCCGGTCGACCTCGCGGCCGACGTCGAGGCGCTCGTCCTCGACGACAGCTTCGCCGGCTGTCTGCCGGCGGCGGAGACCGTGGCGACCCGCTACGGCGTCAAGCTCGAATGGCGACCGGGATCGCGGCTCACCCCGTTCGACATCCCGAGCGACTTCCGAGGCCCGCAGATGCGACCGCTCGCGGTGCGGCTGTGCGAGCGATACGGGCGGCCCTTCGTCGACGCTGAGCTGATCGGCCGCGCCGCGCGTGAGGCCCGCACCGATCCCGGGACGCTGCAGCTGCTGAAGTACCTGTGGCACACCCTGGCCGTGCACGGCGTTGGCTAGGCTGTCCCGTCGTGGCGCAGAAGGCAGCAACGCAGGGCGGGCTCGTCGTCGTCGACAAGTCCGGCGGGATGACCTCGCACGACGTGGTGTCGCGGATGCGGCGCCTGGCGAAGACGCGCAGGGTCGGGCACGGTGGCACCCTCGACCCGATGGCGACCGGGGTGCTCATCATCGGCGTGGAGAAGGCGACCCGCCTGCTCACCTACGTCATCGGCAGCACCAAGGAGTACCGCGCCACGATCCGCCTCGGCCAGGCGACCGTCACCGACGACGCCGAGGGCGACGTCGTGTCCACAGTGGACGCGAGCGGGGTCACCGACGGGGACGTGCACGCCGGGCTCGCCCCGCTGCGCGGGGAGATCCTGCAGGTGCCCAGCGCCGTATCCGCGATCAAGGTCGACGGGGTCCGCTCCTACCACCGGGTCCGCTCCGGCGAGGAGGTCGCGCTGCAGGCCCGGCCGGTGACCGTGTCCCGCCTCGACGTCCTCGGCATCAGCCGCTCGCCGGAAGGGATCGACGTCGACGTGGACGTCGCGTGCTCGTCCGGCACCTACATCCGCGCCCTGGCCCGGGATCTGGGCGCGACGCTCGGGGTCGGCGGGCACCTGACCGCACTGCGCCGCACCGCCGTCGGCGCCTTCACCCTCGCCGAGGCGGCGACCCTGGAGGAGCTCGCCGACCGCGAGGACCCGGTCACGATGCCGCTGCCGGCCGCCGCAGGCCGCTGCTTCCCGCGCCGCGACGCCGACGAGGTCGAGGCGAAGACGCTGTCGCACGGCGGGTCGCTCGTCCCGATCGGGGTCGCCGAGCCGTATGCGGTCTTCGCGCCCGACGGCAGCGTCCTGGCGATCGTCCGCGAGAAGGACGGCAGGGCGCGTCCCGAGATCGTCCTCGTGCCGTAGCCGGGGTGCCGGGCTCCACCCGTACACCTGCCGCGGCGGATGCAAGAGCTAGGCTCGGACGCATGCAGCGGTGGCGGGGGACTCAGGCGGCGCCGGGTGGCTGGGGGCGCGCGGTCACCACGATCGGCGTCTTCGACGGCGTGCACCGGGGGCACCAGCAGGTGATCGGGCACGTCGTGAAGCGGGCCGGCGAGCTGGGCGTGCGGTCGGTCGTGCTGACCTTCGACCCTCACCCGTCCGAGGTGGTGCGGCCCGGGTCGCACCCGGCGGTGCTGACCGAGCCCGCGCGCAAGGCGGAGCTGATGGAGTCGCTCGGCGTCGACGTGCTGTGCGTGATCCCGTTCACGGTCGAGTATTCGCGGCTGTCGCCGGAGGCGTTCGTCCACGACGCGCTGGTCGAGCACCTGCACACGGCGCAGATCGTCGTGGGGGAGAACTTCCGCTTCGGCCACAAGGCCGCCGGTGACCTGGAGCTGCTGCACCGGCTCGGGCGCACCTTCGGCTTCGGGGTGGAGGGCGCGCCGCTGGTCGCCGACGAGGGCACCGTGTTCTCCTCGACCTACATCCGGGCCTGCGTCGACGCGGGTGACGTCGTCGCCGCCACCCGCGCGCTGGGCCGCCCGCACCGCGTCGAGGGCGTCGTCGTGCGCGGCGACCAGCGCGGCCGCGAGCTGGGCTTCCCCACGGCCAACCTGCTGACCTCGCCGAACGCCGCGATCCCGGCCGACGGCATCTATGCCGCCTGGGTGACCCGCGACCGGGACAACGAGCCGCACCGGGCGGCCGTGTCCGTCGGCACCAACCCGACCTTCTCCGGCAAGGAGCGGCGGGTCGAGTCCTACATCCTCGACTTCTCCGGCGACATCTACGGCGAGCGGATCGCCGTCGACTTCGTCGAACGCCTCCGTGAGCAGCGCACGTACACGGGCGTCGAGCCGCTGATCGAGCAGATCCGCGACGACGTCGAACAGGCCAGACGGGTGCTGGAACGCCCCGTCTGTTAGCCTTGGGTCGACGCCGGGTGACCGGCGGGGGCCAGGCTGCCTGCACGACGCCGCGGGGCCGGCCTATCGAGAAACAACCTTAAGGGAGAACATGGCGCTCGACTCTGCGCAGAAGACCGAGATCATGGGCAAGTACGCGACCGTCGAAGGGGACACCGGCTCGCCGGAGGTCCAGGTCGCGATGCTGACCAAGCGGATCGCGGACCTCACCGAACACCTCAAGCTGCACAAGCACGACCACCACAGCCGGCGCGGCCTGCTGCTGCTGGTCGGCCGTCGCCGCCGCCTGCTCAACTACCTGCAGCGCAGCGACATCGCCCGCTACCGCTCGTTGATCGAGCGGCTCGGCCTGCGGCGATAACGACTGAAGCGTTGGGGAGCGGCGTCCATGCGTCGCTCCCCTTCGTGTAGTGACACACTGGTATGGAACAACCGCCAGTTTTGTAACAGCCGCCCCGCCCGAGCGCGTCGGCGCACCGGTCCTCGGTAGTGGCTTCCGGGCAGATCAGCCCCGTGAGCTTCGATCGAAGACCGGCCGCAGACAGCTCCGCCCTGGGCGCACCACAACCCGAAGGAGCACCACACCACATGACCGAGCAGAGCACTCTCGGTACGCATTTCAGCACCGCGGTCATCGACAACGGCCCGCTCGGCACCCGGGAGATCACGTTCTCCACGGGCCGCCTGGCGCGCCAGGCCGCGGGGTCCTGCCTCGCGCAGCTCGGTGAGACCGTCGTGCTGTCCGCGACCACGGCCGGCAAGTCCCCGAAGGAGCAGTTCGACTTCTTCCCGCTGACGGTCGACGTCGAGGAGCGGATGTATGCCGCGGGCCGCATTCCCGGCTCGTTCTTCCGCCGCGAGGGCCGGCCGAGCGAGGACGCGATCCTCACCTGCCGCCTGATCGACCGGCCGCTGCGCCCCAGCTTCGTCAAGGGCCTGCGCAACGAGGTCCAGGTCGTCGAGACGATCCTCGCCCTCGACCCGGCGCACCCCTACGACGTCGTGGCCATCAACGCCGCGTCGCTGTCGACCAAGCTGTCCGGCCTGCCGTTCTCCGGCCCGATCGGCGCGACCCGCATGGCGCACGTCGACGGTCAGTGGATCGCGTTCCCGACGCTCGAGGAGCTCGGCCGCGCCACGTTCGACATGGTCGTCGCCGGTCGCACCCTCGCCGACGGCGACGTCGCGATCATGATGGTCGAGGCCGAGGCCACCGAGCACACCGTGGCGCTCGTCGCCGGCGGCGCGCCCGCGCCGACCGAGGAGGTCGTCGCCAGCGGCCTCGAGGCGTCCAAGCCCGCCATCCGCGAGCTGTGCCGGGCCCAGTCCGAGCTCGCGGCCGTCGCCGCGAAGCCGGTCCAGGAGTTCCCGACCTTCCTCGACTACCAGCCCGACGCCTACGAGGCCGTCGCCGGCGCCGTCAAGGACGAGGTCGTCGAGGCCCTGCGCATCTCCTCCAAGGCGGAGCGCGAGGAGGCCCTCGACCGGATCAAGGAGGCCGCCTTCCAGCGCCTCGCCGGTGGCTTCGAAGGCCGCGAGAAGGAGATCGGCGCCGCGCTGCGGTCGCTGACCAAGAACGAGGTCCGCGCCCGCGTCCTGCGCGAGCAGGTCCGCATCGACGGCCGCGGCCCGCGGGACATCCGCCCGCTGACCGCCGAGGTCCAGGTCCTGCCCCGCGTCCACGGCTCGGCGCTGTTCGAGCGCGGCGAGACCCAGATCCTGGGTGTCACCACGCTCAACATGCTGCGCATGGAGCAGACGCTGGACACCCTGGCGCCGGAGAAGTCCAAGCGCTACATGCACAACTACAACTTCCCGCCGTACTCGACCGGTGAGACCGGCCGGGTGGGCTCGCCGAAGCGGCGCGAGATCGGCCACGGTGCGCTCGCCGAGCGGGCCCTGATCCCGGTCCTGCCGGCCCGCGAGGAGTTCCCCTACGCGATCCGCCAGGTCTCCGAGGCCCTGGGTTCGAATGGCTCCACCAGCATGGGCTCGGTCTGTGCCTCGTCGATGGCGCTGCTGTCCGCCGGTGTGCCGCTGAAGGCCCCCGTCGCCGGCATCGCGATGGGCCTCATCTCCGACGAGGTCGACGGCAAGACGGAATACGTCACGCTCACCGACATCCTCGGTGCCGAGGACGCGTTCGGCGACATGGACTTCAAGGTCGCCGGCACCCGTGACTTCGTGACCGCGCTCCAGCTGGACACCAAGCTCGACGGCATCCCGTCGGACGTCCTCGCGGGCGCTCTGCAGCAGGCCCACGACGCGCGGCACGTCATCCTCGACGTGATGGCCGAGGCGATCGAGTCGCCGGCCGGCATGAGCCAGTACGCGCCCCGCGTGACCACGGTCCGCATCCCCGTCGACAAGATCGGCATGGTGATCGGGCCCAAGGGCCAGACCATCAACGCCATCCAGGACGAGACCGGCGCCGAGATCAGCATCGAGGACGACGGCACGATCTACGTCGGCGCGACCAACGGCCCGTCGGCCGAGGCCGCGGTCGAGCGGATCAACGCCATCGCCAACCCGACGATGCCGAAGGTCGGGGACAAGTTCCTCGGCACGGTGGTGAAGACGGCCGCGTTCGGCGCCTTCATCTCGCTGCTGCCCGGCCGCGACGGCCTGCTGCACATCTCGAAGGTGGGCAACGGCAAGCGCGTCGACCGGGTCGAGGACTTCCTCAACGTCGGCGACAAGGTCGAGGTGCAGATCGCGGACATCGACAACCGCGGCAAGATCTACCTGGACAAGGTGCTGACCGAGGCCGAGGCCGCCGCTGCGGCGGAGGCCACGGCGGCCGGTGGCGGCGCCCCGTCCGGCTCCGGCGGTGAGCGGCCCTCCGGCCGTGACCGTGGTGGCGACCGTGGCCCCCGCTCCCGCGAGCGCGGCGACCGGGCACCGCGGCAGGCTTCCGCGCCTTCCTCCTCCGAGCCGTCCTCCGAGCCGTCCGCCGAGGGCGACTCCGAGGGTGACGAGGACGGCGGCGAGTTCCGTCGCCGGCGGAACCGGCACAGCTGAGACATGGTGAGTCGACCGCTGACCCAGACGTTGGCAGATGACCCGCTGGGTGGCACGGTGCGCCGCACCGTGCTGCCCAACGGGCTGCGCATCCTGACCGAGGCGATTCCGGCGATGCGCAGCGTGTCGTTCGGCGTCTGGGTCGGCATCGGCTCACGGGACGAGACCCCGGCGCTGTCCGGGGTCTCCCACTTCCTCGAGCACCTGTTGTTCAAGGGCACCAAGCGGCGCAACGCGCTGGAGATCTCCTCGCAGATCGAGGCGGTCGGCGGGGAGACCAACGCGTTCACCGCCAAGGAGTACACGTGCTACTACGCGCGGGTGCTCGACGCTGACCTGCCGCTCGCCATCGACGTGGTGTGCGACCTGGTCATCGACTCCGTGCTGACCGACGCGGACGTCGAGACCGAGCGTGGCGTGATCCTCGAGGAGATCGCGATGCACGACGACGAGCCCGGCGACGAGGTGCACGACGTCTTCACCGAGGCGATCTACGGCAACCACCCGCTGGGCCGGCAGATCTCCGGCAGCGTGGCGAGCATCTCCGCGCTGACCCGCAAGCAGATCGACAGCTTCTACCACAGGCGGTACCTGCCGTCGCAGATGGTGATCGCCGCGGCGGGCAACCTCGACCACGCGAAGGTCGTCAAGGCGGTGCGCGCGGCCTTCAAGGGTCTTTCGGTCGCCGCCGACCCGGCGCCGCGGCGCTCCCGCACCACGAGGGTGCCGACCCGCTCCGGGCAGGTCGTGGTCCGCAACAAGGACACCGAGCAGGCGCATGTCGTGCTCGGCTGCGTGGGCTACCCGCGGCAGCACGAGAACCGCTTCGCCGTCGGCGCGCTCAACAACGTCCTCGGCGGCGGCATGTCGAGCCGGCTCTTCCAGCAGATCCGTGAGCAGCGCGGGCTGGCCTACTCGGTCTACTCGTTCACGTCGCAGTACAGCGACGCGGGGCTCTTCGGGGTCTACGCCGGCTGCGCGCCCGGCAAGGTCGAAGAGGTCCTCTCCATCACCCGGGACGAGCTGGCCAGGGTCGCGGCGGAGGGCGTCACCGACGCCGAGGTCGAGCGCGGCAAGGGCATGCTCAAGGGCGCGGTCGTGCTGGGCCTGGAGGACACCGGGTCGCGGATGAGTCGCCTCGGCAAGGGTGAGCTTCTGTACGACGAGCTGATGTCCGTCGACGAGGTGCTGCGCCAGGTCGACCTCGTCACGCCCGAGATGGTCCGTCAGGTGGCCGCTGAGCTGCTGTCCCGGCCGATGTCCCTCGCCGTGATCGGCGACTTCGACGACAACGCCTTCGCCGGAGCGTTGGGATAAATTATCCCGTGTGACTGCAAAGATCAGGGTCGGCGTGCTCGGCGCGCGCGGCCGCATGGGCACCGAGGCGTGCCAGGCCATCTCCGCGAGCGCCGATCTTTCGCTGGTGGCGTCGCTGGACGTCGGTGACTCGCTGGTCGAGGATCTCGACGTCCTGGTCGACTTCACCACACCCGACGTGGTGATGGACACGCTGCGGTGGTGCGTTTCCCATGGCGTGCACGCGGTCGTGGGCACGTCGGGCTTCACCACGGCGCGGCTGGACGAGGTGCGGTCCTGGCTCGCTGACAAACCTGACGTCGGCGTGGTCATCGCGCCCAACTTCGCCGTCGGTGCCGTGCTGATGATGGAGTTCGCGGCCCGCGCCGCCCGCTACTTCGAGTCGGTCGAAGTGGTCGAGATGCACCATCCTCAGAAGATCGACGCGCCGAGCGGCACCGCGCTGCGCACCGCTCAGCTCATCGCCGAGGCGCGTGCCTCCGCTGGGCTCGGGCCGGTGCCCGATGCCACGACGGAGGAGATGGCGGGTGCCCGCGGCACGGATGTCGAGGGGGTGCCGGTGCACTCGCTGCGCGTCCGGGGGCTCGTCGCGCACCAGGAGGTCCTCTTCGGTGCCACGGGGGAGACGCTGACCATCCGGCACGACTCGTTCGACCGGAAGTCGTTCATGCCGGGCGTCCTGCTCGCCGTCCGTGCCGTCGTGTCACGGCCGGGACTGACGGTCGGGCTCGGCCCGCTGCTGGACTAGCGTCACGTTGTGTAGTCGTTTCGCGTTCAGTCCGACGTTTCCAAATGGTGGGATCCAGAGGCCCCAATTCGGGCGCAACAGGGTCACATCGCGGTAACGACAGGGGCTTCTTCGGTCTCGAGTGACACGTGCCACCGGATCTGCGGGATGAGCAGATCATCAACATCGAGTGACCGGCTGACCCCGTCCGGGGCCCAGCCGGAACTCTCCAGAAATCGACGCGTAACACGGTCGTCGGCGAACGTCCAGGCAAGGGCTGTCGTAAATCCGTCAGTACGCCATAAATCGACACTAGCCGCCAGCAATCGGCTGCCGTGACCGCGACGTCCCCAGCGGGGTTCAACCAGGACATCGGTGATGGCGGCGGCCTTCGTCAGGACGGTGTGATCTTCGTCCGGGGCGAGCGCGGTGTCGTCTGCAGGACCTGACGCGGCAAAACCCACGACGTATGCTGAGGTCGGTCCGGCGCCGGGCGACTCCTGTTGCTCCACCGCGACCAGGACCCGGTGCTCAGGGGTCGGCGGTTCCGTGATTGCGTCTCGCCACCTGCGGGTAATCCAGTCTTCGTCCAGTTGGTCGAGGATGTGTTGGGGCAGCAGTCGCCGATAGGCGACCCGCCAGGTCGAGAGTTGGATGCGCGTGATCTCGACGACGTCGTCGAGTCGCGCCGGTCGGACGAACCCGAGCGTCATGACGCAGCAGCCTACGGATTTTGTGTGAAGAGCCACGTGGCGGGGTAGCGCCGGCTCGTCACAGTTGGACCCGAGCAACCGTTGAGACAGGCAGCAGCTAAAGCCAGCAACGAGCGATGGAGGGCAGCACAAGTGGCGGAGCGAGGACGAGTCGCCGTGTTGACGGCCGTCCGGCCCAAGCTTCGGCCCCGGGTCAAGCAGGTCCTCATCGTGGCGGCCGTATGGGCCGTCGTATGGGCCTTCTTGTACGTGGCCGCGGCGAGAAACGGGTATTTCGACCTGAAGGTCTACTACGGCGCCATGGACTACTGGGTGAACAAGGGTGGCGACATCTATGACTACCTGGTCCCCGGCACGCCGTACGGCTTCACCTACCCACCGTTCGCCGCTGCCCTGATGTCGCCGATGGCGCTCATCGGCTGGCACAGCGCGATCGCGATCAGCGTGACGATGAACGTCGTCGCGCTCGGCTTCATCATCACCTGGCTCATCGGCCCGGTCATCAAGCGCCAGGGTTGGCAGTTCTGGTTCTCCCTGGCCATCGCCTTCGGCCTGGTGGCCGCCTTCGAGCCGGTGCGCGAGACCGTCAACTTCGGCCAGGTCAACATCCTGCTGCTGTTCATGGTCGTCGGTGACCTGCTGCTGCTCGTCCGTGGCGGCTCCCGCCTCGGCGGCATCGGCGTCGGCCTGGCCACCGCGATCAAGCTCACGCCGGGCGTGTTCATCCTGTACCTCGTGGTCACCCGCCGCTGGCGCGCGGCCGCCGTCTCCACGGCCACCGCTGCCGCCGCGACCTGGGCGGCCGCGACCTTCGCGCCGGACGCCTCGCGGGTCTTCTGGACCGACGCGATGTGGAACACCGACCGCGTCGGCTCCGCCACGTTCGTGTCCAACCAGGCGCTCAGCGGTCTCGTCGCCCGGCTCTTCAACCCCGACCCGATGAAGCCGCTGTGGCTGCTGCTGGTGGTCGGCGCCCTCGCCGTCTGGGCGTGGCGGGTCCGCAAGGCGATCAAGGCGGGCGACGAGCTCGCCGGGCTGGCGCTGACCGGTCTGGTCGGCTGCATGGTCAGCCCGATCAGCTGGATCCACCACCTGGTGTGGGTGCTGCCGTCGATCGCGGTCCTGCTGGACCACGCGACCGACAAGAGCAGCGACGCCCGCCGCAGGCGGCACCTCATGATCTTCGGGGTGTTCTCGTACCTGCTGCTGTGCAGCCGCACGCCCTGGGCGTTCCACATGAAGTTCGACGGTCTCGGCCTGATCGGCGGCAACGCCTACGTGCTGCTGATGATCGCCCTGCTGATCACACTGCCGATCCGCGAGCCCGCTTCGGAGAGCTCCGGGCCGCCCCGCACGGCCAACCCGGCCACGTCGACCGGTCCGGTCGTCGAGGAGGTGCCCGACCTGGTGGAGATCGACCGGCGGGTCAGTGCGGCGTTCGACGCCAAGGACGCGGGGGAGCCGGCCCGGCCGCTCGTCGGCGCCTGATCTCTCATAGTCCGGCAAAGCGGCCCCGGTTTCTCCGGGGCCGCTTTTTGTCGTACCCCGGCGATAGCCTCGCGGGGTGCTGACACTCACGCAGGCGCGGAGGATCGCTCTCGCCGCTCAGGGCTTCGCCGACCGTGCCCCGGCGGGCGTGCCCGAGCGGCGCCATCTGAAGCGGGTCCTCGGCCGCACAGGTCTGCTGCAGATCGACTCGGTCAATGTCGTCCAGCGCGCGCACTATCTGCCCGCCTACAGCCGCCTGGGCCCCTATCCGACCGAGCTGCTCGACCGGCTCGCCTATCGCCGCCCCCGCGAGCTGTTCGAATACTGGGCCCACGAGGCGTCCCTCGTCCCGGTCCACCTGCACCCGGCGCTGCGCTGGCGGATGCAGTCCGGCGCCGCCTGGGGGCGGATGGTCCGCATGGCCAAGGAACAGCCCGAGCTGATCCGGTGGGTGCTCGAGGAGATCCGAGCCAAGGGCCCGATCACCGCCAACGAGGTCGAGGGCGACCTCGCCGGCCCCCGCAGCAAGGACCACTGGGGGTGGAACTGGTCGGACACCAAGACCGCGATCGAGTGGCTCTTCTACACCGGCGAGGTCAGCGTCGCCGCGCGCAACGCGTCGTTCGCCCGGGTCTATGACGTCCCCGAGCGCATCCTGCCCGCCGCGGTCCTCGCCGCGCCCACCCCAGAGCCCGCCGACGCCTACCGTGACCTGGTCCGCGTCGCCGCCCGCTCCCTGGGCGTGGCCGCCGAGGCCGAGCTGCGCGACTATTTCCGGTTGCCGCTCGCCGGGGCGCGCACGGCGATCGCCGAGCTGGTCGAGGCGGGGGAGCTCATCCCCACGGAGGTGGAGGGCTGGCAGCCCCGCGCCTATCTGCACCACGAGGCGCCCAACCCGCGCCCCATCGGGGCGGCGACCCTGGTCAGCCCCTTCGACCCGCTGATGTGGGAGCGGGCCCGGGTGGCACGGCTGTTCGGCTTCACCTACCGCATCGAGATCTACGTCCCGCCCCTGCAGCGTCTCTATGGCTATTACGTGCTGCCGTTCCTGCTCGGCGACCGGCTCGTCGCCCGGGTCGACCTGAAGGCGGACCGCCGCTCCTCGACCCTGCTGGTGCCGGCCGTGTGGGTGGAGCCCCTCACCGGACGCGGCGCACCCTCGCGGGGCGAGGTGGCGGAGGCGCTGTGGGCGGAGCTGCGCCGGTTCGCGGGGTGGCTGGGCCTGGAGCGGGTCGACCTGCCGGTGGCGGGCGACTTCGCGGTCGACCTGGCCAAGGCGATGACCACCTGACCACCGGCGCGACGCGGAGCGTGGCCACCGGCGCTTTCCATGATCTGGAAGAGTTTGTGCTGCTCTGGAGCCTGTTGCGTTCTGGCGGAAAACTGTCTCGTCGACGGTCGTCGCGACCCTCGACGGCTACCGATCGGCCGCGACCGGCTCGCACAGCCGTGTTTTTCTCAGCACGGAACGTGAGACGGCCATTTCGCAACAGGCTCTCTGGCGACACAAACTCTTCCGGATCATCAAGAACCCCCACCGTGACGGCGCGGCGTCGGCGGTCCGGTCGTGCGGCCCCTGGTGTGCTGGCCTGCGCGGTGTAGCGTGAATGGCGTGACGTCACCTCTTCAGGCCGCGCCCAGCAGTGACAGGCTGGCGGCGTTCGCCGGTGCGCCGCAGGCCGGCATGGAGCAGCAGCCCGGGCCGGACCATCCGCCGCACGCTTACCAGTACAGCTACGTCGCGCCGCCGAAAGGGCGGATCGCGCGGCTGGTCGAGCGGATGCCGCGCTGGGTGTCGCCGCTCGGCTTGACGACGCTGTTGTCCGGCGGTGTGGCGTACACACTGCTGATGCGGCCGACCGAGACCAGTGCGACGGCCGCTCCGACGTGTGTCATGAAGCTGTTCACCGGGTTCGACTGCCCGGGGTGCGGTGGCACCCGCGCCGCCTGGTATCTGCTGCACGGCGACATCCCGGCGGCGGCGCACCACCACGCGATGATGGTGTTCGCGACGCCGTTCCTGGTTTACATGTATGTGAGCTGGACCCTCAACCGGCTGGCCGGCCGGCAGGTGCTGCCGACGATGCGGCTGTCCAGCGGCGCGCTCATCGGCTTCCTCGTGGTGTGGTTGGTGTGGTCCGTCGCACGCAACCTGCCCTGGGCGCCGTTCGACTGGATGTTCGTTTAGTACCCTCGGAAAATGCTCTCCGCCAAAGCGATCGCCTGGACGCACTTCGAAGCTCCCGCAGACGTCCCGTGGGAGACCGATGCGGACGGCGGGCAGGCGCTGGCGGAGTTCGCGGGCCGGGCGTGCTACCAGTCGTGGAAGAAGCCGAACCCGGCGACCGCCACCAACGAGGGCTACCTGCGCCACATTCTCGAGGTCGGGCACCTGTCGGTGCTGGAGCACGGGACCGTCACGTTCTACCTGACCGGCGTGTCGCGGTCGTTCACGCACGAGCTGGTCAGGCACCGGCACTTCTCCTTTTCGCAGTTGTCGCAGCGGTACGTGCCGGGGCGCGAGGCCCAGATGGTCGAGCCCGACGTGATCGCCGAGGATCCGGCGCTGCACAAGGTGTTCGTCGAGGCGTCGGAGGCGGCGCTGCGGGCCTACAACGAGCTCCTGGAGGGCCTGGAGGCCAAGTTCAGCGAGGTCGAGGACGGCACGAGCCGGCGCAAGCAGGCCCGGCAGGCGGCGCGGGCGGTGCTGCCCAACGCGGCCGAGACGAAGATCGTGGTGACCGGCAACTACCGGGCGTGGCGGCACTTCGTGACCATGCGCGCGACCGAGGCGGCGGACGTGGAGATCCGCCAGGTGGCGATCGCCTGCCTCAAGGAACTGCAGCGCGTGGCGCCCAACGTATTCGCGGACTTCACCATGACGACGCTGGCCGACGGCACCGAGGTCGCCGCCGCCCAGTACAGCTGGGAATCTTGAGCTGAGCGACCAGAAGGCGTCCGCTAGGTTGTGCGTATGACACGCACCGGTTCCGACCCCGGCCGGCCGTTCGGCCGGCTGCTCAGCGCGATGGTGACGCCATTCCGCGCTGACGGTTCGCTCGACGTCGACGGTGCGGCGCGGCTGGCCGCTCACCTGGTCGACGACCAGGAGCACGACGGCCTGGTGGTCAACGGGACCACCGGCGAGTCGGCGACGACCAGCGACGCCGAGAAGGACCAGGTGTTGCGCGCCGTCATCGAGGCGGTCGGCGACCGGGCCACGGTGATCGCCGGTGTCGGCACCAACGACACGCATCACACGATCGAGCTGGCCCGCGCAGCGGAGAAGGCGGGCGCCGACGGGCTGCTCGTCGTCACGCCGTATTACAACAAGCCCCCGCAGGCGGGCATCCTGCAGCACTTCCGGTCGATCGCGGATTCTTCCGCGCTGCCGGTGATGGTCTACGACATCCCCGGCCGGACCGGCGTCGCGATCGAGACCGACACCATGTGCCGCATCGGCGAGCACGAGCGGATCGTCGCGGTCAAGGACGCCAAGGGCGACCTCGGCGAGAGCGCCTGGGTGATCAAGCGCACCGACCTGGCGTATTACTCGGGTGAGGACAAGCTGACCCTGCCGCTGCTGTCGGTCGGCGCCGTGGGTGTGGTCGGCGTGCCGACGCACGTGTTCGGCCCGGAGACCAAGCGGATGATCCTGGCGCACGAGGAGGGCGACGTCGCCCGTGCCCGGGCGCTGCACCTGCGACTGCTCCCCGCGTTCTGCGGATTCTTCCGCACGCAGGGTGTCATCCTCACCAAGGCCGCCCTGACGCTGCTGGGCCTTCCCGCCGGGCCGGTGCGCCCGCCGCTGGTGTCGGCGAACGCGGCGGAACTGGGCCGGCTGCGGGAGGATTGCGCTGAGGCGGGCCGCACGATCGGCACCGCGGACCAGATGGCTCATCACAACGACCTCGGAGTGGCCCTATGACAGTGGCACACATCGAGCTCGAACCACCGCCGCCACTCACTCCAGGCGCTCTGCGGGTCACGCCGCTGGGCGGGCTGGGCGCCATCGGGCGCAACATGACGGTGTTCGAGCACGACGGCAAGATGCTCATCATCGACTGCGGGGTGCTCTTCCCCGACGTCGAGCAGCCGGGCGTCGACCTGATCCTGCCCGACTTCTCGTCGATCCTCGACCGGCTCGACCAGGTTCAGGCGATCGTGCTCACGCACGGCCACGAGGACCACATCGGGGCCGTGCCGTATCTGCTCGCCCACAAGCCCGACATCCCGCTCGTCGGGTCCAAGTTCACACTCGCCCTGGTCGAGGCGAAGCTCGCCGAGCGCCGCATCGAGCCCTACACGCTGACCGTCAAGGAAGGCCAGGTCGAGCGGCTCGGGCCGTTCGAGTGCGAGTTCTTCGCGGTCAACCACTCGATCCCCGACGCGCTCGCGGTGGCCGTGACCACGGCGGCCGGCACCGTGCTGCACACCGGCGACTTCAAGATGGACCAGTTGCCGCTCGACGGCCGCATCACCGACCTCGCCGGGTTCGCCCGGATCGGGGCCAAGGGCGTCGACCTGCTGCTGTCGGACTCGACCAACGCGGAGATCCCCGGGTTCGTCACGCCGGAGCGGGAGATCGGTCCCGTCCTGGAGCGGACCTTCGGCCGGGCCAAGGGGCGGATCATCGTCGCGTCGTTCGCGTCGCACGTGCACCGGGTCCAGCAGGTGTTCGACGCCGCGCACGTGCACGGCCGCAAGGTCGCCCTGATCGGCCGGTCGATGGTGCGCAACATGGGCATCGCCCGCGACCTGGGGCTGCTCCGGATCCCGGCGGGGCTGCTGGTGCCGATCGACGAGGCGATGGGGCTGCCCGAGGACCGGGTCGTGCTGATGTCGACCGGCTCCCAGGGCGAGCCGATGAGCGCCCTGGGCAGGATGGCCAACGGCGACCACCGGCACGTGCAGATCGGCGAGGGCGACATGATCGTGCTCGCGTCGTCGCTGGTGCCGGGCAACGAGACCGCGGTGTACCGGGTGATCAACCAACTGTCCCGGGCCGGCGCGCTCGTGGTGCACAAGGACGTCGCCAAGGTCCACGTGTCCGGGCACGCGCCCGCCGGTGAGCTGCTGTACCTGCTCAACGTGGTCAAGCCGCGCAACTTCATGCCGGTGCACGGCGAGTGGCGGCACCTGCGGGCACACGCCCAGCTGGCCCGCGACGCCGGTGTCCCCGACGACCGGGTCGTGCTCTGCGAGGACGGCGACGTCGTCGACCTCGTCGACGGCAAGGCCTCCCTGGTCGGTCACATCCGGTCGCGGTACGTCTACGTCGACGGCCTCGCCATCGGCGACGTGGGCGAGTCGCTGCTCACCGAGCGGCGCATACTGGGTGACGGCGGGTTCATCGCGGCGACCGTGGTCATCGACTCGGTGACCGGCAAGGTCGTCGCCGGACCGACGGTGTCGGCGAAGGGCTTCTCCGACGACCCGGCGATCTTCGCCGCGGTGCTGCCGCTGGTCACGGAGGCGCTCAACAAGGCCGCGACCGAGGGCATCACCGATCCGCATCAGCTGCAGCAGATCGTCAGGCGCACGGTCGGCCGCTGGGTCAACGAGGCCTACCGGCGTCGCCCGATGATCGTCCCGACGGTGGTGGAGGTCTAGCGGGAATGTATGAGGTGCTGGCGCCCACCGTGCTCGTCCTGCACTTCTGCTTCCTCGCCTACGTGGTGCTGGGCGGGTTCCTCGCCTGGCGGTGGCCCAGGGCGTTGTGGCCGCATCTCGCGGCCGCCGCCTGGGGCCTCGCCGTGGTGGGCATCCCGCTCACCTGCCCGTTGACGCTGGTCGAGCACTGGGCCCGCCGCAAGGCCGGCGAGACCGGCGTCGGGAAGGGCTTCATCGACCAGTACATCGAAGGCGTCCTCTATCCGGAGCGCTACACCCATCTGTTGCAGGTGTTGGTGGGGGTGGTGGTCGCCGTCTCCTACGCGGGGATCTTCGTGCACCGCAGAAAGCGCCGGAACACGACTGCGGGGTCCGAAGAAATGTCGGAGCCTACCGCTACGGTGTGACCATGGCGGGCCGCACCTCTCAGGCCGGCCGCGGTAGCACCCCCAGCGCCCGCGGCGGATCGAGCACGCCGTCCAAGCGGGCAACTCCGGCGAAGCGGACCGCGGCTGCCACTGCCGCTTCCACGTCCGCGTCACGGCGGACTCCGGCGAAGCGGGCGACGCCCGTGCGCCGCACAGCGGCATCCCGGCGGCGCGGCGGCGCGGTCGTGGCCACGCCGCTGGGGTTGCTCGGCCGGGGCATGATCGCGGTCTGGATGGGCGTCGCGCACGGCGTCGGCTGGGCCGCCCGCGCCGTCGGCCGCCAGGCCGCCAGCGCCCGCGAGCTGGACCCGGCGCACCGCCGCGACGGCGCCGGCCTGGCCCTCATCGGCCTCTCCGTGCTGCTCACCGCGGCGCTGTGGTTCCAGTCGGCGGGCCCCGTCGGGCACTGGCTCGCGGGGATCTGCCACACGTTCATCGGCGGCGCCGCCGCGGTCCTCCCGGTGCTGCTGCTCGTCAGCGGCGTCCGGGTCATGCGCTCCGACCCCGAGGATGACCACCGCGGCCGCGGCCTCGTCGGCTGGAGCGCGCTGTTCATCGGCGGCACCGGCCTCATGCATCTCGCCGCCGGCGGCCCCGAGAATCCGGCGCTCATGGACAAGGCCGGCGGCCTGCTCGGCCGCGCCGGCGGCGGCCTGCTCGACAAGGCCGTCACCACCTGGGTCGCCGTGCCCCTGCTGCTCATGCTCGCCGGGTTCGGCCTGCTGGTCGTCACCGCCACCCCGATCAGCCGCATCCCGCACCGCTGGCGGCAGCTGCGCGACCTCGCCCTCGGCCGCGTCGAGGACCCGACCCTCGACGTCGACGAGGAGTTCGAGGAGCTCTATGACGAGCCGGAGCCCCGCCCGGCCCGCAAGTCGCCGCCCCGCCGCCGGCAGGCCGCACTGCCGCACCCGCTCGACGACGAGGACGGCGGCCCGCTCGGCTATGACGCCTCGGCGCCCGGCGCGGGCTTCGACCGTGACCTCGACGACGACGCGATCGTGCACGACACGGTGGTGCTGCCCCGCCCCGCGACCGTCTCGCGGAAGAAGGCGAAGGAGCGGGAGAAGGACCCGCCGGAGCACTCGCCGCTGCCCACCCGCGCCGAGCAGCTCGCGCTCACCGACGCCGACTACAAGCTGCCTCCGCCGGACCTGCTCGGCACCGGCGACGCGCCGCGCGGCCGCACCCGCGCCAACGACGAGGTGACCGCCGCGCTGCAGGGCGTGTTCGAGCAGTTCGGCGTCGACGCCCTCGTCACCGGCTTCACCCGCGGTCCGACGGTGACCCGCTATGAGGTCGAGGTCGGCCACGGCGTCAAGGTCGAGCGGATCACCGCCCTGTCGCGCAACATCGCCTATGCGGTGAAGTCGCCCGACGTGCGCATCCAGAGCCCGATCCCCGGCAAGAGCGCCGTCGGCGTCGAGATCCCCAACCCCGACCGGGAGAATGTCGCGCTCGGCGACGTGCTGCGCTCCCGCGTGGCGGCCAGCGACCATCACCCGCTGATCGTCGCTCTCGGCAAGGACATCGAGGGCGGCTATGTGATGGCCAACCTGGCGAAGATGCCGCACATCCTGATCGCCGGCGCGACCGGCGCGGGCAAGTCCAGCTGCCTCAACACGCTGCTGGTGTCGCTGCTGACCAGGGCCACGCCCGACGAGGTGCGGCTGCTGCTGGTCGACCCGAAGCGGGTCGAGCTGACCAGCTACGAGGGCATCCCGCACCTGGTCACGCCGATCGTCACCAACCCGAAGAAGGCGGCCGACGCCCTCGACTGGGTCGTGCGCGAGATGGACATGCGCTACGACGACCTGGCGGCGGCCGGGGTCCGGCACATCGACGACTACAACCGCAAGGTCCGGGCGGGGCAGATCACCGCGCCGCCGGGCAGCGAGCGGGTGATCCGGCCGTATCCGTATCTGCTGGTCGTCGTCGACGAGCTCGCCGACCTGATGATGGTCGCGCCGCGCGACGTCGAGGACTCGGTCGTCCGCATCACGCAGCTCGCCCGCGCCGCCGGCATCCACCTGGTCCTCGCCACCCAGCGCCCCAGCGTCGACGTCGTCACCGGCCTGATCAAGGCCAACGTGCCGTCGCGCCTGGCGTTCGCGACCTCGTCGCTCGCCGACTCCCGCGTCATCCTCGACCAGCCCGGCGCCGAGAAGCTGATCGGCCGCGGCGACGCCCTCTTCCTGCCCATGGGCGCCTCCAAGCCCATCCGCATCCAGGGCGCCTGGGTCAGCGAGACCGAGATCAGCGACATCGTCAAGTTCTGCAAGGAGCAGCGCGAGCCCGAATTCCGCGAGGGCGTCACCACCAAGCCCGAGGACGTCAAGAAGAAGGTCGACGAGGAGATCGGCGACGACCTCGACCTGCTGCTCCAGGCGATCGAGCTCGTCGTCACCAGCCAGTTCGGCTCCACCTCGATGCTGCAGCGCAAGCTGCGGGTCGGCTTCGCCAAGGCGGGCCGCCTCATGGACCTGATGGAGACCCGGGGCATCGTCGGCCCCTCGGAAGGCTCCAAGGCCCGCGACGTCCTCATCAAGCCCGACGAACTCCCCGAGGTCCTGGGCGCCCTCAAAGCCACCGAAGGCGACGACGACTAGAAGCCCAGCCCCGCCGCCGAAAGGCACCGGAGGCCGGTGCCAGCCATCGGCCTCTTTCCCGTGATCCGGAAGACTTTGTGCTGCTATGACGCAATGCCGGTGAGTTAAGGATTTGCGTCGAGGGTTGTCGATGCCGCGTGGCGGCTTGCGCAGCAACGAAGCTCCCGTTACACATGC